>JACNJZ010000037.1 GCA_014382295.1 Candidatus Desulfobia pelagia | reverse complement strand
TTTTCATCCTGCAGCAGGATATGCTGCCGGTTTAACATATCAATATTACGGTTTAGCTGACGATTTTCTATTTCCTGCTGTTCCTGGCGTTCGTGTAAAGAAACAAGTCGGAAGGAATTAAAATACAATGTGTTGAGCTGTGGATTTTCTGTTATGTCGTCAGGGGAGTCAGGAAGAATAAATGCCAGCAGGAAGTCATGATCTTCCAAATAGTATCCATAGATCCACAAGCCACTATCTGTTTTGTAGCTGCCGATTTTTTTATCTTTCCGCGTACACTCTTTCAGGGCAGTAATGACATCATCGGAGACTTCCGGGAAAGACGGATGGGCAACCTTATTCGCCCCATAGAGAGCAATACATGTATCAGGAAGGACCTGGACAAACTGATCATAGAGATTTTGCAGATCGGCGCTGTCATCATCACTAAAGTCAGAAAACACATCATCAAACTCGATATCCATAATAGCGATTTATGCTCCCTTGAATAATTCCTCGGCCTTTTTCATTTCCTCAGGCAGAGACTTAAGCAGTACTTTATATTCGGCCATCTTCGCTTTCAGGTGCTGTTGAAGATACGAAGGAAGAGGGTCAATCTTATCAAAAACCACGCCATATTTCAGTTTGCATGTCATGAATTCTGCAAGCTGAAGAATACTGATAACACTGGGGACAGGATAACTTGTATCATGGTCGTGATGAAAACGGATTGCCTGAATCACATCTTCCGGCAGCTTCCAGTCACTGGCCATCAGTTCCCCTATTTTTGTATGATTTGTCCCTATCTTTTCATCTTCAGCCACAAAGAGAAGTGGTTTTTCTCCTGAGACATAGTCACTGCAGGAGCTGTGAAATTCATCGGGAACAACCTGGTCCTCTACTACAAGCCCAATATCATGCAGAATTGCCGCCAGGAAGACATCATCACCTTTCTTGCCAAAAATACGCCTTGATATGAGCTGGGCTAGCACTGCAACCGTTGCTGAGTTGACCCAGAGATTTTTTCGCGGGAATTCTGACTGGCCATTTGCTTCACTGAAAAAATCCCGGGCAGCTTCAACCGCGACCAGATTGCGTAATTGCTGCAGCCCAACAAAGACCACAGCTTTTGAGATGGATTCTACCTTGGAAGTCAATCCGAAAAAAGGACTGTTGACGAGTCGAAGCAACCGCATGACAAGAACAGGGTCGAGTTTAATGATTTCCTCAAAATCCTGTATTGTCGTTGATTCTGAATTTGCCAGCTGCGTCACCCGTATAGCTACAGCCGGCAATGGCTTCACCTCGGTGAATTTACTGATAAGTCTTTTGGCTGAAGCCATTTCGTTTCTCTAGGTTAAGGATTCAAATTGAGCGAGGAGGTTCTCCAGATCAGGCAGACTTGCTCTGGCATTTTCTATATCTCCGTTTCTTCCTGATGTTTCTACCTCGTGAGCAGCCTTTCTTATATTCTCAATACCCAGGCTGGCCGCAGCTCCTTTTATACTGTGAGCTGCATCTCCCATTCCCTGGGCATCGCCTTCGGCCAATGCCGCCTTAATTTTTGACAAATCCTCAGCCGAGGTGTCGTTAAACAGCTGCACAAGTTCAGCCAGCAATTCTTCATCCTGACCAGCCTGCTCCAGGGCGAACTCCTTATCCCATATTAAGTCACTCATTTACTTTCTCCATCAGGATTTTTTAAAAAAATATAACCAATTCAAGTATATAAAAAAATGAACCTTTAATTCCAGACTTATTTTTTTCGGAGGAAATTATCTGAATTACTATCTGCGTGCTGAAACCGTTCAACAGCATTCATGATCTCCTGAAGAGAGATAACACCATCACGAATCACTGTCAGTTCATCATTACGAATCCCAATAACGGTGGAAGGCATACCACCCATGGCTTCTCCACCTTCAATAACGTAATCAACCGCATCACCAAAATACAGTCGTACATCATCTGGGCATAGTGCCGGAGGTTTTCCTGAGATATTGGCACTGGTCGCAGTGACTGGATGCCGGCAGGCATCAACAAGAGCTGTTGCCAGGGAATTGGGTGATATTCTTACTGCAACAGTTCCGGTATCTCCGGTCAGGAGGGAAGGCAATGATGGCAGTGCTTCAAAAACAAGAGTAAGAGGGGCAGGCCATAAATCGCATAATGGCAAAAAAAGAGAAGGAATTTTCGAGGTAAGAAGGGAAAGCTGCTCCGAATTGGAGATAAGAGTGAGAACGGGCTTCTCAATTGGCCTCTGCTTTATTGTAAACAATTTAGCAAGTGCTTCGGGATTGAACGGATCAACCCCGAGGCCGTAATACGTCTCAGTCGGAAAGGCAACCACCCCACCGCCATGAATTATTTTCGCAGCTTCCTGTATTTCTAAAATATCAATTATCAATTATCAATTATTAATTGCTTTTCATTGAATCTTCCTGGCTTTTTCCTCAACTTCTCTGGCCATCTGCTCTTTAAAATCCAGTAATTTCTCGGCAAGAGATTCATCACTGACAGCAAGAATCTGGGTTGCCAGAATAGCACCATTCTTGGCACCGGCCTTGCCGATACCCATGGTGGCCACTGGTATTCCAGGAGGCATCTGCACAGTTGACAGTAGTGAATCCAGACCATTGAGAGAAGAGGAATCTATCGGAATACCAATAACAGGCAATGTAGTATGGGCAGCCAGTACACCAGCGAGATGAGCAGCCATACCAGCTCCGGCAATAATCACCTTTAAACCTCTCTGTCGGGCCGTTGACGCATATTCACAGGCCCGCGCAGGTGTTCGATGGGCAGAGGCAACCGTCATTTCATAGGGAATACCCATTGATAGGAGAAAGTCACGGGCTGCTGTCATGATGGGTAGATCTGAATCACTTCCCATGACAATACCGACTTTGGGAATCTCGTTTTTTCGCTGCAGGGCTTTCTGACCGATGTCTTTTCTGAAGTAACATTCATCCCAATGTATCATCCCGACAGCGGTATATGCCTTATCAATGGCATCCTGAAGGGTTTCACCAATTGCAGTTATCCCCAGCACACGACCTCCGACGTTTACGAAATTACCGTTCTGGAGAGCCGTTCCGGCATGGAAAACCATGACATCTTCCACTTCAGCGGCCGCATCAAGCCCTGAGATTGCTTTTCCTTTTTCGTATGACCCAGGGTATCCTCCCGATGCCATAACAACACACACTGTAGGACGGGGATCTATTTCAAGAGTAATCTCATTGAGCCTTTCATCTATTATTGCTTCAAGAATATCAACCAGATCAGTTTTCAGGCGCATTAACAGGGGCTGGGCCTCGGGGTCACCAAAACGGCAGTTAAATTCAAGAATCTTGACCTTTCCCCCATCAATCATCAAGCCGGCATACAGCATACCTTTATATGGCCGCCCTTCAGCCTCCATGGCCTTTACCGTCGGATACATAACCTGTTCCATCACCAGGTTATGCATTGCCTCGGTTACGACAGGGGCTGGCGAATACGCTCCCATGCCACCGGTATTGGGCCCCTTATCCCCATCAAAAACAGCCTTATGATCCTGGGAGGTTGGCAGAGGGAGGACAGTCTTTCCATCAGTAAATGCAATAAAAGATGCCTCTTCACCAACAAGAAACTCTTCGATAACAACGCTGTGGCCGGCATCACCAAAAGCCTTTTCTTCCATAATCTGATCGACAGCCTTTTTGGCCTCGTCAATTGACAGGGCAACGATAACACCTTTACCGGCTGCAAGACCATCAGCCTTAACAACGATCGGAGCGGTAACTCCATCCAGATATGAAAGAGCCTTTACCCTGTCCGTGAATACTTTATACGTCCCTGACGGTATGCCGTATTTTTCCATCAGATCCTTGGTGAAGACTTTACTCCCCTCGAGGATAGCTGCTTTCTGATCCGGGCCGAATATACGAAGCCCTTTCTTCTGAAAACTGTCAACAATACCAAGTGTCAATGAGACCTCAGGGCCGACTACTGTCAGATCAATATTTTCCTTACCTGCAAAATCAATGAGTCCGTCAATATCAGATGCGCTGATATTGACATTAGTGGCCATGCTTGCAATACCGGCATTTCCCGGCGCACAAAAAATTTTAGTTACTTTTTTACTCTGGGCCAATTTCCAGACCAGGGAATGTTCTCTTCCACCAGAACCTACAACGAGTACTTTCATATTAGAATTCCTCTTTTTTTCTCAATAGTTAACAGTAAAAATAAAGTAACTATTCCGAAGTAAGGTGCTTAGCGCACGCATGGGCTCTTCGCTGAACAGTTGCCCAATTTCTATCTTTTCCTACTGCATTATGCTCTGTTATTCAACTCAATATGTCTTATTTGAACACAAAACGTCAACATTATATGAAGACAGAAAATAATATTATACCCAAAAGCTACCCTAACATTTTCACTTGACAAAGATTGCCATAAAACATATTGTGCTTCACTAAACTGAATCGCTATTCACTAATAAGCACTCTATATCCCCACGCTCATGAGAGTATCAGATAAGCATCAGAAGATCACTCAGGCCGCAATTAAAGTTTTTGCCCGCAAAGGTTTTTTCAATGCCAGGATATCAGACATTGCGAAGGAAGCAAAAGTCGCTGATGGCACAATCTATCTCTATTTCAACAATAAATATGACATCCTTATTTCTCTGTTTGAAGAAGAAATAGGGAAAATTATCCTAAAGACCAAACTCCTTTTAGAAAAAGAAACCCATCCCGTAGAAATGCTGATGCTTTTTGCAAAACAGCATCTCAACCTGCTAAAGGAACATCGTGAACTTGTGGTGGTTCTCCAGATGGAACTGCGTCAGAGCAATGAATTCATTCAGGAGTACAGGAATACAAAATTTGTTGAATATATAGATATCGTCTCAGAAATTATCCACAAAGGTCAGGACGAAGGGGTCTTTCGTGCCGAAATCATGCCGGGCATTATCAAGAGAGCCTATTTTGGCGCCCTGGACGAAATGACACGCCTCTGGATACTTTCACCGCAACCCCACTATACGCTGGACGAAGCCGCCGTTCAAATTTGTGATGTTTTCCTGAACGGCATTGTAATCAAATAAACAGCCACCTTCCCCATTGTCAACTTGCCACCAATATGACAAGTTGACCACAGTCTCCCCCGCATGAAAATTAGGGTGTGGATCCCTGTTGAATATCGACAATCTCCAACTGTCTGACCCCTGAGGGAGTTTTTACTGCAATTTCATCGCCAATACTTTTACCGATCATTGCTTTCCCCCATGGGGAAAATATTGAAATCGTGCCGTTTTTAACATCCGACTCTTCCTGGCCAAGCAACTGATAGGTCACTTCCTCATCGGTTTCAAGATCGACAATCGTCACCTCAGCCCCAAAGACAACACGGCTACAATTAACATTGCTGCAATCAATCACTTCAGCCCGGCCGAGTTTGTCCTTAAGTTCCATAATCCTGCCCTCAACATGGCCCTGCCTCTCTTTGGCTGCGTGATACTCAGCATTTTCCTTGAGATCACCATGACCACGTGCAATTTCAATGGACTTAATAACCTCAATACGCTCTTTTCTTTCCAGGCGTGTCAACTCTTCGCGAAGCCTGGCATGTCCTGTCTTTGACATGTGTACTCGTTCAATCATGTAAAAATCTCCATATAAAAAATGTATTACTATTCAATGTAATGTGATGAACCCGGTAAAACTATAAACTAACCACAGAGCACACAGAGATCACAGAGTAACCTCATCTAATAAAAAAAATTTCTCTTTGCTCTCTGTATGGTGAACAAAAGACTTACGGATACGTTCAATATACTCTGAATAATGCGGATTACTTCTTACCACCTGTATACTGCGGTGAGGCTCAGGTCTTTAGTGCGATAATTATCAGAAGAAACAAATTCAAGTGCAGACTCCAGGATAAAATGAGAGGTTAATTCCACTGAAAACCCTCCCTTGAGCGACTGACGCTCATGTCCTGTAGAGTCATAATCTAGTATATATTCCACTGTATAATAACTCGGTACTTCCTTTTCCAGCATATCTGAAAGAATGTGTTGTTGCCAGTAAATATGAAAACTGTTTTCCCAATAATTTTTAGGGGACCAGTAGGGATGATCAAGGTCTGAAAAACCGTCGGCCAACAGAGGACCATCTTCCTGGTTCCCCTCCCTTGCGTCCTGAAAATCATACATATAGGTAAAACGAAGCAGCGCCGGCTCAGTCATAAAAATCACCGATGCCCACAGAGAATACCCGTGAAACTCATTGCCATCAGAATAGGTATCCATGTCATAGGATCCACCTGTGGTGAAATACTGGGACAGGTCAAAAGAAAGAGAGCCTTTCACCTTATCGGCAACAATATTTCTCCCCAGACTGGCAAGTGTATCAGTTACAACATCTCTATAATAACTAACCGTGCCCTTCACTTTATCTGTAATGCGGCTGTTCATTTCCAGGGAAAACAGGCCGGTATCCCCTTCATCGTTTTCCAGAGCGTCCACACCGGCGCCGACTTTCACATCAACCCGATGAAACATGTTACCCCGATAAAAAGCGTAGAACCGATTAGACATCAGGCTCTCCTCACTTTCAGCGTCGGTATACCTGTGATGGGACATTTCAACCTGAACATTCTGACCTGGAGCCAGAGAGCGATTATATCCTGTTTTTACAGAACTTTCTCTTATGTCTTTATAACCGTCCCACCCTTCCTCTTTCCTGAAACGATAAGTTCCAATGAGACGCGGCTGGAGTTTCAGCCTGTTACGCTCCTCAGCAGCTGACAATCCGGGATACGTGGGATCTATCATATGCAACTTTGAATACAACAAGGCTTCATCTTCAGATCTGCCGAGATGAGAATAGGTCTCAGCCAGATCAAAAAGAAGTATTGGGTCATTAGGATATTTTACCAGCATTTGTGAAAAATAATGGGAAGCTCCAAGGTATTCATCACGCGCAAGGGCCCTGCGGGCCTGGAGTTCCTCTGAAAACAGTTTCTGCCATTGATAAAGAGCATAAAACGGAACCGCCAACCGGCTCACATCATGGTTCTCAATACTGCCGACAAATGAAGGACTCATCACGTTATCGATATACCGATTATCGCTATCAGGAACCCTGGTAATTTTTTGCCAGAACGTATCCTCAACATCAGCTGGAACCTCAATTCCTTCCCCGGCTGCGGAATCTCTGAATAATGATTCTGCAGTAACTGCCAGATAGTCATGGAATACTTCAAGTGCCTGATCCTGCTGGCGACTGCGCCACAAAATTCTGGCCTTCAGCAGAAGGATGTCTGCCCGATACTCCTGAATTGCCAATACAGCCTCACAGGACTCAAGCCCTTTCTCATTTTCTCCCTTTTGGAAATAAACAAGAGCCGCAATCCCTTTGAGCTGAATATTTCCAGGGAAATCTTTTTTCATCTGATCAAGAACACTGTAGATGCCGGCAAAATCATTAAGATCAACATAAACCTTTGCCAGGTCGATCATTACCCTATAAGAAGCCGGCTCTTTCTGTCGGGCGACGGTGAGAACCTTTTTCAAGGACTCCAGGTCTCCCGCCTCTTGGAAATAAGAAGCAAGTTCAAGCAGCTGCCCCAGGTCCCGCCCTGCGATGCGCAGCAACGTTTCGAATTGAGCAGATGCCTCTTCTTCTGACCCTGTTTCTGTCAAAACCCTATAGAAAAAAACCTGGGGAAGAAGGCGCAGCCTGTTGCTTCCTATAAGGTCACGACACAAAGCCAGAGCAAGGTCATACTCCTCCAGCCCCATATAGGAACGCAGCAGTTCAATATCAGTATGGTAGCGGGTAATCGGTGTTTCAAACCAGACACTTTGATGCTCAGCAAGAGAAACCTGAAGGGATTTTATCTTACGGATTGCTGCCTGATATTTTCCCCCAGCAATATCCCACAGTATTTCAAGAAACTGACGCTGCATCTCAAGGGACCGGGATAAAGAAGGACTGATATTTTCCTGTGAAGTCACATAGCGAAGGAGAGTAAGCCATAACCCGGCATCCCCCATATTTTTTCCATCAAGACCAAGCTGAACAAGATTAGTCATGGCACGCCACCTGTCGTCACCTTGAAGAAGGGCCATGCGAAGGGCCTGTTCGGCTTCAAACTTCATGCCCTGATCCTGGTATAACTTTGCCTTTTCCAGACAGACAAGAGAACAGAAGTTTTCACTGTCACGGCTTTCCAGTTCAGCCTCACGATACATTGCAAGAGCCGTTTCATATCTCCCGGCGTCCCTGTAACTGTTTGCTATCCGGATATACTCCTGAACCCCGAGACTTGTCAGAAGAGCGCCATGCAGCAGTCCCCCCCCCTGTTCTCCTGCACCATCAGGGGTTCTCTTTATTTTTGAGATAAGGATCTCGACATGACTCTCCAGGGCGGAATTCAACCCAAGGGAGCCAGTGATCTGTATACTCTTCAAGCGGATATCATCACGCTCTGTATCAATTCGGAGAAGTTCTTCATAATCACGCAGGGCATGCTCTGCCAATCCATGTAAGAGAAAGACTGCTGCTCTTTTTTCAAGGAGTGCAGGTGATTCGAAACCTTTATCCTCCACTGAGGAAAACAGGGAGAAACTTTTACCGAAATCACCCTTTCGGGAGTACAACATTACCAGGTCCAATGTGACATCATCGTCTTCCGGATCCAGAAGATTAATTGCTTCAAGAATTGCAATTCGCTCATTATGACGATTAAGCTTTGCCAGCAGACCTGCCATTGCTACATATATTTCTTTATTTTCGGGAGATATTCTGGCGAGATCCGACAAGATAATCAACGCACCTTCATCTTCACCGATTGCCAGCAGATCATTGGCAAGCGTGGCGAGGATCTGCCTGTCATTTGGATTTTTTTTCAGCAATTTCCTATAGATAGGAATGGCGTCATGATAGCGGCCGACCTCATCATAAAGCCTGGCCGCCTGCTTTAGCTGACCCGTTGAAGGGTGGGATTCGACCTCAAAATATCGATCAAGAGATGCGAGTGTTTCTCCTTCATCCCCCAGTGCAACATGGATATTTATAAGTTCCCTTATAGCTTTCTTGTCAAAAGGTTTGTGGGATAAATATTCATTCAGATAAGCAAGGGCCTCTTTCATGTTGTTCCCAGCCATATACCCCCGGGCTATACTGAAGAGATACTTCGGCTCATCAGGGCTGATTGAATGCAGGACAAGATAATGCCGCAATGCATCCTTATACTGCTTTTTCTTTTCATAATAGGAAGACAACCAGAGATGCGCTTCCTGATCCTGGGGGGAAGCCGCGACGACGCGATTCCAGTACTGTGCGGCCTGAGATTTCCTGTCGAGCAGAGAATGAAGTCTGGCGGCAAGAATAATGTAGGAAAGATCAGCATTCTCTATTGCGGCCAAAGATGCTGACAGGGGACGTCCCAGTTCATAGAGACCAAGTTCATAGTAACTGAAAGCAAGATCTCTTCGGGATTGAATATCGCTTTCATCCTGAGCCAGTTTTTCCAGGTATGGAATTGCTTCTTTCTTTTTCCCCAAAGCCAGCAATGACTGACTTAACCCCATGAGGCTGATAGAGTTCTCAGGGTCAAGAGTATCTGCCACATGACGATAAAGACTGACAGCCCTGTCAAGGTGACCGTTTAACTTCGAAATAGAAGCCAGCCCGTTTAATGCTCTGATTTGGTCGGGAGATCGTTCGAGGATAGTTTCAAGAAGAACAGCTGCCTTGTCAAGCTCACCAAGAGAAACCCGTATTCGTGCAAGTTCCCAGCGGGCTTCGTCAATATTCTTTTCCCGAACGAGAAGAAGGGAATAGACTTTAACGGCATCCTGAAGTTCACCCTCCCGGACGAGCTTTCTACCCAACTCCCAGAGAACCATCCATTTCGGTTTATCATTCGCTCCCGACGCAATATCTTCATCAGGAACAATGGCCCCATAAAAAACACCGGAAGTATCCATAGCCCGCGATGTCGAGGCTGACAGCAGGAAGAAAGTGAATAATACAATGAAGATGCGCCCTGATCTATTCATGGACAACTTGAAGGATGATGCACTTGTAAGAAATTGTAATTTGAATAATCGCCGTTACTCTCAATTGGTTCCCAATGTCGCGCGGCGTATGAGCGCTTTTTGAATATGAGGCTGATTACTTTGCCTTATAAAATGCAGCTATACGGTTAACAACGTATTCCTGCATCTCTTCGGTGAGCTCTGGATAAATAGGAAGAGCCAGAGTTTCTGCGGCAGCTTTCTCAGATTCCGGATATGACATTATACTCAATGGCAGATGGGCGACGCATTTCTGCTGATGAAGAGGTATGGGATAATAAATTTCCACCCCAATACCTTGTGACAGTAGATAGTCCCTTAATGCATCTCTGTCTTTTGCCCGAATCACATACTGATTATAAATGTGATAATCCACTGTCGGCTGAGGCCCAGCCTTATCTGCGTAAACAGCGGCAGGAAGAGAAACATCTCCGCTGTCGACAATTCCAGCCTGAGTGAACATCTGTTGATACCGGCCGGCATTTCTCCTGCGGGCAGCATGCCATTCTGGAAGATATTTAAGTTTGACATTCAACACAGCCGCCTGTATCGCATCCAGACGAAAATTCCCGCCGATAACACCGTGATGATACTTAGGTGCCCCACCATGAACGCGGAGAATACGAAGCTCCTCAGCCATATCGAGGTTACTGGTAATTATCATTCCACCATCACCCATACAGCCAAGGTTCTTGCTTGGGAAAAAAGAAAAACATCCGGCATCACCAATACTACCGGCAGCTTTCCATACAGTCTCGCCATTCTGGACAACAGGATAGACAGCTCCTATGGCCTGGGCAGCATCTTCCAATACCAACAACCCATGTTTCTGAGCAAGATCCATCAGCGGAGCCATATCAACACACTGGCCATAAAGGTGAACCGGCAGTAAAACCTTTACCCTCCGGGCTATGGCAGGATCATCCAACAATGCTGCAGCCTTTTCAGGATCAATATTGAATGTTACCGGGTCAATATCAACAAATAACGGTTCTGCACCAAGACGAAGAATACTGCCCATGGTGGCAAAAAAAGTATAGGGAGAGGTGAGAACCAGATCACCATCCTTTACACCCATGGCCATCAGGGCGGCAAGAAGTGCATCTGTTCCGCTTGACACGCCTACACCGGCCAGTGATCCGGAGTACGCTGCCACATCTTTCTCAAGACGCTCTATTTCCGGGCCAAGGATATAACAGATAGAATCAATAGTTGTATTGATTGCCGCCTGAATCTCATCACGAATTGGATCAAGCTGCGCTTTTAAATCAAGTAAAGGGACGTTCATTGTGTATGTACCTGGTCAACCTCAAGGATTGACTCGAAATGTGTCATTATTCAGTTTACCAACCGGGGAAACCCGGCCTCTATTAAAAAAACCACCACGAAGAAGACGAAGGACACGAAGAAAAGATGTAAATATTTTTTCAGTCTTCGTGTCCTTCGTGCTCTTCGTGGTAGGAAAATACTTTTTGTTTTTCAGAAGCGAAAAGCCTATGGATTTACTTATGCTGCTCATCATCATACTGGTCAAGGAAGTTATGGATATCGGGAACTTCCTGTTCCAGGTATTTTTTCATTTTTTTAAGCAGATTCGCTTCAATCTGCCGCACCCGTTCCCGCGAAATACCGAATTTATCGGCAATATCCTGCAGGGTGAGAGGCTCGTCACTCAGCAGCCTGGTATCAAGGATAGTTATCTCTTTCTCATTGAGTGTGGTTTTCAGAACATCAAGAATCTCGCCCATGCGTTCTTTCATTTCTGCATCGGCCACTGTTTCTTCAACGGAAGGGCCACCTGAGGGAATAAAATTCTTCTGCTGGTCATCAGAATCATCCCTAACCGGACTTTCGAGAGAAACATCCCAGCTGTCCATACGCTGGCTCATCTCTATAACTTCACTTTCTTTCACCCCAAGACGCTCAGCCAGAAGTTTCACCTCGGGCTTAAACCCCTGGGACTCAAGAAGCTTTCTTTCCTTGTTGAGGCTGAAAAAAAGTTTGCGCTGCGCCTGAGTGGTTCCTATTTTCACCAGACGCCAGTTATCCATGATGAACTTGAGGATATAGGCACGAATCCAATAAGCCGCATAATAGGAAAACTTGACGCCACGATACGGGTCAAATTTCTTAACAGCCTGGACGAGACCTACATTTCCTTCCTGAATCAGATCAAGGAAATTCTGCATCCAATATTTCTGGAAATCCATTGCCACTTTTACAACAAGCCTCAAATTTGCCGTTACTAACTCATAGGCCGCTTCAGGGTCATTCTCTTCGTTAAAACGAATTGCAAGCGCTTCAGTCTCTTCGCGCGTCAACAACTTGTGCTGGCTTATCTCCTGAAGATAACGATGCAGGCCCGGCTGACTGACTGCAGGAAGATTACTGTCATCCGGCAGAGAAACCAGCGGGTGGTAGATTTCGTTTTCCGAAAGTTCCTGATCGTCAATTGAATCTGAAACTTTTTTTAAATCGCTTTTTGCCATAAAGAGTACTTACCGTATGGTCCTTTCTCCTTGACAAGCCAGGAAGGCCATTTTATATGCATGACATCTATCCATGTTCATAGTATTGATAAAACAACTGATAGTACACCAATAATATATTTTCCGCCAGAAAAACAGATTCCCCATTTATACCTATGCATCTCAATAACATTCGCAACTTCAGTATCATTGCCCATATTGATCACGGCAAATCAACCCTGGCTGATCGACTCATCCAGACATGCAATATGGTCACAGACCGCCAATTCAAGGATCAGCTTCTTGACACAATGGATATTGAAAGGGAGCGGGGCATTACGATCAAAAGCCAGACTATCTGTCTTCCCTACAAGGCAAAGGATGGCAAGGAATACCTGCTGAACCTTGTTGACACCCCAGGGCATGTTGATTTCAGCTACGAAGTCTCAAGGGCGCTGACCTCCTGCGAGGGAGCACTCCTCCTTATTGACGCTTCCCAGGGGATCGAAGCCCAGACCTTGGCAAATCTCTACCTGGCAATGGAAAATGAACTTGAAATCATTCCTGTCATTAATAAAATTGACCTTCCCTCCGCTGACCCTGAAGCCATAACCCTGCAGATCGAGGACGATCTTGGACTGGACAGCGACTCTGTCTGTCTGGTTTCAGCAAAAACAGGCAAAGGCGTTGCAGAACTTCTCGAAACCATAGTCACCCTTCTTCCTCCCCCGGAAGGAGACCCCAATTTACCGCTTGAAGCGCTTATCTTTGATGCCAACTATGATTCCTTTCGGGGTACAATCATTTCCTGCAGAATTATGAATGGCCGGGTCAAGGCCGGTGACACTATTCTTTTTATGAACAACACGTCAACATACAAAGTTGAAGAAGTTGGCCTGTTCCACCTGACACGTGCGCCACAAAAAGAATTGAGTGCCGGACAGGTTGGCTATATTCTTGCCGGCATCAAAACAGTGAGCGATGCAAAGCCTGGCGACACCATTACCCTCAAGGACAGACCCTGCGCCGCCGCCCTGCCCGGATTCAAGGAGATTCTACCCGTTGTCTTTTCTTCCATTTATCCGATATCAACTGACGAATACGAAGATCTGACCTCTGCTCTTGAAAAATTAACACTCAACGATGCATCTCTCACATACCAGAAAGATTCCTCATCAGCCCTCGGCTTTGGTTTTCGCTGTGGTTTCCTTGGCCTTCTCCACCTGGAAGTAATCCAGGAGCGTCTCGAGCGTGAATTTGACATACCTCTCATACTCACGGTGCCGTCGGTCTGTTATCATTTCTATCTGCAGGACGGCTCCATGATTGAAATTGATAACCCTGCATATTTCCCCGACCCAACCACTATAGCCCGTACTGAAGAACCATACATCAAGGCCACCATACTCATTCCAGAACGGTATATGGGAGCAGTAATGACATTATGCATGGAGCGCCGTGGAGAAAACACCCACTACCATTATCCCATGCCGGGCAGAATCGAATTCACATGCGAACTTCCTCTTGCCGAAGTTATTTATGACTTTTACGACAGGCTCAAATCAATTACCCAGGGATACGGCTCTTTTGATTATTCGCTTCTTGAATATCGTCCCAGCGACCTTGTCAAGCTTGACATCCTGGTGAACAGTGAGCGTGTTGACGCACTTTCCCAGCTTGTTCACCGCTCCAAAGCAAGAGAGAGGGGACTGCATGCCTGCGATCGCCTTAAAGATGAAATTCCGCGCCAGATGTTTAAAATTGCCATTCAGGGCGCCATCGGTGGCACTATTATTTCCCGAACCACCATCGCTGCCTTAAGAAAAGATGTTACGGCCAAATGTTATGGCGGCGATATCAGCCGAAAACGAAAACTCCTTGAAAAACAGAAAGCCGGAAAAAAACGGATGAAAACAATTGGCAATGTAGACATTCCACAGAAAGCCTTCCTGGCCGTACTTAAATCAGACGATAAGTAATGCCTTAAGTTCATGAAGTGCTCTAAAGCGCCTTAAGTTAAAAGTTTCATATGACAAAAAAAGTATCGCAACTTTAGGCACTTCTCCCTCTTAGAATTCCTAAGTTATACTCACCATGAATGTTATCGAGGTCGAAATATTCAACAAGCTGTTTTCTTCTGTTGCTGAAGAAATGGGAATTATCCTCACACGCTCGGCATTCTCATCAAATATTAAAGAAAGACGCGATTTTTCCTGCGCCATTTTTGATTCCAGCGGAGATCTTATAGCCCAGGCTGCCCATATTCCTGTCCACCTGGGATCCATGCCGGCGACCCTCAAACACGTTCTGGCCCTGCACCGATTTTCTCCCGACGATATCATCATTACTAATGATCCCTTTCAGGGAGGAAGCCATCTGCCCGATATCACTCTGATCGAAGCCCTTCATGACGAACACGGCAATGCCCTGTACTACCTGGTCAACAGGGCCCATCATGCCGATGTCGGCGGTAAAAATCCCGGCTCCATGGGCCTTGCCACCACTCTTGACGATGAAGGTGTCCTGATTACTCCAACCCTGTTTTCCTCAGAAAAAGGGCCAAACACCCAGTTTCTCAACCCTTTTCTTGAAAAAGTACGGAATCCCAATGAACGAATGGGGGATCTTCGCGCCCAGACAGCAGCGCTGGCCCGTGGAAAAACAAGACTTCAGGATATAGTATCAAAATATAGCCAGGGTCATATTGCATCAATCCTGGATCAGCTTAAAGCGTATGGGGAACTGCTCATGCGAAGAACCATCAATGATTGCCTGGCGGACGGGACATATACGTTCTGCGACTTCCTTGACAATGACGGGATACGGAGCCGGAAAATCCCCATCCACATCACGCTCTCCGTAAGTGAAAATGAAGCAACAGTTGATTTCCGCAAGTCTGCAGACCAGGTACACACTCCGTTAAACACTGTAGAACCGGTTGCCGTCGCAGCAACTGTTTATGCATTTCAGTGTCTCATGGGCGAAGGCTATCCAATCAACAGCGGATCCTATCGCCCCATACATATCCTTACCCGTCCCGGATCCATCCTTCATGCGCTTCCTCCAGCTCCTGTTGCCGCCGGAAACGTAGAAACATCGCAACGAATTGTTGACGTTCTTTTTGGCGCTCTGGCCCAGGCAGCACCGGCTTTAATCCCTGCTGCCAGTTGCGGGTCCATGAATAATATTTCTATCGCAGGAATAAACAGCAGGACAGGAAAAGATTTCACCTATTATGAAACCATAGGAGGCGGAATGGGAGCCCGCCCCTGCCAGGACGGCTTAAGTGGAATTCATACGCACATGACAAACACCATGAATACTCCGATTGAAGCCCTGGAGCACAGCTACCCCTTCCAGATAGAGGAATACAGCATCAGAAAAGACTCAGGAGGCCGCGGCAAACAAAGGGGCGGGGATGGCATTGTCCGCTCCTATCGCTTTCTGGACAAAGCACATGTTTCCCTCTTGACAGAAAGAAGGGAATTAACGCCCTATGGGCTTAACGGTGGTGAAAATGGAAGTTCCGGCTCAAACTACCTTATCAGGGATGGCAAAAGAAAGAAACTGGACGGGAAAGTAAATCTGGATGTCAGAAAAGATGACAGAATCGTTATAGAGACTCCGGGCGGAGGTGGATGGGGAGAAAAAGACTGACCTGCTGTCAGCTCTACTCCTCATCACAATCAATACATTTTGGAAACAACTCGCATTTACCCTTTTTTTCCCATATGGACTGAATTTCCTCTTCGGTAAGATTTCCGGTATTCTTCCGGGTAACAGTAATATAGACAAGACAGTCTTCACAGGCCGACAGAACATCATCACAGTCTTGCTGGATTCTGGCTACTTCCCAGCAGGCCATACCACTATATTGCGACACCAGACAGTCATCAGCCCTCTGACAATCGGTAAGTTTCCAGCACTCAACCACTGCTACATCTGACATGATAGGACGTCCTCACTTTTATCTTAAAAAAAATTACGTATACGGCTTTCGCCACGAAAAATCAAGGTAACTATTCAGCAGCACCCCATCTACACACGATCAGGCCTTCTCACATATGGTTATATAGTTCGGCGGCCTGCTTGTGCGCACCAGCAGCACTGCTGAATAGTTACAGTTAGGTGGTTTTCGAAACTATATGTTTTTTCACTGAATAGCTACAAATCAAGTTACAACAGAGATAAATAAACCATTATCCTACAAAGTGGTCAAGCCTGGAAATAAGATTTTCGTTTCCCTCCCCCGACTTTGCAGAAAAAAGAACACGATCTCCTTTGGAAATACCAAATCCGGCATCCAGAGAGGAAGCCTGCATCGCCTTTTTACTCTGGGAAAGCTTGTCAACCTTGGTGTACACAAGCAGAAAAGGGATGCGCTCCGATCTAAGCCAGGTAACAAGTTCAAGGTCCTGCGCTTTCAAGGCATGGCGGATATCAACAATGACTACCACACAGCGCAGAACAGTCCGATTAAGAAGATAGGAAGTAATAAGCCCTTTCCAGTCACTCTTCATCTGTCGTGACACTTTTGCATAGCCATACCCAGGGAGATCAACAAGGTAAAGGTCCTGCTTTTCCTGGAAAAAATTCAGGCAGCGTGTTTTACCTGGCTGGGAACTCACCTTCACCAGGTTTTTCCTGTTGATCATTTTATTGATCAGGCTTGATTTCCCGACATTGGAACGCCCTGCAAAAGCGATCTCCGGAAATTCCTCTTCCGGAAGTTCTGAGATTGTATACACACTCTTGACAAATTGCGTGTCAGTAAAATTAAGCATAAGCGGAGTCTCAGATAACTTTATTGAGGGCGTACTCAACAATACCTTCAGCGCCCTCTTTAAGTAGTTTAGGAATAAGATCCCGAACTTCGTGTTCGGAAATTACTGTTTCAACAGAGTACCAGTCTGACTGATATAGATGAGCTATGGTCGGTGCATTCATACTGGGCAGGAGTCCGGTAATGCTTTCAAGTTTTTCTCCGGGCACATTCATCTTCAAACCAACTATTTTATCAGCCTTCAAGGCACCTTGAAGGAGCATGGCAATATTTTCTATCTTTTCTCTTTTCCAGGGATTTTCCCATGCTTTTTTGTTCGCAATGAACTGGGTATTTGAAGACATAAGTTCATATATGATCTTCAAACCATGGGCTCGAATCGTTGACTCTGTCTCTGTCACCTCGACAATGGCGTCGGCAAGTCCCGACACAACTTTTGCCTCAGTAGCACCCCATGAAAATTCAATGTTGACGTTAATATTCTTCTCGGCAAAAAAACGCTTTGAATAACCAACCAGTTCCGTGGCTATTTTTTTCCCTTCAAGGTCTTCAAGGCAGGTTATATCAGAATCTCCGGGAACGGCAATTATCCACCGTGTAGGTTTACGGCTCACCTTTGAATAGACCAGATCCTCAACCCAGACGACATCAGATTCATTTTCAAGAATCCAGTCCTTTCCTGTGATACCGGCATCCAGAATGCCGTCTTCAATATAGCGGGACATTTCCTGGGGCCGACAAATAGAACACGAAAGTTCCGGATCATCAATTTCAGGGAAATAATTCCTGGAGGCAAGTTTTATCTGCCACCCTGATTTTGCAAAGAGTTCAATAGTCGCCTTTTCAAGACTTCCCTTGGGAATCCCCAGTTTCAATATTTTCATTTTTTATACACCTCCTGCGGATCGAACACAGGCTCATCCTTGATTGTAAAAGTTTCGCCATCAACTTTCCTAAAAAAACAACTCCTGTAACCTTTATGACAGGCAGCGCCTCCCAACTGTTGTACCCTGTAAACCACGGTATCTTCATCACAGTCAACCAAAATCTCTTTAACGAGTTGAACGTGAGATGAAGACTCTCCTTTGAGCCAGAGGGAATTGCGGGACCGGCTCCAATAGTGGGCTTTCCCGGTGGCCAGCGTCTTTTCCCAGGCCTGCTCATTGATATATGCCAGCATCAGAACTTCGTTGGATTCATAGTCCTGAACAATGGCGGGCAGCAATCCGTCACCTTTCTGGAAATTCAATTTTTGCATTTCTCTTTCTTCCCTGCTTCCTTCCTTTCGGATTCACGACGATTTTCCTGTTCCATAAAATGTATCAGACATGACTGCCTGTGCTGACAATAGTCTTCCGGATGATGACAGCGGACATTTTCGGAATCGACTTTTTCCTTATATTTTTCACAAAACAATTCCATTTCAACATCTCCAGGCAACCTCGAAAAATTGACTTTTTGCTCGATTGCGGTGTCATTGCCAAAATTAAAAGTGCTCA
>JACNJZ010000202.1 GCA_014382295.1 Candidatus Desulfobia pelagia | reverse complement strand
TTCCCAAGGCTGCACCAAACGGGGTTTTGCTTTTGGCCCCACGGCCTCTTTTACCAGGAGCCCGCTTGCCGCAAAGATAAGAAACCTCGATTTCATTACGGCCAGCAAGTTTTTTAGTGCTGCCGAGTTCAAGCATGACTTGCATCAGTTTGTGTTTTACCCGCCAGGTGGCATTGTAAGAGGCTCCTATATGGCGGGACAACTCTAAAGCAGAAATGCCATTCTTGCTTTGAGTCATCAAAAACATTGCAAGAAACCATTTGGTTAGAGGCAAATTGCTGGAGTGAAATATTGTTCCAGCTGTAACAGTTGTCTGAAAGTGACAACGATGGCATTGAAAAACATTTCTTGCCTTGATTTCACAGTAGGTTTTGTTGCCGCATTTTGGACACATGAAGCCATTGGGCCAGCGAAACCGGAACAGAGCTGAACGGCATTTTTCTTCAGTTCCGTATAGATTCATGAAATCAGGGATACTCATGCCTTTTTGAAATTGAATTTTATTCTTAGCCATATTATACCTCCTATTTTCAAGGGGTTACTCGTTATACTTATACTATAAGCATGGCTGTAAATAAGTGGTAATCAAATAAACCATTGAACTTTCAGGCATCATACCCTCATATAATTTGAAGATTTATAAATATGGTAAAGATTTTCATGCTTCGTTTCTAGATTGCCTCAGCTCTCTTTTTCCTGTTTTTTTCCGCCGAACTCCTTCATAACGTATGCAATATCCCAACCTGTATCGAGGTGCTCCTCTGTGTCGCGCAGCTCTGAGAGCATGAGCTGTTCCAGATCTTCAATCCGCTGGCGGGATAGACTAATGTATGTTTTTTTGTCATGGCGCACATGCCGTAGGACATTCGTTGCATCTACGTCATGATGTCTAAATGTTTTGCTGACACGTTGAGCCTGATATGACCTGAAACCCAGGGCGATAAGTGCATCATTACCAACTTTTAGTGACGTGTCGAATGTTTCCCTATATACATGATGTACCCCCTGGTCAAGAAGTTCGAAAACTTCTGTTCTCCCTGATGAACGGGTGAAAATAGTTAGATGCGGATAGTGCTTTCTTACCATATGCACCATAGCAAGTGTTTTTCCATGATCATTGAATGCAAGAATCAATATCCGCGCTTTTTCCGCTCCAGCCGCATGGAGAAGATCCTGACGGGAGGCATCACCGTAAAAAACCTTGAGGCCAAGTTTGCGTAAGAGTTCCACCCTGTCAGAATCATGTTCAAGAACTGTTATTCCCACATCATTTGCCCTTAACAGACGTCCCACGATACTTCCAAAATTACCAAACCCGGCAATAATAACCGGATTTTCTTCGTCGATGCTGTCTGCGTCTCTCTCTTCTTGTTCATGGGTACCGAAGCGAGGTTGAATAAATTTATCATTAACAATCAGCGCAAGAGGCGTGAGAGCCATTGAAAGGGCTACCGCTCCAATAAGAGGATTTGCAACCGCATTGCTGACAACATGATTCTGTACCGCAAAGGAAAAGAGGACAAAGGCAAATTCTCCACCCTGGGCAAGTGAGAGCGCGAAGAGAATATTTTGATTATGTCTCATTTTAAATATTTTCCCAACGATCAGGAGAACGACTAGCTTAACGCCTATGAGTCCGCCCACAAGCATTGCTATGAGACCTGGTTTTGCTGTGATCAAACCAAAATCAATTGATGCTCCCACAGCAATGAAGAACAATCCGAGAAGCAGTCCTTTAAAAGGCTCAATGTCTCCCTCAAGTTCATGGCGGTATTCGCTGTTTGCCAGAACGACTCCGGCAAGGAATGTCCCCAGGGCGGGGCTTAAACCTACCTTTGTCATAAGCAGGGATATGCCGATTACCAGCAGAAGGGCCGCAGCGGTGAAGAGCTCCCTCAATCTCGTTTTTGCGACATAACGGAAAAAAGGTCGTATCAGGAAAAGTCCGCCAATAATGATAAAGGCAATTACACCAACTACAATAAGGGCTTGTCCCCAGCCTGAAAAACCTTCAACCCATGTTGTACTTCCTCCATGGGACTCCCCGGCTTCTTTTACCACCCCAACAGCTTTCACTGCCAATACAGGCATAATGGCAAGCATGGGTATCACAGCTATATCCTGGAACAAGAGCACTGAAAAAGCGCTCTGCCCGGCATCCGTTTTCATGAGCCCCTTCTCATTCAACGTCTGAAGTACAATTGCGGTGGATGAGAGTGAAAGGGTCATTCCAACTGCCAGAGCTGCCTGAAGAGGGAGCCCAAAAAACGTTCCCACTGATGTTATTGCGGCAATTGTCAAGCCTACTTGCAAGCCTCCCATTCCAAGAATTGGGCCGCGGAGACGCCATAAAAGTGACGGTCGGAGTTCAAGACCGATGAGAAAAAGCATCATCACAACGCCAAATTCGGCAAAGTGCATAACATCCTGCCCTTCCTCTCCTATTAACTGAAACCCGAAGGGGCCGATGGCGAAACCTGCAATGAGGTAGCCGAGAACCGAACCGAGCCCGAGACGCTTTGCCACAGGGACCGATATGACGGCTGCAGAAAGATACACAAATGCCTGAAAAAAGAAGCCTTCTCCTTGCAATGAATCGCCCTTTACGTTGTGATTATACTTTCTAAATCTGAATTAAGCCTTTGATGCGACCACGCCACTTTAAAATTCACCTTGCCATCACGCAGAGATACTATCATTTTTTGATAGTCCTCTCCGTAGCTTGTTATCTCCTGTAGTGTGATATTACGGGTACCGTGGACAACAAAAGGGGGGAGAAAGTCCATTCCACACACATAAGCAGACTGCCTTATTGGCGCAAGAAATTCAACCATTGTATTCCCATGATTGCCATCATGCCGAAACAGAGACTCTCGGCCTCCCGTTGTGACTACGTTAAACAGTTTTTTCCCTCTCAGGGCCTTTCCTGTTTTTCCGTATGCCCACATATGCTGAAGAACGAGGTCCATCCACTCTCTTAGTATTGCCGGAACGCTGAACCAGAAGAGTGGATGATGGAAGACTATAATGTCGTTTTCTAGAAGCAGATTCTGCTCGTGTTTCACATCTATGTTAAAATCTGGATATGCTTCATAAAGATCATGGAATGTTACCCCGTCGAGGCCTGCAACATACTTTATGAGCTGTCTGTTCACCCTGGAATTTTGTAATGCCGGATGGGCAAAGAGAATAAGGATGTTGTTTTCAAATTTTTTCATTGTGTGTGGTTATGATTCACTTTGATATGATTGACTACCGAACAGTGGAATATGAGTACATATGTTAATCTGATTTTTCAGTTGATTCAAGTTTACGAACCGACCTATCCCACCACCACCGAGAGCCTTATATAATCGAATCAGATCCCGGGTTATCTCAGCCCCACTTTCAGCCAGTTGATCTTCCTGTATAAAGAGACTCCGCTGGGCATCAATTATATGACTAAAATCAGTTAAGCCGTCTTTATACATAGCCTGACACTTTCCTGTGAGGCCAGAACAGCTTGGTGCATCTTTTCCCGACGATCTAATTCACGGGCATAAGCAACCATGCTGTTTTCAACTTCAAGGAGAAAAGAGATCCATTAACCCGGTATGAACAAGTATTTTATCAGGAAACAACATGCCAAAGAACAAAAAAGAGGCCGCAATCCCTT
>JACNJZ010000143.1 GCA_014382295.1 Candidatus Desulfobia pelagia | reverse complement strand
CTGGTCAACTCCCAGACCTCAGAGCTTTTGGAGGCTTAAGGGAAAAACGGGGACACAATACCTATTTCTAACTATAAAACGAGCATCAAGAGATAAGCATTGAAAAAATAGGTATTGTGTCCCCGTTTTTCCTGAAGAGATAAGCATTGAAGAAATAAGTATTGTATCCCCGTTTATCCCGTTTTTCCCAAATCCCAAATCATCCCTCTTGTTCAAGGGACGGCAAAAATTTATTGATGATATAAAAAAGAACAAACGGGGTTACCGCGACGGCTAATGCTCCGAACAAACCTTCTTTGAATGTCTCGAGATTGTGGGGAATGATCGGCAACGAGTAGTGCATGAACCCTTCAAAAGACAGGGAGAATGCCTGGCCGCCGATCACGACGTTCCAGCGCATCATAAAAACCCCGAAAAGCACCAGAACCAAGGCCGGCACAAGCCTCCTGATTGTCAGCCGCGGCAACAGTAACAACACCAACGGCACAACGTTTCCGAAGCCATACTGCATGATAAATATTTTAAAGAAATCTTCGTGAAACATGACATTTCTCAAAATCATCCACGACTTCATGGCCGTGTAGCCGCGGAATATGAGATCAAGAAGTTCCAATGTAATTGCCGCGATGAGAAACATGACCAGGTACTTGGAAGTCTTGGTCATGACCTCCAGTTCCGCCCCCTTGATTTCATGAACGGACTCATCTTCCTTTCCTTTGGCAAAGGCTGTCTTCAGTTTTTTCCACTCCATGATGATAATATAGGTCAACATGCAGAGCGCGATTCCTGACACAACGGCAGACATGATAAAAATAACCGGCATCAACGGCGACATCCAGAGGGCATTTGCCTTTACCGAACCAAAAATAAACCCGGCATAGCCATGCAGAAAACCGGCCACCGGTATTCCTATCCCGGCGAGAATTTTAATGGCCTTATGGTCCTTGGCTACGGCTTCTTCACTGGTATCAAAGGCTCCCAGGGTAAGTATGATGTACACTGTCCGCTTCACCCTGTCTCCAAAGGCAACACTCTCTCTGAGTTCGATGGACTGCTGGACAAAATACTCCCGGTAGACAAACCAAATTTCACTTAAAACAATGACAGCATACGTCGAAAAAACAATGCCAAAAGCAGCAATGGCCGACGTAAAATGAGGGGTGAACATGACATGAATCCCCCGCAAAGGCTGCTGCAGATGCAAAAGCAGCGGCATCATGGCCACCGGCAGTAAACAGAGAGAAAAAACCAGGGAAAAACGGGCCATGTCCTTTAAATCCTCCTGACCGAAAACATGGTACAGTGACGAAAGGACAAAGGCACCTGCCACCAGTCCCGTCATGTATGGATACATAACGATCTGGATGCTCCAGTAAATAAATTCATTGGGGTAGACAAACAGAATCTTATCAGTCCATTCCAGCCCGTGAATTGCAAGTTCTTCAGTCATTATCTCACCCTCTCATCAAGACCGATATAAAACACCTGGGGATTTGTTCCATACTCATCTTTCAGAATGGAAACCCGCTGGGTCATAATCTTCTTTGCTACCGGATCATCGGGGTCTTTCAGATTGCCAAGCTGCCTGGCACCAAATGGACAAGCCTGAACGCAGGCCGATTCCAGCCCCTTGGTTATCCGGTGGTAACAGAAAGTGCACTTCTCGGCCACCTTATGAACCGGATGAAAAAACCGAACGCCATAGGGGCAGGCCATGATACAGTAACCGCAGCCAATGCACCATTTCCGATCAACCAGCACAACACCATCTTTTGTCTGATAGGTGGCACCCACAGGGCAGACCTGGACGCAGGCCGGATTTTCACACTGATTACAGAGTTTAGGCATAAAAAACGCCTTGGTGATATCCTCCGGGTTCACCTCCTGCCCGTGAACAGTATTGCTGGTAAAGCCATCCCGGCCAGCCATGGGTGTATCGATATGCGATTTTCCGTCCTTTGTTACCACATATCTCTCAACCCAGGTTCGCGACACCGGGGCGTCATAAGGAATTTCATTTTCCTTTTTGCAGGCCTTGACGCAAAAACCGCAACCCACGCATTTTTGGATGTCTACCAGGAACGCCCAGCGCACTGAACTGTCGCCGATTGCAGCTCGCAGTTCTTTCGGTCTGAGAAACCTGAAGGCACTTACAGGAAGGGAGGCGGCAATCACACCTATGCATGATTTCTTCAACAATGCTCGTCGTGTCTGCATCACATTTCCTCCAGATCGGGATGGTGCGGATTATGACACCCGATACAGTTCTCACCAGGATTATGATTATCCGTGTCAACCGAAGGCATATCAGCTCTGTTACTCTGGGGATACGGCAGGAAAGCATGGCAGCGCAGACAGAGAAGCCTGCTGGATTCTATAGGTAGTAATTCAGGATCTTCAGGATGATCAACTGCCGGGCCATGGCAATTTTCACATTCAAGCAGACTGTGGTGGGAAGTAAGATTGGCTTCAACCTTTTCTTCATGGCATTCACGACAATATTCCTTGCCACGGTATTTTATTTTAAAGTCTTTCCATTCTTGAATATTACTCAGGCGATGGTACCCATAGGTAAAATTCTGACCATATACTCCAAAATCGTCAGGGACATAAACTGACCTGACAACAAGAAGCAGGGCCACACAGGCTATGGCCAGAAAAAGGGGCCTCCAGACATGATTTTTCATATGAAACTCCTATGTCAGTTTATACGAATACCATTCTCCCATCTCCCTGCAGACCGTTTCCCCATATTTATGTGAAAATCCATTTTTCAGGGTCAGGGCTTTTTTCCTGCAGAAATCAACACAGAGGCCGCAGCCGCTGCAGTTGGCGCTTGTGAATGTAAGGTGTTTCCGGTCATTTTCTTTCTTTCTTTTCAGCGCTCCTGTGGGACACATCCCTGTGCAGGTTGGACAGCTGTCGCATTGATCACTAACGCTCACTGAAAAAAAGTATGAAAGCAATACCTCTCTTTCAATTCTTCTTTCCTCCGGCATAATTGATAAGGCATACTGCAGGACCGTTGCATTTCTGGCCGGGTTCTTACTGTGGGGGTCCTTTGTTTCCACCTGACTTGAAAGATGAGAACTCACAGCCTCCCTGCCCATATCGGCGATGGTTCTTTTGACCAGTTGCAGAAATGATCTCCTTTGGCCTTTCTCGTCGGAAGGCAGATCAAGCTGTTTGTCAAAAAGATACCTCAGTCTTATTTTGCCATCCTCCCCCGTTCTGTTAATCACAGTCTGCATATTTTCATGCAGAATTTTGAGACAATGGCCGTTTACACATGCTGCACAGCGGCTGACATCAATAAAACCATTTCCCCTGGTTACACTGTTCATGGCGGCAAGGATCGGCTCTGCCAGAATACCGATACATGGCATCGTTATATGATTATAGTTGCCAATCCCCTTTTCACAGGAAAGCAATGCCGTCTCCTTCTCAGCCAGAACATGCAGCAGCGGAAGAAAATCTATGGAGCCAGTAAAAGCGTCACTGGGGCAGACAGCGGTACACTGCATACAGCTCGTGCATTTTTCAGCATCAAAAACAACCTGCCGGCCCTGTAGTTCCAAGGCACCACTCTGACATGCTTCCAGGCACTTTGTACACGTATTCCTGTTGAACCTCGACCGCAGACAGCGCCGGAGGTCTAATGCAATTTTCGT
>JACNJZ010000041.1 GCA_014382295.1 Candidatus Desulfobia pelagia | reverse complement strand
GCGCGGATACTGCCTTATCGGCAAAAAATGTGTTGTCGGCCATGTCACCGAGGTCAAGCATTCCATATTCCTCGATGGTGCCAAAGCCGGCCATTTTGCGTATTTAGGCGACTCTATCCTTGGAAATGAGGTGAACCTGGGGGCAGGAACAAAACTTGCCAATCTGCGATTCACCTCCGGCAACGTTCAGGTCAAAACACCTGATAAAATTATTGATACCGGTCTCAGGAAATTTGGGGCGATCCTGGCTGACGATGTCCAGACAGGATGCAACTCTGTTACCAGTCCCGGTACATTACTTGGCAAAAAATCAATGCTGCTGCCCAACGTCAATGCGCCATCAGGGCTGCACAGAAACTATTCATTTCTTCGTTAAAGGGTTTCGCGTAACAGTATACCTGCTGCCGGGGCTCGAGTATTCAAAGGAAACAACCACATGTGTAATCGGCTCATCTTTTTATCAATCTTTTTATTCCTGTTTTTCGGCTCCGGCGTTTCCTCCGCAGCAGAGGCCCTGCCTGAGAATGAAATTCTTGCCAAGGTAGGCGATAAAATGCTGACCCTGAAAACATTCACCCTGATGGTTGAAGGCATGCCGCCCCAGTACCAGGCCATGGTCAAAAACATGCCTGAGGTAAAAAATGACCTGATTCGCAGCTGGACTGACACAACGCTTTTAGCTGAGGAGGCTCTCAGCACTGGAGTAGACAAAGATCCTGTTATTGCCCTGAAAATAGAAGAAATGAAGAATAGAATTATTGTTGAGACCCTTATCGCCTCGCGAATTGACACAACAACCCCCATCTCAGCTGATGAGACCCGCACCTATTACGACAGCCACCCTGACGAATTCATCCAGGGAGAACTGGTTAAAGCCCAGCATATTTTAATTCGAACTTCCCAGGATTCCTCTCCGGAAGATCAGGAAAAAGCAAAAGAGAAAATTAACGAAATATTGGAGAGACTGGAGGCGGGTGATTCATTCGTGGAATTAGCCAAGAAGTTCTCAGAAGATCCAGGCTCCAGAGATAAGGGGGGAGACCTCGGCTATTTCGGAAAAGGACACATGGTTCCTGATTTTGAGGAAGCCGCTTTCAACACAGCTGTCGGCCAGGTATGCTCCCCTGTCCAGACCCTGTATGGTTTTCACCTTATCAAGGTCAATGACAAAACAGAACCGATGAAAATTCCCTTTGAAAAAATAAGCACCAAACTGGAAGAAACACTGCGTGCAGAAAGAAACCACAAAGCCCTGCAGGAACTTCTTGCAGAGCTGAAAGAAAAATATCCCGTCACGATCTATTAAGATCGAATTAGATTTGGGATTTGGGATTTGGGATTTGGGATTTGGGATTTGGGAATATGGTTCTTTAATGAATTTTCCGCAATACGAAATCCACAATCCGAAATCAAAAAATTCTTTGTGGTTAATGTATTTCCCACACCGTCACACCGCCCGGCTTGTATAATCATACAGCGCATAAAAAAACTCAGCTATGAGACCGAATGTCAGATATATTCTGGCAATACGGTCATAGGGTAGTTTCTCTCCAACGATTTTCTGCAAAACCGACACACTGATAATCGTCATACCTATAGCAATAGGAATTGATGACAAAAGATGACGCAATGTTTCTATTATGGTATCCACAGGCCGTCCGGGAAAATAACGCAGACTGACCAGAAGATAGATTGCACAGAGAACAGCAAGGATTATTTTTTCTCTTGTTTTCATACACAACTTGTAAATTTTTATCGAAAGTGTAAATAGCAAGTATCTGTTCGGCAATTGGCATTACCGAACAGCAGCTCTTAGCAGTAAGCCTTGAAGTTTTAGAAAAGCACTTTAAAATCATTGGCTCAAACTAACAGCTAATGGCTAATGGCTCCATTTGCAAACACCAACCCCTTTACCATATAAAATTACTTTTTTCATACTATCATGACTCAACTCACAGCACTTTATTTTCCGGAGACGGACGTCTCGACAGAAACTGTTACCCAGGAGCTTCTCCTTTTTGAAAAAATATTTTTCTACCAGGCAGTTGAAGGTGACGAAACCGCTTCTTCCGCTACAGGTGAAAACCTGTGTTCAGGTTACCCGCCTGTACCTTTCGGCAAAGATCTGGACAGATTCAAGACTCTCCTAAGAGATTTAAAGGGCCATGAAGATGAATTTTATGGTGGCCAGTTGTCATCAATGCACTCTTCTGAAAACCGTGGCGAAAAAACGGTAACAGGTCTGATTACTTCCATTACCGGCACAAAAGAGTCCACGGAAAATGAGAAAAAGGCCTATGAAGCCCTGTGGCAGTCCCGTTTATTGCTGAAACTGGCTGAAATAATGACAAAAGAAGAGCAGGAACTCCAGGACGAACTCACTGCCCTCTCCCGTAAAGAAGAACTCCTTTTTGACACATTGAAAGGCGACCAGGAACTTGCAAAAACCCTCACGCCGCCGACATCGCACCCGAAAACACCACCAGTCAGACCGGAAATCATCCTCAAAGCCT
The DNA here is from genome assembly GCA_014382295.1 of Candidatus Desulfobia pelagia. GTDB lineage: Bacteria > Desulfobacterota > Desulfobulbia > Desulfobulbales > SURF-16 > Desulfobia > Desulfobia pelagia. The sequence continues at coordinate 1,164 of JACNJZ010000041.1, read as the reverse complement.
GGGGACATCTTTTCCTTGCCGACACACAGGAAACTCCATGGGTTTTGACTACAGCCGACCCTGAATATGGAGAGATCCTTTTTGAAACCAGTGAATCCTTAAGCCAGCAAAGACCTCTCCGACTCTGCAGAATCCCCCTGCCGGACACTACAGGGATGGACTCAGACACATACATAACAAACCGAAACAACTTCAGAAAAGAAGGAAAAGAAACACTGGAAGTCTTTGGAAACCTCCTGGAGAAAACAGCACAGCAAGGTCAGCAGGACAATACAATAAAGGATTGGGCCGGAATGGCAGCAGATCTTACACGGCTATTGGCCACATCAGACACATGGGATCAGTCTTCCATGCGGCCGCCCACTTCACCCCAACCGCACCTGGAGCTCTATCTCTGCAGTCATCCCCTGCATACCCTGATCGCTCATTTCTGCCGATTCAAAGGGGAGATAAATTCAAAAAATCAACCAGCCCACGCAATTATTGCTGTCAAATCAAGCAAGAAAATTCAATGCGGGTAACTCTATAGCGACACACCTGAATAAAATACAACCACGAAGGACACGAAGAAAAAATTTTGTTCTTTTTTAAACTTCGTGTCCTTCGTGCTCTTCGTGGTCAAAAACCAAAAACCATTCCTCTACCGATACGGATTGACGGTAAGAACTGGACACTGTGACATCTTGACGACCTTTTCTGCAACACTGCCGAAAAGAACTTTTTCCAATCCCTTATAGCCGTGGGTACCCATGACTATCATATCGACATTCTGCTCAACAGCGTATTCAATAATCACCTCTGCAGCATCTCCGGCCACAACTTTTGCCGACCCTGCAAAATCCTTCCCCATATTCTCTTCAACAAAAGAGGTCATTCTGCTTTCGGCACTGGCAACAAGATCTTCCTCAAACTGAATGACCGGCATATGCGGGACAAAAAATTCAGAATAATCCTGAAAAATCTGGGCAACAAAGAGAAGATGAATTTCTGCCCCAAACTGCTTGGCAACAAACGCACCATACTGGACAATCTTGTTTGAATTTTCCGAAAAATCAACCGGCACCAAAATCCTCTCAACCTTCATCTCCATTTCTCCCTCCCTTTATGTTTCCTTTTGCCTTTTGCCTTTTGCCTTTTGCCTTTTGCCTTTTGCCTTTTGCCTTT
>JACNJZ010000093.1 GCA_014382295.1 Candidatus Desulfobia pelagia | reverse complement strand
ACCCCAGTATCTTTGCTTAGTAATAGAGTTATCTCTTAAATTCTCAAGCCAAGCTTCAAAAGCATGACCTCCTGTTTTTGGTATCCAGTTAATTTTTTTATTAAACTCAATCATCTTTGGTTTAAGATCTTCAACTTTGAAAAACCATTGTTTTGTTGTCCTAAAAATAACAGGACTTCCACATCTTCACCCTGCGGGAACTCAATCAAATGACAACCCGGGAAATTACAGAACTCATGGATCTCACCCAACAGAACTGCTGGACAATGCTTCATCGGGCCCGCCTCTCCATGAAGCAATGTCTTAACTCCAAATGGTTTACAAAATAACCATCATCTCCACAGGCAAAAACATCGAAACTAAATTAAATTTTATGGGAATGAAACAAATTCGCAACATCCTCCAACTTCACACTTAAAACTTAAAACTTAAAACTTAAAACTTAAAACTTTTACAAAACATGTATTCCTGTAAAGAAATCGCTGAACTCATATCCCAATCGATGGATCACCAACTAACCCTCCGCCAGAAAATCGGCTTCTATCTCCATCTCTCCATGTGCACATTCTGTGTGCGCCATAAAAAACAGATGGATTTTCTCAAACAACTCCTTGACCTGAACAAAAAACAACCGGACGTAATCCACCGCTCAATGACGCTTTCGAGAACAAAAAAAGAAGAAATCAAAAAATGCCTTCGTGATCATACCCATTCCTGAGTATCACCCCCCAAGAATTTTTATTTTTTCTGTAAGGTTTTCTCCACTCCTCCGTCTAATAATCAAAAGAAAATATTTGCTACTGCTGATATCAGCTCACGCTGATCATTAATGACTTCAGCACAAATTTCCACAAATGAAGGAGGAAACATTATGAACGCACTTATAAAAAATACAATGACCGTATTGGCGCTGGCTCTTTCTCTCTCACTTGTCCTTGGTACGGCTATCAGTGCCAATGAGATGAACTTCGACAGGCTTGCTGAGAGTGAAATCGTTACAGGAATTGATAGAGATAATTGCCGTTATGATGTGGTAGAAGATATTTATTTTTGTAAGCTGTAACGGCAAAAAAAAAAGGAGATCACCATGAAAACAAAAATTAATCGTGTACTGACTGGAGTTGCTTTGCTTGCCGCACTGAGTCTTGGACTGAGTGCCTGTATCCAACGGAATATTACAGAAGACCCGCTTTATCAAAGGGTTCCCGCAAAGGAACATGTAGAAAAATTCCCTGAAGGACACCAGGGTGGCCAGGGAGATTTCTGTCATTATGATGAAAAAGCTGATGTTTATTTCTGCGCCTACTAGACAAGTAAACCCACGAATCAAAATCATCCCGGAAGAAGCTTGCTGAAGCCTCTTCCGGTTTTTTATTTACTTCCCCTGAAGGTCTTTTTCACTTTCCCGGTCTTCCTCATCGCTGTCATTAAGCATATTTTCTTCCATTTCCGTGAGATATGCCAGATAGCGGGCCCCTTTCTCAGCCTGTTCTGCTATACGGCGGATACGGGCGATTATATCAAGACAGTGCGCTGTCTTTCTTACCGATATTTCTCCCCTGGTAGCCGCCTGCAGGAGATTGTTTTTTATAACTCGATACTCGTCTTTAACATCTTCAAGCTCGTCTTTACAGGCTTCCGCGGAGTATTCTTCCAGTTCAACATTAACCTTCCGCAACAATTTTACAGCATTGCTCTTATATCGGGTTAATTCGACAATAATCCCGGGATGACTGACCACATGACCCGGTTCAGACTGGAATCTGGCAAGATCAATGGCTAACTGGGCCATGTCCCGATGATACCCGGCTACACGCAAGGCATTAGGAAGCTGGTTTGCCAACTCTACCGGCAGATTCTTCTGCTGCATTTCCTTGCCGAATTCACCTATGGCCCTGTTTAATTTATCAATAACCACCTTATCAAGAGCCAGGCGCTTTCCCGGAACGGTTTCCGTACTGATAGCTCCTTTTGCCATACGCCTGGCAATGACGCCTGTTCGCTTAAGCTCCATTTCCAATGCATGCAGAGCAAGTGCCGGAGTAACCAGAACATTACGGTCCAGAAATTTAGGTCGCGATTCATCCTCTTCAGCAGTCCTGAACCTCTTTTTCAGAAAGACCACGAGCCTTTTTGAAAAAGGATACAAAAGTATGACACCAAGCAGATTAAACGTCGTATGGAAAAGGGCCAGGAGAATAATGGGTGAATCATCCATCCCTATACCTTTCTGCAGACCCTGGAGTCCGGTCAGCAAAAATGGCAGGGCAAGTAATGCCACCAGGCCTGTAACAATATTGAAAAGAACATGAGCACCGGCAAGCCTTTTCGCATTTGGTGTCGCACCAATAACGGAAAGAGCCGCTGTTGAAGTGGTTCCTACATTGGCGCCAATTACAGCAACAGCGGCAAAAGTTAAAGGCACAACACCCCCGGCAACCGCAGTAAGGATTATGGCAATGGCTGCACTGGAGGACTGCATAAGAAAGGTGAGCACAAAACCAATGCCGACAAAAAGCAGAATGGCGCCAACACCTTCCCACGCCAGTCCGGCCATTTGCAGATTATTCCCCATGGAACCAAATGCAGTTTTCAAAACATCTATGCCGACAAAAAAGATACCGAATCCTGCCAGGGCTTCACCAACGGAACCATAGCGCCCTTCAGAATAAACAACACGCAGGAACATACCCACGCCGATAGCAGGAAGCGCAAAGATCTTGAGATTAACTTTAAAGCCAATCATTGATACAAGCCATCCTGTCGCGGTTGTACCGATGTTTGTGCCATAAATCAGACTGACCGCATGACCGAGGTCTACCAGACCTGCATTGACAAAACCTATGGTTGCGACAGTGACTGCGCTGGAAGACTGCACCAGGGAGGTAAGAAATGCTCCGGTACATATTCCCAGGAAAGGCGTCCGTGTTGACCTTTCGAGGATATTGCGCAAAGAGGCGCCCGCAGCATATCTCAAACCATCAGTCATCATCTTCATTCCCAGAAGAAAAAGACCTATCCCGCCGATAAGACTGCCAAACATACTCATGGTCATGATGTCATGTTCTCCTGTCTTTTCGCTGTCACCTTATTAAAGCAGAGCCTCTGCTCGACAGATGGCTGTTGGCCGGTCAAACTGAAAAGGGCAATAGCAAAAGCAGAAACAACAAAACCGGGAACGATTTCATACATATCAAAGATACCGCCGCTTAACTGTTTCCAGACAATAACCATAAGACCACCGCTCACTATTCCAGCCAAGGCTCCATTTCTGTTTGTTCTTTTCCAGAAAAGAGAAAACAGGATTAGGGGCCCGAAAGAAGCGCCGAAACCGGCCCAGGCATACGCAACCAGATCAAGCACTTTGTTTGCCGGGTTCATAGCCATAACACAGGCAACGGCGGCAACGACTACCACTGTCACACGACCTAGCCAGATAAGCTCCCTCTGACTGGCATCTTTACGGAAAAGAGCTTTATAGAAATCTTCGGTCAGGGCAGATGCAGCAACCAGGAGCTGGGAATCAGCGGTACTCATGATAGCCGACAGGATCGCGGCCAGACATATTCCGGCAATAACAGGATGAAACAAACTTTCCACAAGAAGAATAAATACCTTTTCACTGTCGGCCAGCACCTCGGAAAAATAAACCTTCCCACTTATACCTGCCAGGACAGCACCAACCATGGATATGGCCGACCATATCATGGCTATACGGCGGGCTTTTGGAACTTTACTCTCATGCTTGATGGCCATGAAACGTGCCAGGATATGGGGCTGACCGAAATAACCAAGCCCCCAGGCAAGCAGGGATATTATTGCTGTCACGGAGAGTGTCTCACCGGCAGCTGAGGAAAACGGATTGAGGAAATCTGAATTGGCAGCACTCAGCTCAGACAGGGTCGCTACTACATCCCCCGAGTGACTGAACGCTATAACTGGAACTACAGCCAGGGCAAAAACCATGAGAAGGGCCTGGATAACATCGGTCAGGGAGACCGCAAGAAATCCGCCAAGAAAGGTATACATAACGATGGCCAGCGTACCGGTTACCACAGCCCATTGATACGGAAGACCAAAGACCGTGGTGAAAAGCTTGCCGCCGGCCACCAGCCCGGAACTCGTATAAATCAGGAAGAAAAAGAGAATGAGAAGTGCGGAGACAATGCGCAGAAGGCGGGAGGTATCCTGGTATCGCTGTTCAAAAAAGTCCGGGAGGGTCAGGGCATTTCCGGCCAGTTCGGTATACGTCCTCAGCCTGGCTGCCACCAGTTTCCAATTGAACCAGATCCCGACAAGAAGCCCGATCCCTATCCAGATTGCTTCCAGACCTGCAACATAGGCATATCCAGGAAGACCCAAAAGGAGCCAGCCGCTCATATCTGAAGCTCCGGCGCTCAGAGCTGCTACGAGACTGCCGAGTTTCCTGCCACCAAGGATATAATCAGCCAGATCATGGGTACGTTTCCAGGCCGCAATCCCAATCCCAAGAAGTACTGCCAGATAAACCGTAAAAGTCAGCAGAATAATGGAACTGTCCATACGTTATTCCCGTAACATTATTTTCGAATAACACGGGCGGTCTGCAGCAAAGCCCATCCCTCAGGATCAGAAGTCATCCCTGTGTATTCACCATCCAGACGCCATGAAGAAAGATGATCAAGAAGCTGGTTCGCCAGTTTTTTCCCAAGCTGCACGCCTTCTTGATCAAAGGAATTAATATTCCACAGAAACCCCTGAAAAGTTATTTTAGCTTCATATATTGCAAGAAGGGCCCCCATTGTCTGCGGTGTAAGCTTGTCAGCCATGAGAATGGAGTTCGGCCTGTTACCCGGGAACGTCCTGTTCGGGTTATCATCTTTGTGGCCGACTGCCAGGGCAAGGGACTGGGCAAGAAGATTGGCCACCAGTTTCTCCTGGGAGGTTGTCTCGTGAATCAGGATATCCTGATCGTACTGGGATTCCCGAAACCCTACAAACTCAACGGGAACAACCGTTGTTCCCTGATGGATGAGTTGATAAAAGGCATGCTGGCCATTGGTTCCCGGTTCTCCCCAGACAATGGGCCCCGATTGATATGGCAAAAAATCCCCCTGACGGTTTATGGCTTTTCCGTTACTCTCCATATCGCACTGCTGCAGGTGGGCGGCAAATCGTATCAGCCCCTGACTGTAGGGCAGTACCGCCAAGGTCTCGCAGTCAAGAAGATTATGATTCCATATGCCAAGGAGTGCCATGAGCAGAGGAATATTCTTGGTAATATCTCTTTCTTCAGCGGCCTTATCAACCATGTCAGCTCCGCGAAGAATCTTCTCAAAGGCTGCATAGCCCAGAGCAAATCCGAGCATGACTCCGCCGACCATGGAAGTAACACTGTAACGGCCGCCTATATAGTCAAACATATAAAAAGAGCGGAGATATTTCGGGGAATCCATGGGACTTCCCGCCCCAGTCACGGCAACAAAATGAAGTGCAGGGTCAAGACCGGCTTTCACATAAGCGGCCCGAACAAGTTCCTCGTTGGTCAAGGTTTCCAGGGTAGTACCACTTTTTGAAACAACATTTACCAGGGTACGGGAAAGATCAAGTTTATTAAGAACTGACGCTGCATCATCAGGATCGACATTGGAGATAAAATGAACACGGCGGCCGGCAACCTGATAGGCACTGAGAGCATGGTAAAGAGCTCGAGGACCCAGATCAGATCCACCAATGCCCACTTGGACCATATCGGTAAAACCCGCACCTTCACTGTTAACAATGACTCCTGCGTCAATATCTCCGAGAAACTTCCTGAGCTTGTCGAGTTCCTGCCTGGCCTGTGCCGTTGCTTTCGGCTCACAGGGTGACTCAGTAAACAGATCCCGACAGGCTGTATGCAGCACCTGGCGGTTCTCACTGTCATGACCCTCGATACGATTAATCACCTGCCCCCGCTTCATATCCAGGAACTGGTCAACAGCTCGGCTTTCATCCGCCAGTTGCTGCAGCGCCTCCAGCACATCATCATTAACCCTCTGTGTCCCGTAGAGAAGATCAAATTCGCCATTGGAACAGACATACTTTGAGATGCGTTCTGTCGTTATGATATCCGGCCTGGTAAGATCGACTGCTGACGCTGCCAGATTCTTCAGGGCTGCATATGCCGGCAGTTGATCAAGATTCCTGAAAGCCATAACCTGCTCCTTAGTGCATTAACGAACATTTATTCGTAACTGTTCACAGTTTCTTCCTCTCCTGACCTTCCTCCTCAGAGGAGGCCAACTGATACACCCTGACTTTACGACTGCGTGGAAATTCTCTTTTTGCAATAGACTTCAAAAGTTTAGGGAGATCACCAAAAGAAACCGCATACTCATGCTCCTCATACCCTCTCTCCCGGACAGCAAGAAGATCCTCACCCTCAATAATAATGGAAACACCACGGTTACGCTTGTAAGTCAGGATCTCCACGCCTTGAGGAGCAGAAAGTTTTTTCAACATCTGGACCGCACGTTTAATAGCAGTATCGATATTTATAAGGGCCATTTTAAGATGGTAAAAAAGAAATTTTTCGAATTTATTATTTTTATCGCCTATCCCATACTAATTGTCAATTACTTATAGGTTGCCTTATGATTGCCAGAAGCTCCGTGGTTTTTTGTTCCATCAGCCGCCTGTCACCGCGGGACTCGACATTAAGCCTCAAAACAGGTTCAGTATTCGATTTTCGAACATTAAAGCGATACCCGTTGCAGACCATACTGAGCCCATCCGTATAATCCTTCTCCAGACACTCATCAGCAAAGGCCGATTCTATGGCAGCGATTGCAGCATCCGGGTCATCCACCCTGTTATTGATTTCACCGCTCACCGGATAGGCCTCCATGCGGTCACGGATAAAATCCGAGAGCGAACGCCCTGTCTGGCTGATAAGCTCTGCCACCATAAGCCAGGGGATCATTCCGGAATCACAATAGGAAAAATCCCTGAAATAATGATGGGCGGACATCTCCCCACCATAGATCGCGTCTTCAGCCCTCATTCTTTCTTTGATAAAAGCATGCCCGGTCTTGCTCATGACAGGGATTCCTCCGCAAGCTTTTACAACCTCCTCGGTATTCCATGTCAGCCTGGGGTCATGAATTATCTTCCCCCCTGGATGCCGGGCGAGCATCGCCTCTGCCAACAAACCGACAATATAATATCCTTCGACAAAAGCCCCTGTTTCATCAAAGAAAAAACAGCGGTCAAAATCACCATCCCAGGCAATGCCGAGATCGGCTCCATTCTCCACAACCGCTTTCGCCGTCGCTTCCCTGTTTTCAGGAAGAAGGGGATTGGGGACACCATTGGGAAAACTGCCGTCAGGCTGATACAGAATCTTCACAAGGCTGAATGGGAGCATTGGTGAAAGCTTATCTATCACGGCACCTGCACCGCCATTTCCGGGATTCACAACTAACTTAAGAGGCTTGAGGTTGTCACAATCCACATAGCTCAAAAGATGGGCAGCAAATGCAGCCTGATTGTCCATGGAAGTCATACTTCCCCTCTGCTCGGCCTTAAACACTTCTCCTGAAATGGCCCTTTGCTCAATATCTTTCAGGCCGGTATCACCACTGATCGGCACAGCACCTTTTCGCACCAGTTTCATCCCATTGTATTCGGCCGGGTTATGACTGGCAGTCACAATAATCCCACCATCAACATCGAGATGAAAAGCGGCAAAATAAATTTCTTCAGTACCACACAATCCAAGATGCACTACGTCAACACCGGCGTCCATCAAACCATCAGCCAGCGCTGCAGTAAGAGATGGGCCGCTGAGCCGGATATCATGGCCTACGGCTATTTTCTCTGGTTTAAAAATAGCAGCATACGCCTGACCTATTTTATAGGCTAGATCCTTATCAAGCTCTTCCGGCACTTTGCCTCGAATGTCATATGCCTTGAAACAATTCAGAGATGATGTCATAGATTCTCCTTACTAAGGCCATTCATTTGACAATGGCACAATTGATCATTATTGTCGCTTAACACAATGCTGCCATTATAATCTAACCCAGATAAACTGAGAAGGCACTAAAGTAAACAAGTCGCAAAGCGACACTTCTCAAGATCTTGAAGATTAATTGTAACTATTCAGCAAAAAAGCTTATAGTTTCGAAAATCACCGAACTGTAACTGTTCAGAAGTGTTCTAGGTAAGCGCAGACTCCGGATGCGCACAAACAGGCCGCCGAACTATATAACCATATGTGAGAAGGCCTAATCGTGTGTGTAGGTGAGCGAGTTCGCGAGACTCCGGATGGAGTGCTCCTGAACAGTTACGATTAAATTTTAACAGGATACTCCATGCAATCACTTTTACCCAAAATGATCTCCCGGCAGATGGCCGAATTATACAAAGATATGGAAGATGCGTATGACCAGGTTGCCGTACAGCTGGATTTCACATGCAACGGATGTCAGGATAACTGCTGCGACAGTTATTTCCTCCATCACACCTATACAGAATGGGCCTATTTATGGGAGGGGCTGAATGCTCTTTCTGAGGAAAAGCGGGAATATTTTAGTGAAAAAGCCCAGAGATATATTCTGGAAAGTGAAAAGATGCTGGCTGCAGAAAAACGTCCCGACATCATGTGTCCGCTCAATGAAGATGGCTTATGCGGCCTCTACAGCCACAGGATGATGATATGCCGTCTCCATGGAATACCAGCAATGATGACGCGCCCGGACGGGAAACAGCTTACTTTTCCAGGATGTTTTCGCTGTCAGGAGATTACCGAGAAAATGGAAGACATTCCCAGGATGGAGCGAACCGCACTCTTTCAGAGACTGGTTCAGCTGGAAACCGGCTGGCTTGGGTCAAGGCGGAAAGTTCTGCCAAAAGTGAAGAAAACAATTGCGGACATGATTGTCCAGGGACCGCCGCTTTTCAGCGCATCAGTAGTGTAAATGGCAACTATTCAGCAGTACTTCTGAATAGTTATAAATGTTTTCATATCAAGGACTTGAGGACTTCGCACTCCCGGCAGACATCCAGCTTGTCTTTGCAATTCCTTTCGGCACAGCAATCACACAACGTTCCGCATAAAAACCAGCAGAGATGTCCGGCCTGAAACTCCCAGGCTGGGCATTCTTCTTTACGGTCGCAGTTTTTCCTTTCCCAGCAAGGCTTGGTTTTTTCTGTACCCCTTCTTTTGTTGGTAAGGAGGAAAAATATCTGCCGCTCAATATGAGAGGGTATGGATCGCCATCCCTGCTCATAGCTGTGAATTGCCTTCAATGATACTCCAAGAAGGGCCGCGAGCTGTTTCTGCGTTTTACCTATCTTTTTTCGTATCTTGGCAAATTCTACTTTTTCCATAATCTTAATATCCTGTCTCTGAATGCCCCTGCAGCCTTTTCCTTGCCGTCCGGAGCAAAATAAACCTTTTCGCTATCGCTTCTCACCACATCGTGGTATTTGCAATAAGTACCACAATGCAAATCCTGTGTCGAGTTTTATTGCCATTGATTCAAAAGAAAAAGGCCGATTCTGCCACACTGATGCAGAATCGGCCTTTCCTGATACTCTATTAAAGCCCGGTTATGGAAGCAACTTACCCCCGGATCATTTCAGCAATCTGAAAAGCAAGTTCCAGGCTCTGCTCAGCATTAAGACGAGGGTCACAGTTTGTCTGATAATTCTCAATCAGGTTTTGATCGGCGATATTTCGTCCTCCTCCCGTACACTCTGTGACATTGTCACCAGTCAGCTCAAAATGAACCCCACCAGGAATAGTCCCCTCGGCCCAATGGATTTCAAAAAAGCTTTGAATCTCCTGGAGGATATTATCAAAACTCCGGGTCTTATATCCTGTTTCGGCAGTATAGGTGTTTCCGTGCATGGGATCACAAACCCATAACACCTTATAGCCAGTCTGCTTGATCGCCCGGACAAGAGGCGGCAGATGCTTTTCTATCTCTTTGGCTCCAAAACGGGTAATCAGAGTCAAACGGCCCGGCTCGTTTTCCGGATTCAGTTTTTCAATAATTGCCCGGAGTTCATCAAGATCGTGCTTCGGGCCAACTTTCATTCCAATCGGGTTACGAACTCCCCGTAAAAATTCAATGTGAGCTCCATCAAGCTGACGCGTCCTATCCCCTATCCAAACCATATGAGCGGAACAATCATACCATTGACCGGTAATTGAATCCTGCCTGGTAAGAGCTTCTTCATAGCCGAGCAGGAGAGCCTCATGAGACGTAAAAAAGGCAGCCTGATTCAACTGTGGGATATCGGTATCCAGGCCAATTGTTTTCATGAAATTCAAGGCCTGATCAATATTACGGGCCAATTTCTCATAGGAACGACCCAAGGGGGACGTTTTAACGAATTCGTTATTCCAGGCATGAACCCGATGCATTGCAGCATAGCCGCCCCGGGTAAATGCCCGGGTAATATTCATGGTAGCGGCAGCCAGATGATATCCTTCCACCATACGGCTGGGATCAGGGCGTCTGGCTTCCCCTGTGGGCTCCGGACTGTTAACCATATCACCGCGGTAACTGGCCATCTCGACGCCATCGACATTTTCTGTATCGGAAGATCGCGGTTTGGCATACTGGCCTGCCAGCCTGCCCACTTTAATGACGGGTTTACCACCGGCATAACTGAGAATAACAGCCATCTGCAATATGACCTTAAGAGTCTCCCTAATCCCTGGCGCTGTACAGTTATTGAAATCTTCGGCACAATCACCGCCCTGGAGAAGAAATGCCCGTCCTTCGACGCAATCTGCCAGATGTTTTTTCAAAGTCCGTATTTCACCGGCAAACACCAGAGGCGGAAGCTTGGAAATCCTATCAACAGCCTTTTGATATTCATCCTTATCCGGCCAGTTAGGCTGCTGCAGCGCAGTATAATTCTGCCAGCTTGATTTTGTCCACTCAGACATTGTTTACGTTCTCCAAATTTATTCTTTATTTTTTAGCAATTGCTCAGGAGTACTGCTGAACGATTACTCTTTCCCTCTCCCTTCCGAAGCCTCGGGAAGGGCGCAAGGACCACCTGCACAGCAGACCTCAATATCGTACGCATTCAATATTCGCAACTCCCTTTCCCGCTTCTTCTCATCAGGAAAAGGGGCAAACCCCAGTTTGTCAGCCAATGCCAGGGCCTCTCCATAAGCGGGAATCCCATCGAGTCCACGCCTCAGGATTTCACCGGTATATGTATCAAGAAGTTCAGCATCTTCACCATTGGTTACAACAGCTAAAGGTATCTGATAGTTTTCATCCAATACCCTTGCTGCGGCTATCGCTGACCGCTCCCGCGTCACAAGAGATCCAGGTGCATACCGGATAATCACAATACGCTTTCCGTTACTACTGAGCACCATGGACATCTTGGATGAAACAAACTGACCATTGTACAGAGTTTCTATTTTCTCGCCGATTTTTATATCTTTTTTTTCGTACCCTTTTTCTTCAACCAGATACCGGGCCAGCTTTTGCCTGTAGCGCTCATCATCCGTATCAACAATTATTTCTCCTGTTACAAAATCCTTACAGGTGCCATAAACAATATGATGCAGAGGTATATCAGCCATAATAGTTTTTCATACGCAAAAAGGGGCCAATGGCCCCTTTACAGCTCTCTCTTCCAAGAGAATCCTCATTGATTTTCTTTCCCGTCGAAACGGAAAATCTAATAATTCAAAGATATTAGCCCTGAAAATTATAATTCAAGCCAGGACTCAGAAAAGATATTCTGTCCGGAAAGAACCTTGTAGGTTTTATAATGCTCAAGAGCAACACCCTGAAGAGTTGCAGGATCAGGATCGTTACCATCCATCATTCCATGCACCAGGTCAACATACTCCTGCCGCTCGCCTTTACAGATAGCCATGAGCTCAGCGTCATAGGAATTAACGATGGCACTGGTCATCCCGTATTTCATCAGCATCATCAGGTAAGTACGATCCAGATATTTTCGTAAATGCTCAGCGACCCCATTGGATACATTTGACAGACCAATAGTAGACTGTGCGCCGGGAGCAATATCCTGCAGCATACTCATAAATTCAAGACCGGCCAGAGTCTGATCCGCACCAAGAGTTATAGGGGAAGCAATGGGATCAAAGAACATTTTCTCATTGGGAATCCCCGCCTCGGTGAGAGCCATCATCAGATCAACGGCAAGCGCGGCACGCTCATTGGAATCCCTCGGCAAACCATCCGGGCCCCAAAGCAGCGCTACAACATTACAGCCATTCTCAGCAGCCACAGGAATCAACGCTTCCATTCTTTCAGGGCGTGCCATGATTGAATTCATAACGGCATCCTGCTTATTTTTAACTGCTTTGAAGCCGGCAGCCATGGCATCAACATTCGTTGTATCGAGAACCAGAGGGAGATCACTGACCTCTTGAACAGCTTCGACTACCCAGGGCATAAGCTCTGTGCCGTCTTTTCTGGCAGGGCCGATATTAAGGTCAAGAAAAGTGGCGCCGGCAGCGGTCTCTTCCTTAGCCATTTCTTTAATAGGAGCAGCATTCCTCTCCTTCATACCGGTTCCACTTCTTGTTCCCATAATATTAATACTTTCAGCGATGGCCTTTACCTTCAGGGACATATTCTCTCTCCTTAGACGTAATAATCGAGTTTATATTTAAGGTTAGGAGCTACTCAGCTCAATGGTTGCAGGATAACAACAACATGTAAAAATAGCGTTAATGGCTTTCATTGTCAATATCAAATCACGCTCTCAGCCTGTGCCTTACAATCATTAAGGCAACTGCCATTTTCGCCTGATACAATGAAAGCCTGCCCATCCTCTCCACCGGCCAGCTATTCTCGGCACCAATAATCCTGGCTTCATGACAATACTGCAAGTGCCATCCTGCTCCTGCTGCCCGCAGACAATACTCCAGAGGCCAATAGCAAAGAAACTTCTCAGAAAGCCCCCCTGTCTCTTCCAGAAGAAACCGGTTCACAGTCAGACCGGGCCCGGAAAACCATTCGGGCTCAGTATTGCCGCCTTCGCCTGGCATAGTCATCGGCGGCCCGGGAACAGATGAAGAACTGGACAATTCCAGAAGCGAAGGAAAAGCCCTTGCCACCGACTGGAAATCCCCCGCAGCAGTCCACATGGCAGGAGCTACAACTCCTGTATCAGGATGCTCATCAAGGAACGCCACAAGGCGAACAAGGGACTCGGGTTCCAGGACAACGGTGTCACTCCAGAGAGAGATATAACGACCTGTGCTGATGCCCATGGCATGATCCAGAACAAAGGGAAGGGAACAGCCGGCATCTGCGTCAACCAGCTTTACACTACCGAAGGATTTGACCGCCGGCAGAGAACTCTTTTCCTGCCCGTAACGATCAACGATAATTACCTCGATGGAAAGATGATCATCCATCCTCCTGACAGAATCAAGAAAACGCTCAAGAATATCCGGCCTGTTCGCTGTTGTTGCAACGCACACTGAAAGATCCGGAATAACATTCATAGTACGCAGATCAATCCCCGGCGAGTTTCTTCTGCACGGAAGGAAAAAGACTCATGTCCGTGTGCGGCAGAAACAGGGCGGCCATATAGTGATTCATGAAATCCGAATTTTCACTGAGTTCCATATTCGTCATCAGCGCACGGGCCTTGATACGTTCCATAAAACGAACACGATCGGTAAGACTGATCTGGGCACCCAACAACGAGGCATTTCCCAGATAATAAAATTTATCCCGATCAATATCAGGAAGCATCCCTATACTGATGGCCCTTTCCAGGTCAATATAGGCACCGAAGTTCCCGGCAAGAATAACCCTGTCCAGATCAGAAAAAGACATCCCCACAGAATCAAGCAGCGTCTGATATCCTGCGTACATTGCCCCTTTGGCCCTGATAAAATTATCAATATCCACCTCTGTAATCACAATATCTTCTCTGGTCAGCGACTCTTTTCCCCAGACCAGGACATACTCGTAACCGTCTTCCCCCTGCCTGATCCGGGGATGCTCTAGCGAGCGGTTGAACTTGCCCTGCGGATCAATAACTCTGGCCTCGAGCAGTTCAGAAACGATACTGATCAAACCGGATCCACATATGCCTCGCGCCTTTGACTGCTCAACAGTAATAATCATCGGTTCATAGGTCTCCGGATGAATATGGAAATTCTCTATGGCACCGCTGCTGGCCCGCATTCCATACTTAATACCGCCGCCTTCAAATGCCGGCCCGGCAGAGCAGGCAGTACACATCATCCAGTCCTGGTTCCCGACAACAATCTCACCGTTGGTTCCAATATCAATGAACAGGGTCAATTCCGGGCTGCTATACATCCTGCAGGCATGAATCCCGGAGACAATATCGCCGCCGACATAACTGGCAACAGCAGGATAGAGGAAAAGACGCACCGACGGATGCGCCATAACACCGAGAGTCGCCGCCCGGGTTAATGGAAACTGACTGCATACCGGCACATATGGAGCCTCCCGTACCCATTTGGGGTTGACACCCAGAAAGAGATGGGACATGATAGTGTTGCCGGCGGCCATGATATAGCTGATATCACTGGGGCTGATCACCTGTTCCCTGCAAATGGCCTGAATAATCTCATTAATGGTATAGACGACCCGCTCCTGAAGCCTCTCCAGCCCACCTGGTCGCTGGGAATATATGATACGGGAAATAACATCTTCACCATAGCGGATCTGGGCATTATAGGCAGATGATTCGGCAAGAACTTCCCCGGTATTTAGATCCAGAAGAATTCCACCCACGGTCGTCGTGCCGATATCCACAGCCAGGCCATAAAGCCGGTCTGTGGTGTCACCAGGTTCCACAGCAATAATTCGGTTTGGCTCCTCTGGCAGTTTGCAACGAAGTATGATCACTGTAACTTCCCAGTCTGCTTCCCGCAGAATAAAAGGCAATTCCCGAAGCATCTCAGGATGATCATAGGTCATGGCTTTCATTTCACCGCCGTAATCCTTCTGCAGGGCCCGCTGGAGACGCTGCAAATCGGAAATATTATCTTCTGCGGTAGGCGGAGCAATCTTAAGGAAACGTTTTTCCACAGGGGGATTAACATCCCAGGTCCCAATCAAATCATCAAGAGAACGGGCTGAAATGGCTCTTGTGGTCTTCGGTTTCCGCTTAAGAACTTTTCCTTCCTTGTTCACCTCTTCAGGGATTTCCACCACCATATCAGAGGTAACAAAAGTCTGGCAGGCAAGTCGCATTGCCTGCTCATGCTCAGAGGCTTTTAATTTCTGAGAATGATCGGAAGAGACGTCTCCTTCCTTGATTTTCACTTTACACTTGCCACATACGCCGTCACCCCCGCAATAGGCGTGGATATAGACTCCGGCCTTAGCAGCAGCGGCCAGCAGGTTCTCTCCTTTTTCAACTCGAATCTCTGCATCATCCGGCAGAAAACGTACTACGTTTGTCATGATATATTTTCCTTATAAAGGCTTGAGTTCAGTACACTCCGCAACATATCAGGAAGTTGCCACTTGTCAAGATTTCATGGGAAAATTCACTTGTCATCCCAGACAACTCACGGTATATAATTACCTTACTTATTCAACAGATACCAAATCTTAAAGATAAATAATAACAAGGAGAGAGCAGATGGCTGGAGATAATGTAACCCATGTAACTGATAGTGACTTTGACCAGGAGGTCATCAAGTCTGACCTGCCAACCCTTGTCGACTTCTGGGCTCCATGGTGCGGACCCTGCAAGGCAATCGGCCCGGTTATTGATGAGCTGGCCGACACATACAGCGGCAAAATCAAAATCACCAAAATGAATGTAGATGAAAACCCGGAAACACCTGGCAAATTTGGAATCCGAGCCATTCCTACCCTGATTTTCTTCAAAAACGGCGAAGTGGCTGATCAGGTAACCGGCGCTGTTGGTAAAACCCAGCTAGTTGCCATGCTCGACAAATAATGTCCTCCTTCCAGCTTATCATAATCGGCGGCGGGCCGGCAGGCCTGACCGCAGGTTTATATGCCTCACGGGCACGGCTCAATGTCACCCTCCTAGAAAAAGGCGCTCCGGGAGGACAGGTTCTCAACACAGACTGGATAGACAATTATCCCGGCTTTACTGACGGTCTTTCAGGCTTTGACCTAGCTGAAAAAATGGCTGCCCATGCGGCCCGATTTGGGCTTGAAACAAAACTGGGCGAAGTGACGTCAATGGATCTGGCGGGGCCTATAAAAAAAATCTTCCTTGAGGGCGGCGAAGAACTTACCACCCAAGCGGTCATCATTGCAACCGGAGCCCGCCCCAACATAGTGGGAATTCCCGGAGAAAAAGAGCTGACAGGAAAAGGTGTTTCCTATTGCGCCACCTGTGACGCCCCCTTTTATCGAGACCAGGAAATTGCCGTAATAGGCGGTGGCGATACGGCCATCCAGGAAGCAATCCATCTTACGAAATTTGCCAGCAAGGTTTCGGTCATACATCGTCGGGACGAACTTCGCGCAACAAAAATTCTCCAGGAAAAAGCTTTCGCAAATAGCAAGATAGAGTTCATCTGGAACAGTGTCGCAATTGAAGTTGTTGGCACCAATGAAGTGGAAGGGCTCAAACTTGAAAACAAAAATGGCGAGAAGACAACCCTGGCTGTCCAGGGTGTTTTTGTGCTGATCGGCACACGTCCCAATAATGAAATGCTTCCAGCTGACCAGCTTGACATGAAAGATGGTTTCATAAAAACAGATCAGCAAATGAGATCATCTCTCCCGGGAGTAATGGCTGCGGGAGACATCTGCAGCAAAACGGTTCGCCAGGTGATTAATGCCGCCGGTGAAGGCGCTGTTGCCTGCCTGTCTGTTGAAGAATATCTTGCCGACCTCCCCCTCGCCGAATAAAAGCGAAAACCAAAGGTACTCGAAAAAATGATACAATCAACAAAGCTGGCCCTGATATCTGCCATCCTCTTCTCTCTGTCAGTCCTGTCAGGATGTGCGGTTGTTGATGACATCAAAAACATGTTTACCGACGACAGTACTCAAACAGTATCAACCCCCGACACTATTGCAATGGACGCGCTGGACAAGTTCAATCACGGCCAATACACCAGCGCCCTGGAAATTTTCACGGAAATCCGTGAACGCTATCCTTTCAGCCGTTATAGCCTGATGGCAGAATTAAAATCTGCCGACTGCCACTACCACCTGAAACACTACTCCGAAGCAATTACGCTCTACGAAGATTTTGAAAGGAATCACCCGACGAACGAAGCCATTCCCTACGTCCTTTTCCAGATCGGAATGTGCCATTACAACAAGATAGATACTATAGATAGGGATCCAGGCAGTGCTATAAATGCAGAAGCCGCTTTTGCCAGACTCCTGCGGGTACACCCTGATTCACCATACACCACTGAGGCCAGGGCCAGGATCAGAGCTGCCCGGGATTTTCTGGCCAATCACGAAATGTACGTAGCAACGTTTTATATTAAAACGAGAAAATACAAACAGAGTGCCGCACGCCTGGAATACCTCCTGGACACCTATCCGGATTCCACGATAGTTCCTGAGGCGAATACCCTGCTGGGCCTGCTGCAGGCCGGCACTCCGCCAAAAAGCACATGGCGTGACTGGATTCCGGAAATTGGTCTTCCTGACTGGTCCGTTTTTGAATCCTTCGGAGTCGCCCCGTCATCAGCAACGGAATAAAAGCGTTGTGAGTTCGGATATGGGATTGGGGATTTTGGAATATGAATTCTGGAAGCTTTAGCCGCAATCCGAAATCCGAAATCCGAAATCCGAAATCTACAATAATTTACGTTGCCTTTTCCGCCACTTTTTATCATATCGTTCCTGTTCACTGTATATACAGCCGCAGTAAGGCTGGCGGTACAGGCCCATCTCTATTGACCTGTCGATTCCCTCCTGCCATCCAGCTCGGAAGTCTTCGTAATAAAAAGAAACGCTGTACTGTTTAGCCAACTGCTCAGCCAGCTGACATATCTGTTGGTGATTCTGATATTTGCTGTACAGGAGGGTGGTGGTGAAAGCATCTGCTCCGGTCTGAGCCGCATATTCTGCCGTGCGGGAGAGACGCATCTCATAACAGATACCGCAACGGTTCTCCTCATGAAAGACCACACGGCGCATATACTCCTTCAGGCCATACTCACGAATAACCTCAACCTCATACCGCATCTCTGCCGCCAGATCATCCAATGCAGCCAAGCGACGCTTAAATTCCTGGAAGGGATGAATATTGGGATTAAAAAAAAATCCCTGCACATCCATCCCTTTCTGTCTCAATTGCTCAAGGGGATAGGCCGCGCAGGGACCACAGCAGGTATGGAGAACTATCTTCATGAATCGACTCGGTACATCCTGGAATCTATACCAAATTTATGAATTTTATAATTGATAATGCGAAGACTAGTATCAAGGAGTCCGGCGGCTCTTGTCTGATTTCCACGGCTCTTCTTCAAGGCGTCAATAATCATTTCCTTCTCAAAATTCTCAACAGCGGAAGCAAACGACAGCGGGTTCCTGTCACTGATACTCTCAGCGCTCTGCAGTGATGGTGGGAGATGATAGATTTTTATGGTGTCCTCATCGCAAATAAGCACTGCCCTCTCCAGGCAATTCTGCAATTCCCTGACATTCCCAGGCCAATGATACTGCATGAGAAGATCAATGGCCGGAGTGGAAATCCGTGATATGTTTTTATCATTTTCCCGGCAGAACTCTTTGAGAAAATGCTCGGCAAGAAGCAGAATATCCGTCTGTCTTTTGCGAAGCGGCGGAAGATATACAGGAAACACATTCAACCGGTAATAAAAATCTTCCCGGAAACTTCCTTCAGAAACGGCTTTCTCAAGATCCTTATTGGTGGCAGTAACCAGCCTGACATTACATTTGACCGGTTTGACACCGCCAAGACGCTGAAATTCTCTCTCCTGAATGACATTGAGCAGCTTCACCTGTACAGACTGACTCAGTTCTCCAATTTCATCGAGAAACAGTGTGCCGCCTTCCGCCTGTTCAAAACGCCCCTTTTTGGCAACATTTGCCCCGGTAAAGGCCCCCTTTTCATAGCCGAAAAGCTCACTTTCAAGCAGAGTTTCAGGCAAAGCGGAACAATTTACAGTGACAATAGGGGCTTTGACGCGTTTACTTCCGTAATGGATGGCCTTGGCGACAAGGGTCTTTCCTGTCCCCGACTCACCGCGAAGCAGTACCGTGGCATTACTGTCTGCCACACGATGCACCATCTCAAGAACTTCCTGCATCCTGCTGCTGTTGCTGATAATATTTTCGACCTGAAATTTCTGACCCAGCTCACGCTTTAAAAAACTATTCTCCTGCTCAAGCTTCTTCCGCTCTTCATTGACCGCCATTATTCGGGTAACAGCCTGGGAAATCAAACCGCTTATTACTGAAAGGAACTGGATGTCCTGATCGTAATCGATCCCCTTTTGATATTCCCGATCAATACTGAGGGCGCCAATCGACCGCTGACCACGCTTGATAGGTACACATATAAAGGAGACCATCTTCTGCTTGAGGTCTCCGCGGGATTGTGTTCGATTGAGAAAAAGAGGCTCCTCACTTATTTGCGGTACGACAATAGGAGAGCCACTGGAAACAACGCGGCCTGTAATTCCTTCTCCGACCTGATATTTACCTCTTTTCCTGGCATCGGATGTCATTCCATAGGCCACTTCAATTTCGAGATGGCCTGTTGTCGGATCGACAATACTGACAGTACCGTGATTCATCCCCTTGCTGTCCGCCAGAATAGCCATGACCCGGCTCAGACAGTCCTGCAGATCATCCGAAGAAGCAAGCACCTTCGTCACCTCGTACAACGAGGTGATTTCCGCCAATGTCTGCTCTTGTGTATAGTGCTTATCTGTCATGATCATACGGGCAAATACTGCAGCAAATCTATTCCGTCAGGTCAGCGGCAGGAAAGATCGCAGTCACTTCATGCTTGCTGAGACTCAAAAATGATGTTTTGGCAATAAGGGCACCACTGTCTAGATTATAGATAGTGGCCTCGGTGACAGGGAGGTACGCTGTTGCGCTGGAAGACAACATAAAATCAGTCAACCTCTCCTGAGGAAGCATATAAACCTTCCCGACAATTTTCAGTTTTGCCGTTAACATGACTGCTTCAAATGCATCTTTATCTATTTTTACATACATAACCGCTCTCCTCCAGTTACAGTTCTGTGGTTTTCGAAACTAAAAATTCTTTCGCTGAATAATTCAAAAAAGGTTCAGCTGAGGAACCACTATTATCATTCCACCATGCAAATAGCAAGAAATCTGTAGATTCCTTCTCATGCGAAAATCTCTGCAAAATATTCCTCCAGGGCCTTAGCCCACACAGCATATCCAGCGTCACTCAAATGGACACCATCTTCAAGAAAGAGCCCCCTTTCACCTTTGCCGGCATCCCGAAACCGGGAAAAAATATCGAGAAAATCACCACCGGACTTCTCGGCTTTCTGGCGGAGAATGTCGTTCAGTCTCTCAACCGCATCCGGCGCCAGCCACGGGAGATACAAGGGAAGAAGACTTGTAACAGCAACACGGCAACCAGGATATAGAGACTGAAAGCTGTCCAGAATTTCCTGATAATCGCCCAGAAATGCATAATCATCCATAGCAAGATTATTTGTACCGATCATCAGGACAACGGCATCAGGAACATCGAGCCGGGATGTGATATGGGGAAACGCAAGCAGCAACCCCCGAACCGTTTCACCGGCAATACCCTCATTGTCAATATCGTATTCAGGGAAACGACGCTGCCAGTCAAAAAACTCTATAAGTGAATCACCGATAAAAAAAACCTTCTTCATACTTTCTTACTCCATGAAACAAGAACAACTGCCGCCATGGGTTCTACTGCGATCTTTGTCTCCCAGACCCTGACCTGGAGGGACTTGTCAAGAATGTCATCGGGTGGCTCAAGGGCAGTATCAATAACGCGGAACCAATGCCGATTTTTTCTCAGCGGAGGCAGAGTAAATGTTTCAGCGTGTTCATTACTGTTTGCAGCAACAAAAAAATCTGCGCCCTGCCTGCCCTTTTCACCCTTAAGACCTCTCAGGAAAAAAGCCAGTGATTTCCGTCCGGATGACCAGTCATGCTCCCCTGGTTCATTGGCCTGCCAGAGAATATCCGACATCTCATTTTCTTCAGGCTCTGAGAAAAAGTGCTCTCTCCGGAACACACCGTTTTCCTTCCTTAAAGCAATCAGCAGCCGGAAGAATCGCAGGAGGCCTTGATTACGATCCGACAATTCCCAATCAACCCAGCTTATTTCATTATCCTGGCAATAGGCATTGTTATTTCCTCCCTGGCTCCGGCCAAATTCATCACCGGCAACAAACATTGGAGTCCCCTGGGAGAGAAAAAGCAGCACAGCCATGGTCTTCATGCGCCGGAAACGCAGACGAATTACATTTCCATCAGCCGTTTCGCCCTCTGCGCCGCTGTTCCAGCTGATATTATTATTGTCACCATCACGATTCTCTTCGCCATTACGAAAATTATGCTTCTGGTTATAGCTCACCAGATCATACAGGGTAAATCCATCATGACTTGTAACGAAATTGATACTGTTGTAGGGGCGGAGATCCCCTTTCTGGTAAAGATCTGCGCTTCCTGCAATGCGAGTGGCAAGAGCTGGAACCATACCTTCATGCCCGCACATGAAAGCACGGATATCATCCCGGAACTTGCCGTTCCATTCAGCCCAGCGGGCATGTTCCGAGAAGCTCCCCACCTGATAGAGACCGGCCGCATCCCAGGCCTCTGCTATGATTTTAGTACTGGCAAGGACCGGATCCTCGGCAATCTGTTCAACAACCGGCGGGTTCTGCAAGACCTCGCCGCTGGAATCCCTCCCAAGAATCGATGCCAGGTCGAATCGAAATCCGTCCACATGCATTTCAGTGACCCAGTAGCGCAGACACTCCATAATCATGGCTCTAACCAGGGGATGATTACAGTTCAGAGTGTTACCACAGCCTGAAAAATTCAAATAGTCCCTGTTCTTACCAAGGAGATAGTAAATGGTGTTATCAATTCCCCGAAAGCTGTATACAGGCCCATCCATTCCTCCCTCGGCAGTGTGATTGAAGACAATATCGAGTATCACCTCAATTCCGGCCTTATGCAGAGCCTTTACCATTTCCTTGAATTCTTTGACCTGACTGCCGTGAACACCGTCAACAGCATATGAGGCTTTCGGAGCAAAAAACGCCAGTGGACTGTATCCCCATAAGTTTTTCAGACGTGTTCCCGTTACCGGATCATGCCGTGTATTTTCATTTTCATAGAATTCAGTTACCGGCATCAACTCAACTGCTGTGACTCCCAGCTTCTTCAGATATGGTATTTTTTCCACTATGCCATGATATGTTCCAGGATGGTGAACACCGGAACTATGGTGACAGGTAAAACCGCGGACATGCATTTCATAAATAATAGATTCTTTCAGGGGTATATTGAGGGGGCGGTCTCCTTCCCAGTCAAAGTGATCATCAACAATACAGCCGCGCCTCAGGAATCTGCTCTCTGCACTCTTCCTGCCGGAACGGGTATACCATTCTCCCCACTCTGTACCGCCGGTCAGCGCTTTGGCATAGGGATCCAGAAGAATGATATCCTCCTGGAAAAAATGACCGCTTTCCTCAGGGGCAAAAGGACCCTTCATTCTATAGCCATAACGCATACTGGTATCCATATCGCATACCAGTATATGCCAGACATCTCCTGTTCTGTTTACCAATGGGTCTAAAACCAATTCACAGCACTTCGGCCCGGTTCCCGGCTTAAACAGCAGTAGAGAAACGTGTTCGGCGTGCCTGGAAAAAACAGAAAAATTAACTCCGGAAGAAGTGACACTGGCTCCAAAAGGAAGCGGCACACCCGATTCTGTCCTGAATTTCTCTACACCCTGTTTCTTTTTCATAAATTTAATAATGGTTACTATTTACTTTTAATTGTTTAAGTAATATATTCTTTTATACCATCTTTCATGCTAAGTCTCTACGAAGGATGTCCAATTGAACGCAAATACAGGGAGGAAGTTATGGGTCTATTCAAAAAACTGGGAGTGAGTCCGGATCTGCAGCCATCAATAGACTGGGATCTTATCCCCGCCGAAACTTTTGCCATTTTTGAAAGCTGGGGCGGAAAAGAACGTGTGCGCCATGCCTCAGAAAGATTTTACTATTTCTATATAGATTACTGGGAGCAGCCAGCCACCCTGTGCCTCATGGAAAGAGGGATTAAATTCGCCAGGGTACTTGCAAAAATAGACGCGCCCCAGGAGATGATTGACAAGGCTGTCGCCTCCCAGGGCAAAACCATGGGACTGGACAAGACGTATGCCATTTCTGCTGAAATCAAAAAATGGCTCCTCACAAATATCGTTGACTCTGAAGACCAGTCAAAAGTAATCCCCATCAAAACTGGTCTCGACAAGGATATACCGCCCATAGATCTTCCCGGCAAAGATGATCCAGTGCCGGAATTGACCAGGATACATCTTGCTTCTTCAACCGAGACTCTTGAGGAAACGGAAGTTACCGGCCTGATCAAAGAAAAGAATTTTTACGACAGCCAGTATAATCCCGACGGATCTTTTGCCAATTATCTTATCGACAATAAAGACGGCCTTACTGTCACAGATCTGGTAACGGGGCTCATGTGGCAACTGGAGGGATACGACATCATGAGCAGAAGGAAGATGATCGGTCATGCCAAACAGGCCAATGACGAGATGTTTGCAGGTTTCAATGACTGGCGTCTCCCCACTCTCGAAGAGGCTCTTTCCCTGATGGAACCCGCCGAAAACAGCAAAGGCCTACACCTCAGCCCCTGTTTTTCAGAGCACCAGCCCTTCATCTTTCTGAATGAAAAACGTGAACCTGGAGGCTACTGGTTCTGTGACTATAAACAGGGAACTGTTTTCTGGGCTTCCGGGACTATCCCGGGAGGATTTGGCCGCCTGTGCCGGACTGTTGAATAAAGAGTATCTCTTTTGGAAACAGAAGATGTTCGCTTTTAGCTTTTAGCTTTTAGCTTTTAGCTTTTAGTAAAAATATTACAATCAAGGCCTTACACTAACAGCTTATCGCGAACAGCTAATGGCTGCGGGTGAAGAGTATCCTCACTACAGCACACTCTGAACAACCTCTAGAACGTCGTTCAGAGTAAACGGCTTTTTCAGGGTTTTATGGGCCCCCAGCTTTTCGGTCATGCCAAGGAAATCCATATTTCCTTTCCGGTCACCGCCGGACATAGCCACGATCTTTACTTCCGGGAAATTCCGCCGAAGTTCCATTATGACCTCCATGCCTTCCTTTTCCGGCATAAAGATATCTGTTATGACAACATCAGCGGCCTGCTGGCTCTGCATTTCAAGGCCAACTTTTCCGTTTGGAGCCATTGCAACACTATGCCCTTCACGCTCCAGGATTTTTTTCAGCAAAATCCGGATAGATTCTTCGTCATCTATGACAAGAATTCCAGCCATAAGGCGATTACTCCTTTCTCAAACATATTTGCTATTGCAACGATGAATGACACTACCGTATCTTCTCTCCGGTAAGAATATCAACAATACCGTCATCATCATCAGACATATTTTTAGCACCTGATTTTTTACTGCTGCGTCCTGATTGTGGAAAATCAGACAGGAGATCCAGCGGATCTAAACCTTTCCCACCTCTTCCGGCATCAAGAGAAAATTGTTCCCTTGGGGCTGACTTCTGCGACATGACGCTTTCAGCCTGACCAGAGGCAAATTGCATTTCATCGACAACCAGAGAGAAAGCACTCAGAGCATCACTTACTTTTTCCAACCGGGCAGCCAGACCAGCATCAACAGGGTAAAGAATTCCACGAGCCATGGTAATAATTTCAAGGCAGGAAAAGATATCTTCCATTTCCCTCAAATCATATGATTTATTTGCGTCACCACCTGTACTCATTAAATTATCGACCTCGAAAAATTGGAACCTGTATGGCATTTATGTGTCATTATTCCAATACTATATCACAATACTTTTTCTTTGTTCAGTATAAAATATCGACTTCGCATCAAATTATTACTAATACAAAGCTTACGAACCTATGGGAACAGAGGCTCACACAGAAAAAAGGCGTTTCAAGGGGAAAATATGACCATCGATGTACAACAAATCAGTAAAGAGATTGAAAGTGAAGCGGATCTGCTTCATCAGATCCGCCGCGAAATAGGCAAAGTTATAATCGGCCAGGAAAATATGGTGGAAAAACTTCTCATTGCCCTGGTCTGCAATAATCATGTGCTGATTGAAGGTGTTCCCGGCCTTGCAAAAACGTTATCCGTTACCACACTGGCCAGGGTTATCCAGGCATCCTTTCATCGCCTGCAGTTTACACCGGACCTCTTGCCGGGCGACCTGATCGGCACCCTTATCTACAACCCGAAGAGCGGTGAATTCACGACAAAAAAAGGTCCCCTCTTTGCAAACATCATTCTCGCCGATGAAATCAACCGCGCTCCGGCAAAAGTTCAGAGCGCCCTGCTTGAGGCCATGCAGGAACGACAGGTAACAATCGGCGACACCAGCTATAAACTTGATGACCCCTTTATGGTTCTTGCTACTCAAAATCCTGTTGAACAGGAAGGAACATATCCCCTTCCTGAGGCACAAGTCGACAGGTTCATGCTGAAAATCAAACTCACCTATCCGTCAAGGGAAGAAGAGCGACAGATACTGCGGCTTATGACATCTCCTGCCATACCTGACGTTACACCCATAATAAGCCCTGACGACCTGAAGAGACTGCGAAAAAAAACCACTTCCATCTATATGGACCCCAAAATTGAGGAATATATTATCAGTCTAGTTGAAGCAACCCGCCACCCGGAGAGATACAACCTCAACATCTCCCACCTGATTCAATACGGGGCATCTCCAAGGGCAACCATATATCTCGCCATGGGAGCCAGGGCCTGTGCCCTCCTCGACGGACGGGGTTTTGTTACGCCACAGGACATAAAGAATATCGCCATGGACGTTCTCCGACACCGACTTATCATTACCTATGAGGCCGAAGCCGAAGAACTCTCCTCAGAAAACCTCATTCAACAGATACTGGATACAATACCGGTTCCATGATCAGCAGCGAACTGACAAAAAAAATACGTGCCATCCAGATCCATACCCGTAAAGCCGTAAACGACATCCTCTCTGGAGAATACCAGAGTGTTTTCAAAGGCCGGGGCATGGAATTCGATGAAGTCCGTGAATATCAGCCCGGTGACGACATCCGGACCATTGACTGGAACGTAACGGCACGCAACGGCCATCCCTATGTCAAGCAATACGTTGAAGAACGGGAGCTCACGGTCTTCTTTCTCGTCGACCTGTCCGCATCCGGAATGTTTGGCAGTGTGCACCACATGAAAAATGAGGTAGCCGCCGAACTCTGCAGCCTGCTTGCCTTTTCTGCCATCAAAAACAATGACAAGGTCGGCCTGCTGGTCTTCACCGACACGGTGGAACTCTTTATCCCCCCTAAAAAAGGCTCCACCCACGTTCTCCGCCTTATCCGGGAAATACTTCACTTCTCACCGGAACGGACCGGCACTGATATCAATGCAGCCCTCGATTATTTCGGAAAAATCATGCATAAACGAGCCGTTGTCTTTGTTATTTCAGATTTTATTGCACCGAATTACAAAAAATCCATGTCTATTCTCTCCAGGCGCCATGACCTGATCGCAGTCTCCATAACAGACCCCAGAGAAGAATCCATGCCGAACATTGGCCTTATCGAACTTGAGGATGCAGAATCAGGAAAAACAATACTGGTGGATACGGGAAGCAGAAAAGTTCGGGAGAAGTTCGCCATGACTGCAACAAAACATAAAGCCTCACTGGCTGCATTGTTTTCATCCATGGGAGTTGACCATATCCCTTTGCAGACAACCCATGACTATGTTCATGATCTTGTCCTCTTCTTCAAGGCGAGAGAGAAACGATTACGGTATTAGTCAGCACACTATGATCATCATACGAAAAAGGATATACACCCATACAGGGCTGCTGTTTTTCATCTGTGCCCTCTTCTTTTCCTGGGGCACATCATGTGTAGCGGCACAACCTGTAGAAGAAAGCAGTTATACCCGGAGCTTCACCACAGACCCCCTGGTCGTGGATATTCATATTTCCAGAAAGGAGATGACGATTGCCGAATCACTGACCGTTACTGTCTCCGCCCATGCACCTGAAAAATATGACATTATCCTGCCGGAATTCCAGGCCGCTCTGGGTGATTTTACTATCATGGAGCGCTCTGATGCCAAAAAAGAGCTGACGGACACGGGCCTGCTCATTTCAAAAACCTGGGAGGTCGAACCCTTTCTCCCCGGAGAGTACTCAATCCCAGTTCTTTCTATTACCGCTACAGACAGGAGTAATCCTGAAAAAACATTTCTCACCACAACCTCTGAAATTGTCATCCCTGTCACCTCGTTTCTCGATTCGACAGAGGAAGAACCGGCCCTGGCAGACATTATTCCGCCAGTGGCTCTTGCCCGCGACACCACATGGATTTATATCGCCGCAGGATTACTTATTTTCATCACTGCAGCAGGACTTTTCTGGTTGTTCCGGAAACGCTCTTCCAGCAAAAAAGACATACCGGCAATTCCCTGTCACATTGAAGCCTTCACAGCCATTAACGCACTTGCCGGAGAAAATCTTCCTGCCAAAGGCCGCCATAAAGAATTCTTCAACCGCCTGAGCCTTATACTTCGACATTATATCGAGTCACGCTTTACCATTAAAGCCCCCGAACAGACCACCGAGGAATTCTTTGCGGATCTGCGGGCAAGCGACCTTTTCAACCAGGATCAAAAGGACCGGTTACGTCACTTCCTCTCCAGAAGCGACCTTATTAAATTTGCCGAGGCACAACCAACTGAAGGTGAAACATCCCAATCACTTGATCTCTGCCGTGACTTCATAGAACAGACCTCTGAGCATGACACCAAAGGGAATGGAGGGACGCCATGAGGTTTGCGTTCCCCTGGGCCTTCCTTGCCCTCATCCTCATTATCCCTTTTGTCTCTCTGCAGTTGCGCAGAAACCGGCGGAGCACTGTCAGATACTCATCCATTGCCCTGTTTGCCCATACCGGCACATCCTTGCGGCAAAGGCTGCATTATCTCCCCCTTGCCCTCAGGGTCCTGGCGCTTATACTGCTCACTGTCGGCCTGGCACGGCCTCAGCAGGGTCTTGAAAAAATTCAGGATGTCAGCCATGGTATTGCCATCGAAGCAGTTGTTGACCGGTCAAGCAGCATGGGAGAAACAATGAATTTTGACGGCACTGAAACCAACCGCCTTGAAGTTGTAAAAAAAATATTCTCAGAATTCATCAGCGGCAACAATGATGATCTCACAGGGCGGCCAAATGATCTTATCGGCGTAGTCAGCTTTGCCCGTTTTGCAGAAACGGCCTGCCCTCTTACCCTTGCCCACGAAGCAGTTGACGATCTTGTACAAAACATCAGCCTCGTTGACCGGAGAGATGAAGACGGCACTTCAATCGGTGACGGACTTGGCCTGGCTGTTGCCAGACTGGAGAAAGTGGAAGAAGCCCTCGCCAGAATGCAGCAGGAAAACCCTTCGGACCGCCACTACCAGATCAAGAGTAAAATTATCATCCTTCTTACCGACGGCGCCCACAACAGGGGCACCCTGACACCTTCAGATGCTGCGGAACTGGCGAAATCAAGAGGGATAAAAATCTATACTGTCGGCATTGGCTCCGAAAACGGCCCTGGCGGCCTGGGAGGATTTTTCAGCAGAATTCAGCGAGCGGGACGTGGGGTTGACCAGAAGACACTGGCAATGCTTGCCGAAGAAACAGGCGGTGTTTTCCGAATGGCATCCAATGCCGACAGCCTGAGGGCAATCTATGGAGAAATTGATCAACTGGAAAAAAGCGAAATTGAATCTATCCGATTTATAGACTACAGGGAATTTTTTGTTCCCTTTATACAGGCGGCCCTGGCACTCCTGCTGCTGGAATTCCTCCTAAGCTCAACCCTGTTCAGGAAAGTCCCATGAGTGATTTTTATTTTTATCACATTGAAAGCCTGCTTCTGCTCTGGGTACTTCCTTTTGTCGTCCTTCTCTTCATATATGACCTTGGCAAACGCAGAAAGGCGCTGGCTTCCTTCTTATCTCCGGAACTTATCCCCAGGATACCCGTATCATCATCCCCTACCGGCCGTATCATAAAGATGCTGCTCTTCTGTGTAGCCATCACAGGCATCATCATCGGACTTTCACGACCTGCCTGGAATGTCAAGGAAACAACGATCAGCCGTTCAGGCCGGGATGTTGTCTTCATTCTCGACGTATCGCGGAGTATGCTTGCCAATGACCTCAAACCCAACAGGCTGGAACGGGCCAAACTTGCCATTGCCGACTGTATCAGTCAATTACAGGGAGACCGTGTCGCTCTTGTTGCTTTTGCCGGCGATGCCGCCGTCAAATGTCCCCTCACCGTTGACTATGGCTTTTTTCTCCAGGCCTTGGACGCAACAGATACCACGAGTGTCAGCAGGGGCGGCACCATGCTCGGAGATGCTATCAGAACGGTTCTCAACAAAATTTTTGATTCCCAGCAAAAACAGTTTCGGGACATTATACTGATCACCGACGGTGAAGACCATGAAAGCTTCCCTCTCCAGGCAGCCGAAACTGCAGGAGATGAAGGCATCAGGCTTCTCATTGTCGGCCTTGGCAACGAAAACGAAGGGCAACGCATCCCTGTGAACGAACACACCGGACAGACATCCTTCCTTAAATACCAGGGAGAGGAAGTCTGGAGCAGGCTTGACGCCTCAACCCTCCGGCAGATGGCCAAGGCCACCCCGGGAGGAAAATACCTGCCCGTTGCCACCGGCTCCATAGATCTGGGTGAGGTATACCGTGATCTTATTGCCACAGCCGACAAAAAGGACTTTGAAACAGAAATTATAAAACGGCATGAAGACAAATTTCAGATCTTCCTGGCTCTGGCCATTATCCTGCTGATCGTCGAAGGGCTGGTCAGCGAACGGAAAAAATGGCCGGGCAATCCACAGAAAAATACTGAAAGAAAAAACGTACTTTCTTAAATTATGCGACTACTCATTCTTTTTACGGGACTGATTCTCTGTATCCCTTCTCTGACCTTTGCCGCTTCTGTTCGAGACTTGCTCGATGCAGGAAATACCGCCTACGACAAGGAACAGTACGAAGAAGCGCTGCAAAAATATGATGAAGCAGCGGCGGCTGATGAGTCTTCCCGTCATGCCCTTTTTAACAGGGGTAACGGCCTGTACAGACTAGGCAGATATGACGACGCTCTTTCTGCGTATGAGAAAGCGGCGGCGGCTATTGAGGACCCGGCTTCCAGTGCCGCCTCCAGGTACAATATCGGCAATACCCTGTTCCAGAAAGCAGAACAGGCTGAACACCTTTCTGCCAAACTTGACCTTCTTAAGGAGAGCAGCAGAGCTTTCCAGCTGGCTCTGGGACATGACAGCTCTATAAAAGAAGCTGGTCGAAACCTTGAGATATGCCGGCGTACAATAAAAAAGCTTGAAGAACAGCAACGGCTTGAACAGGAACAGATGAAACAGGCGGCCGAACAACAGCAGAACATGCAGAAACAACTTGAATCCCTCCAGGAAAAACAGCAGGAGATGGCTGACAGTAACAAAGAGAAAAGCCTGCAGGGAGAGACGGAAAATAAGGATGAGGATGCGGCCAGCCAAGAGCAACTTCGCCGTCAAACTGAAGAGCTTGCCGATCAGATGAATACAAGTCAGGGAGCCGGGGATAGACAGGACTCCCAGGCAATGGATCAGATGCAGCAGGCAATTAAAGAACAAAAGAAAGCTGAAGAAAGTCTCAAACAAAACGATATCGAACAGGCACAAAAGCAACAGGATAATGCTGCGGACCTCCTGCAGCAGGCCAGGGATTCCCTGAAAGAACACAACGAACAGGAGCAGCAACAGGCTTCCCCGCAACAGGGGCAACAAGAAAATAAAGATCAAAACCAGGATGAACAGCAGATGGATATGGCCCAGGAAGAAAGCAGTGAGGAATCTGCTGACGATACTGAGAACATGACCATGGATTCCTCTGAACAGGCTCTTGAAGAACTTCTCAATACTGAAAAAAAAGTACAGGAAATGCGAAAAAATCGCCGTGGCCAGGATCGCCTCCTGGTAGATAAGGACTGGTAAGGATAGGATATGCGCGTCATTTTTCAAACAGCAAACATTGTTACTCTCATAACGGTACTCTTTTCTCTCTGCCTCCTGCCTCATTCCGTTAATGCGGCTGACATACAGGTGGAAACAGCAGTAGAGAGGCAGGAGGTCTTTGTCGGTGAGTCCTTCACCATGCAAATCAGGGTAGAAGGAGCCGACTCCCCTGCAGAACCTGACACCAGCCAACTTACCGATTTCACAGTGCGGCCCATGGGAGGCCAGAGCAACAGCAGCACCATGGTAAGCAATACAAATGGTTCATGGCAGCAGATTACCCACCACGGCTATATTTTCAATTACAGTCTGACTCCAAAGAAATCAGGGGAATTGATCATTCCTGCAATTCATGTCACTGTTGACGGCAGAAATTACTCGACCCGCCCTGTTACAATTCATGCCAGGAAACCCCAGGAGACCGCTGAATTCAAGGTTCGGATGTCACTCTCCAAGGAGACATGCTATGTTGGTGAACCAGTCATATTGACCACAACCTGGTATGTCGGCAAGAATGTCAAAAACTTCGAGTTCAACCTGCCGGTGCTTTCAGAACCCGGATTTGACGCAACGCCCCTTGCCGCAGACAATCAAGACACACTGGAGGTTCCGGTGGGTACACACACGGTACCTGCAACAAAGGGAAAAGAAAAACTGGATGGTGAAGAGTTTCTCACCGTTACTTTCCAGCACCACCTTGTTCCATTGCAGGAAGGGTCCTTCACACTCCCGCAAACCACAGTGTCCTGCCAGGCTCTCACGGGGTACAGGCAGTCCCGTTCAAACCGCCCATTCGGCGGTATGGGAAACGACGTCTTTGAAGATTTTTTCAGTTCCGGAAGACGGGCGGTCTACCAGACATTTGTAACCCCGTCAAACCAACCGACATTGACCGTCCTCCCCCTGCCCGCCGAGAACAAGCCGCCTTTCTTTTCGGGTCTGGTCGGTACATATGCCATACAGGCAAAAGCATCTCCCACCCAGGTAAATATAGGTGACCCCATTACCCTAACTGTTACCGTGGAAGGATCTTCACTCAAACATATTCAACTGCCTGACCTGTCACGTTTTCTCCACCCTGAATCTTTTAAAATTCCTGAAGAAATGGCCGCCGGAGAAATTGCAGATGGGGGGAAAACCTACACCCAGACAATACGGGTAAAAAACAGCCGGGTCACCGAGATCCCTCCCATTGCCCTGACCTACTTCGATATAGAGGAAAAAAGGTACACAACGGCCCGCACACCCCCCATACCATTGCAGGTCAGCACCACCCGTATCGTCACCGCATTGGATGCCGAAGGCCTTGATGCGGCAACAGGAAAGAAAAAAATCCAGGCAGTGATTGAGGGAATTAATCACAATTATGAAGAAATAGAGGGTAATGCGCTCTACATCAAGCAGCAGTCTCCCGTGATGCTATGGCTCTCACTCATACTGCCCCCTGGTCTCTTTTTTCTAGTCTATGGTGCTTCCTTTATGGTTCGCAGACGAAAGGGCAATGGCGCTGAACGAAAAATCCGCAATGCCTATCCGCTATTAAAAAAAGAACTGAGCTCAGCTTCTCTTTCAGGAGAACAGATCAACAGGGCTCTTCAGAACTACCTTGCTGCCAAAACAGGAAAAACTGCCGGGACAATAACATTCTCCGACGTTATAACGGCATTAGATAATGGCTGTACAGACCCTTCACTTCAGGATGAATTAAAAAAGATTATGGAAGAGTGTGAAACAATGCGTTACGCAGGAGGGGTAGATACTCCGGCCAATTCAGCCCATGTAACCAAGCGTCTTTTCGATCTTGCATCAAGACTGGAGGGACAGATATGACAGCGTTGACACTTGCCAGGTCTTTTCTTTTCCTGTTTCTGCTCTGCCTTTTCAACCACTCCCTTGTTGCACACGCAGAACATCCGATCATTACTCCGGAGATCCAGGATCTGATGCAGGAGGCCGCAGCCCTGTTTCACCAGGCAAATGAAAATGACAACCCGGAGGAGGCCGAAAAACTCTACGAAAAAGCCCTGCTTCGTTACCAGAAAATAAGCAGAGACGTCCCCAGCGGAAACATCTACTACAATATCGGCAACACCTACTTTCGTATGGGGGATATTGGCCGGGCCATTGTCAACTATCGAAGGGCTGAAAAACACATTCCCGGAGACCCGAACCTCCGGCACAACCTGGACTATGTGCTTGGAAAGCGTCAGGATGCCATTGCACCACAACAAGAGGAGACCCTGCTGCGAACTCTGTTTTTCTGGCACTATGATCTTGCCCAGGATATCAGGGCAGCCATCTTTATTGGCAGCTATATTTCCTTCTGGATTGCTGCCGGGATGATCTTTCTTTCCCCATGGAGAGTTTCAGCCTGGACCCTTGCGCCTTTTGCGGCCATTGCATTTCTTTTTGCCTCATCGCTCTTCCTTTCCCGTTATGGAGTGGAAGAGGCGGCCGGAGTTATCACAGACAGGGAAGTCATTGCCAGAAAAGGGGATAGCCGTTCATACCAGTCGAGCTTTATTGCCCCGCTCCATAGCGGAACAGAATTTCATCTCCTGGAAAAACGTGGATCATGGCTGCACATTGAACTTCAGGATGGTCGCCAGTGCTGGATTCCGGCACGAAGCAGTGAACTGATCTAGTCGGCCACAGAATACCACGGAAAAACCCAAAAAACATTTCTGTGTTTTCAGTGGGTTCCGTGGCAAAAAAGTAAAAAGGTTATTCTTTCTCAGATTCCCCTTCTGGATCAGCGAAATCCGGGTAATTTTCTTTCATGCACTGGGGGCAGATGGAATGACTAAACTGGGCATCGGAATGCTCGCCTATATAATGATCGACCTGCTGCCAATACCCCTCATCATCCCTGATCTGTTTGCAAAATGAACAAATGGGAAGGATCCCCTGAAGAGCCTTAATTTCTTTTAAGGCCTCCTGAAGGTCGGTTATCAGTTTTTCTCTTCCGGTATCAGCCTTTTTCCGCTTGGCCAGACTCTTGCTCGCCCTGTCAAAAATAATAAACAGAGCAAGAAGTAACGTTCCGGAGACACAGAGGAGAACAAAATATACCTGCATCAGCAAGGAATCAAGCCGGACATTCGCCTCTGTAATATCGTAATAAATCTCAAAAGCCCCAACAAATTCATTACCCTGAAGTATTGGTACATATATTTCAAGGACATCAACCTGCACAATCCTGTCTTCCGCAGTTTTATGATCTTTTTTTACGACCTTGGTATATTTCTGTCCTTTGGCGACAACATCCCTGAAGTAGCTTTTCTGATTAATTATTCCAATATCCTTCTGGTTCGAAGAAAAAACAATCTCTCCACTGGCAAGAAAGAGCTTAATTTTCTCAATCTGAAATTCTTCCCTGATTTCCTTGTCATATTTTGCCAGCATTTCCCAACTATCCCGATTAATTTCCTTTTTCCCCTTCAGCGAATACATTGAGACAAGATGCGTTGAAACCCGCGAAGCCTCCCTTTCCATATTCTCAATGATAAGAGCCTTGAATTGAGGAGACACAGACACATAAAGGTATGACGGCAGAACAAGAACTGCTGCCAGGGATAATCCGACAAAATATTTAAGATAATGAGTCTGCATTACTATTAAGGAATTCCTTTATATCAGGCGTTGCCCTTTACTTTCAGGGAAGGTCTCTTCTTGGCAAAATCCATCATTCTTTGCAGGGGAATTAATGCCTTCCGGCGAATATCCTCCTCAACAAAGATTTCGTTGTTCACATTTTCCAAAACTTCGGCCAGGTTCCGCAGGCCGTTCATAGCCATCCAGGGGCATCGCATACAGCTCTCACAGGTCGCGCTTATCCCTCCTGTCGGTGCCTCAAGGAATATTTTCCCAGGAGAGGCCTGCTTCATTTTGTAAAAAATACCCGGCTCGGTTGCGACAATAAATTCTTGTACATCCATGGTCTTACTTGCATTGATAAGGGCTGTCGTCGAACCAACTACATCTGCAACCTCAATCACTTCAGCAGGGGATTCCGGATGGACCAATACTGCCGCTCCAGGATATTTCAATTTGAGATTCTTAATACCGTCTGCAGTAAACCTCTCGTGAATAACACAGCTCCCCTGCCAGATGAGCATTTCCACCCCTGTACTTTTTTGTACGTAAGAACCAAGATGTTTGTCCGGTGCCCAGAGAACTCTTTGTTTCTGCCCGGCAAGATACTCAACAATCGGCAGGGCTATCCCGGAAGTAACCACCCAGTCAGCCCGAGCCTTAACCTCGGCGCTGGTGTTTGCATACACAACAACGGTATGATCAGGATGCTCATCACAGAACTGCGAGAATGCATCCACAGGACATTCAAGGTCAAGGGAACAGGTTGCCGCAGGGTCCGGCATCAGAACCCGTTTTTCAGGGTTCAGAATTTTAGCCGTCTCGCCCATAAAACGTACACCGGCAACAATCAGGGTGGTGGCAGGATGCTCATTCCCAAAACGGGCCATTTCCAGAGAATCGGCAACGAAACCGCCGGTTTCTTCAGCAAGCTGCTGCAGCTCTGGTGACGTATAATAATGGGCGACAAGCACTGCATCCTGTTTCAACAGCAGTGACTTTATCCGGGCAATGAGTTCTTCACGTTCTCCCGGAGCATAGTCAGCGGTCTGCTTCAATGCCGCAGCTTGTGCCTGTTCAACGAGTTCTTCGGCCAGAACCGGGACACGTGCTTGATTTTTTGATTCGTTCATTTCTGTTGTATTCATATACATTCCATCCGTTACTTTCCATCTCTTTTATTTCTCTCAACAGAGAAAAACCATAAAACAATATCGACAGGTTGTCAGGAAAGAAACACTATGGGTGAATATCCACCCAGTCATCTTTCCGAGCCGACTCAAGGCATGCCGAGCAGGCCCGCAGCGCAGCCAGACCTTCAACTCCCGGAACGGGATTAGGGCTTCCATGCTTAATATAAGCTATCCAATCCTCCAGAAGAGGAACAATAGTACCACCAAGTCCTTCATGTTCCAATGACTCTATGTCTCCATGGTGGATAAACTCCAGGCGCCCGTGTATCTGATCGGCATGAAGTTCGCCCTGGGCACCAACAAATTCATAACGGCCGGTTCGCGCCTTTCCCACCTTGCTTGAATCCACCGTTCCAATCAGACCATTCTCCATCTCGACCTGGGCTGTAAAAAGATCTTCAAGATGAGAATTATGGATTTGAAAACGGCTTGCTCTTACTCGTACAATATCAGACCCTGTAATATAACGAAGAGCATCAAACATATGGACTGCGGTATGGAGAATGACTCCTGCCCCTGCCTTCTCGGGGTCTTCGAGCCATTTCAAGGTTGAAGGCTCCAATCTGTGACTGGCGGAAAAGCTGTATAATTTCCCCGGGCGATGAATATTTTCCTTCAGCCCCTTTATCACACTGTTATATCGCAATGTCTGGGCGACCGTGAGGGGAACCCGGGACTCTTGAAACAGTGCGACAATTTCTTCACCGGCATCTCTCTCCACGGCAAGGGGCTTCTCGAGGAGAAGGGCCTTCTCTGCAAAGGCGCATGCCCTGGCAATATCAAGATTCAGAGTAGGCGGCACAACAGATATAATCGCATCAACTGCCTTCGCAGCAACCAGATCCCGCCAATCCGAAAAATAACGGCAATTCCACTTCCCGGCTTGCTCGATACCTTGCGGAGACCTCCTGGAAATAGCAGCCAGTTCCAGTTCAGGAAAATCCTCTATAATATGACGGGCATACCGGGAACCATGTTTCCCTGCGCCTATGATACCTATTTTCATGACAAGAAAAAATCCCGGGATGAACTTTCAGGAAATAACTCTTTGAGAAAAGAGATTTTACCACGAAGAACACGAAGTGCACGAAGATATTAAATACAGGGCTTTCTTAGTGACCCTCGTATTTTTCGCGATGTTTATACTTTGGAGTGGTAGATATTCACATCAACTCTTCAGGTAACAATATGGATCCCGGTCGGTGAATACGTCCAGGCCAAAACCATAGACGACTGCCGGGCATCCTCCACAGACAGGGCGGATTGAACAGGATCGACAGGATGAGGCGCCATGCCGGTATTTCCTCGCCTCCTCGCCGTCATATATTGCGGCGATTGAATGCTCAAAAAAATTGCCGATCTGGGAAGGAAGTTTACGGCAGGCATGTACTTCACCATCGGGGAGTGCGGCAATAAAATTAAAAGCCGCGCCGCATCCATGTCCGGCACATCCTCCGAATAACGCCTTTCCCTGTTCAAAACGGGTCAGGTTCAAAAGGTTATCTTTCAAACTGATCACAGGATTTTCTGAAGCTTCCTTGAGATATTCTTTCAGAAAAACCTTATATTCATCCTGCTGGACAGAAAGAAGCTGTGCGCCCTCTCCCACCATGGCCAGCCGATTATAAGTAAAAAGATCGACCTTGTCGCGGAGATAGTCGGCCAATGCAAAGACCTGATCCATATTGGCACGGGTCAGGGTCAGCATCACCATGGAGTATATTTTAAGCTTCTTGAGCTCTTCCAGGAAAGAGATGATTCGCTCAAAATGGCCCTCTCCCCTGATATAATCATTGTGGGGAGCAAGTCCCTCCAAGCTCACCTGATAAAAAACAGGATGCTGTATGGCACAGATTTCCTCTAATTTTTCTCGCGAACAGGGATTTCCCAGAATCGCCGTCATGAGATTGCGATCTGCCGCCGCCTGGTAAAATTCTAAGAAATGAGGATGCAGGAGGGGGTTTCCTCCGGTAAAGGAAATCTGCCCCCGGACATTTCTTTCCAGACAGAATGACCGGAAATCATCGAGAAGAGCCAACCCTTTCTCAAGGGAAAGGGCTGTCCTGCTGCTCCGGTCATAACAGTGACGACAATGAAGATCACAGGCCTGGGTAATATGCCACTGCAGCGTAAAAACAGATGATGAGAAAAAACGCTCATCAATATTTTCACCCCTGGGGAAATCCGCATCCCTTTGTAGCAATGAGGAAGGTCGAAGCAATATGCCCTGCCTCACTGCCCGGCCAACCGCACGGTCAATAACGCCAACAGCGACTCCGCCTTCAGCGGCCACATCCTCGACTGACAGTTCTTCGAGTATAACTTTCAAAGCAAGGATATCTGTGTCTGACGCTGTTTTTTTCCGGATAACGTTTTTTACCTTATCACGCCAGATAACGATAAATTCAGGCTCCTGCCTGAGAAACTTTTCCGGGTTGCCAGGGCGCTCCTTTACAATCCTCAGGAGATTTGACCAGGAAAGCCGAAGCAGATGCAACGAGGGATTAACACAGAGTTTTTCAACGCTGTCAGGAATCTTCTCTGTGCTCTGCGATGCCTGAAAGAGGAGTAACTCCAACCGGGAGAGATCCGGCAGAAATGAAGGAAGGTTTACTTGTGCACAGTGTCTTCTGAGAATTTCCGGAAACTGCTCCGGAGAGGGAAGGTCTTCAGCGGATGAAAAAATTCTGGCCCAGCAGCCGGGATCGATATAGCAATGAGTCGCTGCAAAAATTTCTTCCGGTTGACAGGGCCAGTGTGAAGTCATGATACTAACAATTACCCGGGACTGGTAAAATATTCAGTGCAAACTGCACTGTTACTTGTTTCCGCCTCAGCCGCTTGAGCCAGGCTCTTCCTCTTTATCTTTGTCGTCGGTGCTCACGGCACCTTCTTTTTTAGCGCCTCAGCCACTACCGCCGGCTTCTTTTTCTTCTTCGTGCTCTTCTTCATCGGTGCTCACGGCACCTTCTTTCTTGGCGCCTCAACCACTGCCGCCGGTGTGTTTTTCTGCTTTTTCAGCGCTCACGGCGCTGTCATCTTTAGCTCCTCAGCCACTGCCGCCTATGGCAGTTCCACTGGTGAGCGGCAACCCTGTAAGCAAGCCAGCAATACCCACACTGGCCAGCATTTTTTTCAGCTCTTTTGTATTCATCAAATACCTCCTTAGTCATTTTCATCTCTGGAGAAACGCTCCCGGGCAGATGCCTCCCCAGACCACAAAAAACCATTTCCTATCCATATAATGTTCCTATCAATAAGTCAAAAGATATAGCACATTCCTCTCACTTATTATCAAAATTCCCAAAACAATACCACACCCCTGACAACCATGTTATTATACTGCCATGACATCAGTAAACCTGACATTTCTGAGTATTATAATTGTTACCCTCGTGGCCGGCATATCCTGGTTTCTTATACGATCTTTTACAAAAAAAAGAGTCAGCCACAGATCTCTTTCCACCCGGACAGAAAAGCTCCCGAAAAGCAAGCCCGTTACAACACAAAAAACCATCCGGGAACCATTAGCTGATTCTATCCTTTCTGATATAGACACCTATTCATCAAACAAAAATTCCTTCCAGGAAGACATAGATTCGTCCTGTACCCTCCTGCTGCAGATAATCTGCCAGGCCCTGAGTCTTACCTCGGCAGCCCTGCTTAAAGCAGATCCCGCTGTGAAAAAGGTATACCTGCACACCATTTCCACAGAAAAAAAAGACATTCTTGACGATTGCGCTTCCCGGGGAATCGGCATTTTCAGTGTGCTGTTCCAGGGGCACAAAGATGTCAAGGTGTGTCCTGTCTCTCAACAGGTTGCCAATATCCCCTACTATACCTCCAACAAAGGCATTGGCAGCCTCCTGGCCACCAGGATCCCTGACCACACCAAAACAAAAACAAGCAACACCCCTTTCTGGATTCTATCAATTGACCGCTCTTCAGATAAAGAGTGGACAGAAGATGAACAGGAATTTATAAGACTTGCCGCAGGCAAAATAAGCCGTGAGATATACATCGGCAATCAACTCCTGCAGGCTGCCCGATACACAAACGTCGTCAGCCGGCTGTATAAAGGAATCAAGAGGCTCAACAGTGTTCTGGAGCTCAAAGAGACCTTTGATATTGCCATTGACAGTGTAAAAGAACTTGTTGATGCCGATTTTGTTGCTATCAGCCTCCTCCAAGATACTGAACATACTATAGTCAGGGCCGATGGCTACCAGGCTGAAGAGCTGGAAGGATGCAAATACCTGCACAATGACGGGCTGGTGGGACAGGCAATTCACTGCAATCACTGGATGCCGCCAACCGAAACCTACCCTGATCCGGCACCTGTATTTTCCAGAAACAAACTTATACCCGGCTTTAAATCTCTGCTCATTGTCCCCTTGAGCCAACAGGGAGACAAGGCAATAGGGGCACTCACCATAGCCTCACAGAAAACAGGCATATTCAGCAGAGACCAGCGCCATATCATGGAACTTATCGCCGGGCAGATTGCCGCAAAAATCGAACTTGCCCAGGCCCATGAAAAAATATACCAGATGGCCCTTACCGACGGTCTTACGGGACTTAACAACCACCGTACTTTCCAGCTCGGCCTTGACAACATGATAATCCGGTCCCGTCGCCAGTCATCTTCCCTCTGCCTCATTTTATGCGATATAGACCACTTCAAAAAGATAAATGACTCTTACGGTCACCCCTTTGGAGACAAGGTCCTGAAAAAAGTGGCCGAGATACTCAAACTTTCCATTCGCCAAGTTGATCTGGCAGCCCGGTACGGAGGAGAAGAATTTGCCCTGATCCTTGAAGCTTCCGACGAGGAAGGCGGCCGCATACAGGCTGAGAGGGTTCGTACTACCATAGAGGAATTAAGCTTCAGTTCAAAAGGAAAAAAAATTACAATAACCATGTCTTTTGGCCTTGCATCCTATCCCGTTGATGCTGATAATAAAGCAGAACTTATTGACAGAGCCGACCAGGCCCTCTATTCTGCCAAAGAATCAGGCCGGAATCGAACCGTATCCTGGTCTGAGCTGCATAAGTAACATCCATGAACTTAAAACTTAAGACTTTCAACTTAAAACTTTTAAAAACACACACATGAGCGACGAAGCCAACAAAATCATCTACTCCATGATCGGAGTAAGCAAATACTATAACAAAAAGCCCATTCTCAATAACATCAACCTGTCATACTTCTATGGCGCCAAAATAGGTGTACTGGGCCTGAACGGTTCCGGAAAAAGCTCCCTGCTCCGCATTCTGGCGGGGAAGGACACCGAGTTTGAAGGGAAAACCACCATTTCTCCAGGCTTGACAGTCGGTATTCTGGAACAGGAACCGGATCTTGATGCCAGCAAAACTGTTAAAGAAATCGTCGAAGAAGCGGTTCAGGAGACTGTTGATCTTTTAAACGAATTTAATGAGATC
This sequence comes from Candidatus Desulfobia pelagia, assembly GCA_014382295.1. Classification (GTDB taxonomy): domain Bacteria; phylum Desulfobacterota; class Desulfobulbia; order Desulfobulbales; family SURF-16; genus Desulfobia; species Desulfobia pelagia. Next base: position 27,263 of record JACNJZ010000093.1, on the reverse strand, counting down.
AACATGAAATTTGCCGAACCCATGTCGGACGATGAAATGGATGCCCTCATTGCCAGACAGGGAGAGGTTCAGGAAAAACTTGACGCAAATGATGCCTGGGAACTGGATTCACGTCTGGAAATGGCCATGGATGCCTTGCGCTGTCCGGCCGGCGATACTCCGATCACCATTCTTTCCGGCGGCGAAAAACGACGTGTGGCGCTCTGTCGCCTCCTGCTTCAAAAACCGGACATCCTGCTGCTGGACGAGCCCACAAATCACCTTGACGCCGAAACAGTTGCCTGGATGGAACATCACCTCCAGCGCTATGAAGGGACGATTATCGCTGTCACCCATGACCGCTATTTCCTCGACAATGTGGCCGGATGGATTCTGGAACTTGACCGGGGCAAGGGAATCCCCTGGAAAGGCAACTATTCCTCCTGGCTGGAACAGAAACAGAAAAGACTTCAGCAGCAGGAAAAACAGGAAAGTGAACGCCAGAAAACTCTGCAGCGTGAGCTTGAATGGATCAATATGGCCCCCAAAGGCAGAAGGGCCAAATCTAAAGCGCGAATCAAATCCTACGAGGATCTTCTCAGCCAGGAAAATGAAAATAAAGGCCGCGAGCTGGAAATCTATATTCCACCAGGACCCAGACTTGGCAAGGTGGTTATAGAGGCTGAACATGTCAATAAAGCTTTCGAGAACAAACTCCTGGTTGAAGACATGTCTTTCAGCCTGCCTCCCGGTGGTATTGTCGGAGTTATCGGCCCCAACGGTGCAGGAAAGACAACACTGTTCCGAATGATAACTGGCGAGGACACTCCTGATTCCGGCGCCATTCGCCTCGGCGACACAGTAAAGCTTGCCTATGTTGACCAGAGCCGGGATGCCCTAGATCCGGACAAAACGATCTGGGAAGTTATTTCTGACGGCAGAGACACCATCACCCTTGGCACAAAAGAAGTCAATTCCCGTGCCTATGTCGGACGATTCAATTTCTCAGGACAGGACCAGCAGAAAAAAGTCGGGCTGCTGTCAGGGGGACAGAGAAACAGGGTGCACCTGGCACGGATGCTGAAGGATGGAGCCAACGTCATCCTGCTTGATGAGCCGACAAACGACCTGGATGTGAACACCCTGAGAGCCCTTGAAGAGGCACTTGAGAATTTTGGCGGCTGTGCCGTTGTTATAAGCCATGACCGCTGGTTTCTGGATCGCATTGCCACCCATATTCTTGCCTTTGAGGGAGACAGCAAGGTCCTTTTCTTTGACGGCAATTACTCCGAATACGAAGCCGACCGCAAAAAACGGCTGGGAAGCGAAGCAGATCAGCCCCATCGCATCAAATACAGGCAGTTAACCCGGGCATGAGCAACAAAAAGATCCTCATCATTGACGACGAAGAACTTATTCGCCACAGCCTGAAAACCGACCTGAGCGCCGTCGGTTTTACAGTCTCTCTTGCCGAAAACGGCAAGGAAGGGCTGAAAAAGTTCAAAGTCGATCACCATGATGCTGTGCTTACCGATCTGATGATGGCAGGCATGGATGGAATCGACGTCCTTAAAAAAGTCAAGGAAGAGGCTCCCGAAACCGTTGTTATCATTCTAACCGGTTTTGCCAACGTAAATTCTGCCATATCGGCGCTGCGCAGCGGAGCTGATGACTTTCTCAACAAGCCCTGCTCCACGGAAGATATTCTTATCCGGCTGGAGCGTGAATTTGAAAAAAAAGATCTCATTGCCAGAATAAAGGAAAACGAAGCAAAACTGAGGGCCATCACCCAAACTGCAAATGATGCGATCATCATGGTCAACAGCAGTGGGGAAGCCACTTTCTGGAACAAAGCCGCCGAGAGAATCTTTGGCTATACGGAACAGGAAATACTGGGGAAAGACATCCATAAACGCCTTGTCCCTGAAACATATATGAAGGCCTACAGCGAACATTTCCACACTTTTTCACTGACAGGCACCGGCCCGGTTATAGACAAGACAACTGAACTCTTTGCCTTGAACAAAAAGGGAAAAGAGTTCCCTATTGAGCTCTCCCTGTCTTCCGTGCGAATAGACAGTGAATGGCATGCTGTCGGCATAATAAAAGATATATCCAGACGCTGGCTTGCAGAAAAAACACTGCGAGAGAATGAGGCCCAGTATCGTCAGTTTATTGAGGGCACAGACAACCTTGTCTGCCAGGTAGACACCAGGGGTAAATTCACCTTTGTCAATCACATGGCCCACCCCTTCTTTGGCCTTGAACCGAAAAAATGCCTGGGCCGCTCTCTTTTTGATTTCATTCATCCCGAGGACCGTCAGAGCACTGAAGAACTATTCAATGACATTGTTCAGGGTAAAAGAGAACGGATCACCCTGGAGAACCGTATACTCAATGCCATTGGCGAGACCCATGACATGCTATGGACCATGAATCACCACTATGATGATGAAAACAACAGCATTGTAGCCGTCAACTCAACAGCCAGGGATATTACCGAACGAAAAGAATCAGAAAAACAAATCTGGAAACTGGCCAATTTTGACGTATTAACGGGTCTTCCCAATCGTGCCCTGTTCATGGAACGTCTTTCCCAGGCTATCTTCCAGAGCACCCGTACCGGCAAACTCCTCTGCCTGATGTTTATTGACCTTGACAACTTTAAAAACGTCAATGACTCGCTGGGTCATCAGGCAGGTGACGATCTTCTGGTTGAAGTTGCCCAGCGCCTCAACTACTGTCTGCGGCAAACAGATACCATTGCCCGGCTTGGAGGAGATGAATTCACCGTTATCCTCACCAACATAACCCAGCAGTCCGATGCCGAGCCTGTTATCAGGCAGCTCCTCCAGTCCCTTGCCCGCCCTTTTATTGTAGGCAGGGACAATGAAGTCCATATCACAGCAAGTATCGGCGTCACATTCTGTCCGGATGATGCCACAGATGAACAGACCCTGATGAGATATGCTGACACTGCCATGTACAGAGCAAAAGGCAGCGGTAAAAACAGATCCGCCCATTTCTCTCCCTCCCTCGACCAATAAACGGACGTCATCTCAAAAATCCTTATCCTGTTTTTTCGTAAATTCTTTGACATCGGGAAAGCTGTTCTACTACAATAAATAGACAATGCTTTGATTTCCCCGAAGGGAACTCCTTCTTTAACAAAAAAATGTCTATGACCAGAAAACTCCTTCTGCTGCTTATCAGTATCGGAATAGTGTATCATGCGCCCTGTTATGCTGCGGCAGAGAAAATAACCATCTGCGGCACAGGAGACAGCCAGGAACTGCTTCGTCTTCTGGCTTCAGAATTCGAAAAACAGAATCCTGATATCACTATAGAGGTCCCGGACTCCATCGGCAGCAGCGGCGGCATAAAAGCCACTGCCAGGGGGAAATGCGACATGGGGAGGATTGCCCGCCCTCTGAAAGAAAAGGAAAAAAAATACGGTCTTTCATCTCTTTTTTTTGCCAGGTCGCCAGTAGTCTTTTTTGCAAACAATTCCCTGAAAAGCATTCCCTCTCTCTCCTCAGAGCAGATAGTAAACATTTATAATGGCACAACCATTCTCTGGCAGGATATAGCGGACCTAAACGGTCATATTTATGTTGCTGATCGGGAATGCGGTGACTCCTCAAGAAGCGCCATAGAAAAAACCCTCGCCGGTTTTAAGGAAATAAAAAACAAGACAGGCGAAGTTCTTTATACAACCCCTGAAGCAATTGAAACCGTTCTTGGTCATGACCATACAATAGGGTATTCTCCTCTTTCCGCTCTCGTTGGCAGAGAAAATGTTCACATTTTTCAAATTAACGCCATAAACCCGGACCAGGTTTCCGTATCGAATGGAGATTATCCTCTTGTAACCCCGCTTGGTCTTGTCTGGAAAGAAAATATTTCTGCACAGGCCATGCAGTTCATTGATTTCCTCTCAAAAAGCGACGCCGTCAATATCATTATCAAAGCTGGTTCCTTTCCGGTTCCCGTCAAATAAACGGCCATGAAAAGAAGTCCCAGAGAGCATCGGATAAAAGATGTTTAAATCTCTTAAAACAAAACTCCTTTTTTCCCACTTAGGAGCAGTGCTCTTTGTCAGCCTGGTACTCGGAAGTATCAGCAACAGTTCCCTTTCCCGGTATCTCCTGACTCTGGAGACTGACAATCTCAAGCACAGTTCTCGTCATTCCGCAAAAATTATTCAGGATACACTGGATGATCTGACAACAGACCTGCGCCACATTTCTGACGACAGAATTGTCATGGATTATCTAAACAATTACCGTGATCTTGCCCTGCAGGAACATTTCACCCGTTTTCAGAAAACATTTCCCCAACTTGCTGTTATTAATACAAAAGGTGAAGAAGAGTTCAAGATTGTAAATGGTGTTTCCGACGACCAGAACAAAAGAAGCCACAGCCCAGATCTCATAAACCGCCTTATTGCCAATCCGGCCGAAGTTATTATTTTTGCCTCAGGAACTGATCCCGACCTAAAAATACCAACCATTCGAATGGCTCTGGCCAAGTCCCATTATTTTGGCAACAAATTTGCCGGAATCATCTCGGCCTCCGTGCCCTATTCCCTTCTTGGCAAGAAGATTCAATCTGAAAATCTTGATCCGGACAGTTATCTCATCATCTCCGACAGCAAAAAAAATGCTATCGCCATTTTCCCATCAGAAACGCCCCGGGGTAATATAAAAATTGAATACAGGAAGCCACCTGACGCCTTCCCTCTTTCTATAGACGCGACAATTAATGATGCTGATGTAAAGCGAAGGCTTATTTATGACACTGACTCCCTGGTCGCTTCAACCCGAGTTCCGGGAATAGACCTGAATATTCAAGCCGTTATACCGTATGAACCCATCCATGCCAAACTCAGCAAAATACGCAACACCATCCTTATTACCCTTGCCTTCATTCTCTTCCTGACCGGAATTTTTTCATATTTCATAGCCCACCGGATGACCAGGCCGATAATGAGCCTCATCCACTATTCCAGGGAAATAGCCAGTGGGCAGAAAGGAAATACTCTTGATATAGACACCACATCAGAAGATGAAATATCCCAACTGGTCGGATCTTTTCAAAAAATGATGTATGCCATTGCCCAATCAACGGTTTCCCGCAATTATCTGGACAATATTATTGCAACAATGAGTGAAAACGTCCTGGTTGTGAATAGCGATGAAGAACTCACCACAATAAACAGGTCGGCAATACATCTCTTTTCCGCTGCGATCCACGACGAAAGAATCATCAGCCTCGCCGACATCTTCCCGGAAGAAAATCTTCAGTACATCAGAACAATGATAAAAAGTGGCGTAAGCCAGGGGGAAATGGTTTTCCAGGATAGCAGCGGAGAAAAGAGACATCTTTTAATTTCTGCAACACCAATACCATCAGGGACCCAAGACAACAGGGAAGTTGTTCTTGTTTCTACTGATATCAGTTATCTGAAAAAAATTGAACATGAACTGACCGAGAGCAAAGAGAACCTGAAAAAACTCTCAATCACCGATGAACTGACAGGACTTTACAATCGCCGGGGTTTTATAACCCTTGCCCAGCAGCAGCTTCATATTGCCAACAGAAATAAAAAAGAACTCCATCTCCTGTATGCCGACCTCGACAACATGAAAGGAATCAACGACGACTTTGGACATCAGACAGGAGATACCGCACTCCAGGATGGGGCAATGGTGCTGAAACGATTCTGCCGTGAATCCGATATTATTTCCCGTATAGGAGGTGACGAGTTTGCAGTTCTCCTTACCGGATCTGACGATGAAACAGCGATAGTCAAACGCCTGGAACAGGAAATTCAGGCCTTCAACGATACTTCTGGCAGACCCTACATATTATCTATCAGCATAGGGGTCACCTCCTGCCAACCCGACAATGAGCCCTGTGAAATACTGCAATTCATGTCCAGGGCTGACACCCTGATGTATGAGGCAAAAAAAGCCAGGCAAGCCTCATCACCTTCGGCATAAGCAATTCACGCTGTAAAAAAATAATAGCCTATTGTAACCAGGATAATACTTCCCATCCGGAAGGCCTGGTTGTAGAAAATAAGCTTCACTGCAACCCCGGCCGGAAAGATCCCCGCATAATAAGGCAACTGATGGCGGATAGCCCGCATCGGAGAAGAAACTATGTTGCCCACAAGAAGCGCCAGAACAACCTCACGGTAACTGAGATTGCCCCCTTCAAGAAGTGCTCCGGCAAGTGCCAGTCCCGCAGTAAATTCCGCCGCCACATGGAGAACAATGATACCGAGACTTTCCGGGTTGAGCCACGAAAGAAAGGAGATATACTGACTGATAAACTTTTCGACAGCCTCAAAATGACCTATTGTGTTCAAATAAAAAATGAGGATATAGAGCGGGACGGTAAAAAGGAGAATTTTCCTGATGCGTTCTACAAATCGAGTCCCCGCCTTTTTCATCGTCTGACGCCAGCCACTGGGCTTAATTCCGCTTAATTTTTTTTGCAGATCACCAATTGTTCGCGGAGGCAGAATAAATCTGCCGACAACCACTATAAACAGAGTCCGGCAGATTGCCGCAAAAAACGTCAATCCCACATAGGCAAAAGCAGCTCCCTTGATAAAAGGCACTGTGATAAAAAACATTGTCGGCAAATGCAGGAAATAGGTGGGAAGACTGTTGAAAAGATTGGCGAGAATCAATTCTTTCCCGTCAAGCTTGCCCTGCTCATATCCCTCTGAAAGCATTGCATTGGCGGAAACCCCTGAAAAAAATGCCATGGAGAAGCTAGCACCGGTAATATCAGAAAGATGACCCATGCGGATGAGAGGAGAAGCGAGCCTGGCCACCGCATGAGTCCAGTTCAGGGACTCAATAATATTTGCGACAAGAAGACCAACAGAAATAAATAATATCATCCTGGTCAGTGGCCACCCCAACCCCTGCCAGAGCATTGTCACTGTCTCTAAAAATTCCATTTACTGCCTAATCTCTTTTTCAAGTATACGCATACGCTTCCCGACGTTCTCATGGTGTATAGCTGACAACACATTGTTTGACTAAAACATATTACCCTATTCCCTTGAAAATTCCTGACCCATAAGATAGTTGGAGGAAAAAACTTCAAAGTACACTATGTTTCACATTTCCGAACACATTAACTGACCGTGAAAATGAATAAGTAACAGCCGCTAACTTGAAACTTTCAACCCATCTAAATCTTAGGAGAAAATAATGAAAAAACTCAGCGTACTCATGACAATGACCTTTATCAGTTTATCACTGCTGTCTGCAGGGTGTGACAAACCTGAAGAAAAGGCCCCGGCACCTGCGACAAAACAGACTATGCAAGAGCAGGTTCCTGCTGTCGTTGAAAAAGTAAAGGAACAGACCGCGCATGTTGTCGAAGAGGTAAAAGAAAAAACGGAGCAGGTGGTTGAAGAGGCAAAGAAAATTACGGCAGAAGCTGTTGAAACAGCAATAGAGGCCGGTGAGTCCATGAAAGAGACAGGTGCCGAAATGATGGACAAGGCCTCTGAAAAAGTAAATGGACTGACCCAGACAATCAGCCCAACCCCGGCTCCAAGCACAGCACCAGTCCAGCCGGAAGTGGAAACCAAAGCCCTGGACCTGAAAAAAAGCCTCGGCAAAAAACTTATCGAAGGATGTTGATCCTCTCTTCCCCAGAAACAACTGAATTCATGGTTTCCTTAAGAAAGACGGGGCAAAACAGGTCCCGTCTTTCTTCATTCCCCCTCCCCGTTCTCAGTGCTCCAGACATGTTCCGTCCTGAACACGAATCGTCCGATTGGAGTACACGCTTATCTCAGGATTATGAGTGACCATGATAATGGTAAGCCCCTCCTCCCGATTGAGTCTAGTCAACAGTTCCATGACTTCAGATGCTGTCTCTGAATCCAGGTTCCCTGTCGGTTCATCTGCCAGAAGAATAGGCGGCTGATTAACAATAGCCCGGGCAATGGCCACCCGTTCCTGTTCACCGCCAGAGAGCTGGTCCGGCAACCTGTCCGCTTTAGAGGCAAGACCGACCTTGAGGAGCACATCCATGGCCATCTGCTCTTTTTCCTTTCGTTTCAAGCCGGTTATAGCCATGGGCAGGATTACATTTTCCAACACCGTAAGATACGTGATAAGCTGAAAGGATTGAAAAATAATACCTATATACTCACTTCGGAAATCCGCCCTCTGCTCACTGCTCAAATCATAGAGATCAAGACTGTCGATAAACACCTTGCCGCGGCTTGGATGGTTCAGTCCACCCAGAACCGAAAGCAGCGTACTCTTCCCTGACCCGGAGTGCCCCATAATAGTAACGAACTCTCCATCATCAATGGCAAAATCCATCTGCCGTATAGCCGGAACCATTTCGTCCCCGCTCTGGTAATCCTTGCCGATATTTCGTATCTCAATCAAATGCTCTACTTCATGATTCACTGCTGCCATTGCGTTCTCCTATAATGCCCGTAATGCTTCACTTGGGTCAAGCCTGCTTCCCTTATGGGCAGGCCAAATGCTGGCGAGAAGACTGAGAGCCACTGCAAGAGCAACGGCGACAGCCCCCATGGACATATTAATCCCCGAAGAAGAGGAATCCGGAATCACCAGGGGCAGGATAATCCTGGCTAGACCAGTTCCTGACACAAATCCGCCCACGCCGCCGATAAAGCCAACAACAATGGCTTCCAGCAGAATTATCTGCATGACATGACCACGCCTGAAACCAATTGCCCTGAAAATCCCTATTTCCCGTGTTCTTTCATTAACAGAACCCATCATCGACACAAAAACCAGAAGTGAACCGATAAAAATAACAAGAGCGGCAATACCATAACTGAAGGTCTTAACGAGCTCTATAGACTGCATTTTCGACATGACTGCCTGCTTCAGGGCTGTCACCTTGGCATCCGGAAACTGACCGGCAATCTGCAATACCATCTCATCAATAGGGCAATCCCTGCAGAATGCGGCAATCTCAACCATGGAGATCCGGCCTTCTTTCCCCAGGATATTCTGAACGCGATGCAGGTCGCCGATGATAATACTATCCTCCGGACCACCTGTCGGCTCCAGATGGGCACTCACCATAAAATCGCGGCCATTCATATTAAGAGAGTCGCCGACATCAAGACCCAGTGCCCTGGCAGCCTCAGAACCGAGAATAACTTCACTGTCATTTTCAGGAGACCTGCCCTGAAGATGCCACCATGTTTTCAACGGAAGTTCCATTTCAAGATCCACCCCCATGAGGAGGACCTTTCGCCCAGACACCTCAACCGCACCCATAATTTTCGGGGCTACGGCTCCAAGATTTCTATTATCTTTTATTTCTCTGATACGGGCAAGATCCGCCTCATCAAACTCCTTAACCTCATAACTGATGCCGCCGACGTTAACACCGCCATAAGTAAGGGCAAGGTTCTCACTTTTGGGAACCATGACAATATTGGCTCCAAACCGGTCCAGCCGCTCTTCAATATCAAGGGTCATGCTTTCCGTTATTGACAGCATGGTAACGATAACAGCAATACCGATCAGCAGACCAAGAACCAGAAAAATCATCTTGCCCTTGCGGCGCTTCAGGTTGTTTATGGATATATTATAGAGCTTCAAAACGTTTCTCCTCATGCATTGAATGAAGACGCTGCCGGTGATTTACTTGATTCAAAAGGATTGTCTGCAGTTTTTCCTGGTAAAAAAATGAAGATAATCTGTCAGTATCTATCTTTGTCCGATTAAAAGTAACCACAATTCGCTTGTCGTCGTTACCCATCATAACCATTTCCACCCCGGGCTGATCGCGAAGGCGATCGATGGAATGCTGCGGCCAGCTCTGATTTTTCCCGATCCTGTATATGGCATCATCAAGTCCCCTGTCCCGGAGGTAGGCAACGGATTTCGGGATCACGACCATGCTGAGTCCCACCAGGATTCCGGCAGAAATCAAAAGGGCAAAGGTCCCGAACCCTATTCCCCGCCTTTTCATCCCGAGAACCTTCTCTCGCTTATCCCTGTATTTTTCAATATCATATGCCATTCTGTTCACCATCCATTAAGACTACGACTTTGAGGTTGCCTATGATTTATAACTACAGTACCAGCTGTTGGTATTGATATCCTTGATGTTGATTACCAGATTGTCGCCTTCAATTTTTCTGTCCAGGGGAGCCGGATTACAGCCACCCTTGATAACGTTGATTTTATTGGAGGCAAATTTCTGGCCGCAATTGAGACACACCATGAAATCTCCGCTCTGGGCATAGCCTTTACCGGCCTTGTAACAGACATCACAGGCATCAATAGCTGCCCGTATGACCCCATCCCGGCTCTTCAGGGTAAAAAAGGTCACCATGACTCCATCATCAGCTTTGACTTTGAAATGATGGGCCTTGCCGTCATTAATTTCAGAAAGAGGGATTTCAATTCTGCCGTTAACAGGAGAGAGGACTTTCACACTGTTCTGCCACGGATTGAACCTAAACGAATGAGCCTGAACCGCAAACAATGACAGCACGACCAAAATTATTCCAATGAAAAGCGTTTTCACAATAAACCTCCTGTCTGAATCTCTCTTCCCAGCCCCTAAAGACCATTTTATGTATTTTCTTTTCCAAGGTTGCCTTAAGTAAAGAGCAAAGGGTGTGCCACAGGAAAGAACAAAAGATAACTGACTGAAATTACTATATTTTCAAGAACAAAATATCCATACAAAAGCTACAGAGGCCTTGAAGTAAAGAATATTCTCCAAATGAGTAAAGAATATTCTTCAGAGGAAAAGGAAGATAAACAGTGATGAATGACGTATAAATAACGACATGAAGACTCGAAATAAAACAATCATCCTTTTTCCCCTGGTAGCGGCCCTGATTTCCCCAATTCATGTCATCGCCGAAGACAGCGCCCAGAGCAGCAGTTTTTCTGCAGGCTCTCGCCTTGAACAGCATGAGGCACAACAGGCGCTTATGCTTCACAATCAGTATCGAGCAGATGTAGGCGTTGGCCCCGTAGCCTGGTCTGACAAGATCGCTCTTTATGCTCAGGAATGGGCCGACAATCTCGCGGCCACACAATGCTCCATGGAGCATCGTCCACGCTCGGGAAAATGGAAGCAGGAGTATGGCGAAAATTTATTTATGGGGACCGCAGGGTATTATGGCATTTCAGATGCCGTAACAGCGTGGGAAAGTGAGAAGAAAGACTATCAAGGAGATGTCATCACTGCAGCTAATTATGCCGCAACAGGACATTACACACAAATTGTTTGGCAGAATACGCGACAGATCGGTTGCGCCACAGCATTATGCAACAATAACATTATCATTGTCTGCAACTATGACCCTCCAGGGAACTTCCTTGGACAAAAACCGTTTTAGCAAAGAATTGATCAATTACAACCTGCCCCAAAGCTAGATGTCGGGACCATTTTCTCCAAGAATTTCCTTGAGTTCCGCTGTTTCCTGATCAAGAAAACACTGAAATTTCGCATGGACTTTCCAAAAAAGTTTCACCGCCTGCCTGCCTGCCTCTGTCAATCGAGCCCCACCGCCATCCTTACCTCCACGAAAGGTTTCAACTAACTTATCGCTGGACTGCCGATTCATGGAGTCCAGCAAATCCCACGCATGTTTATAGGACATTTCCATAGAGCGTGCGGCTTTGCTTATCGAACCAAATTCTTCAATTCGTTCCAGGAGCACAATCCTGCCATAGCCGAGAAATGTACCCTCGGGACCATCTAACCATAGACGACCACGCCAACATGAAGATATCCCATTTATTCTATTCTTTTTCTGTTTGCTTTTTCTTGGCATACCGTTGTATATAGCAAAATATATCGACTTCTTCAAATTAGTTTTTCTCTACCAATACAGCAAGGTCACCCCGCAAGGAGAAAAGTCTTGATAGAAACTGTGCTGAGCCCCTATTTTATTGCTGCCTTATTTTTTCTCGTAGCATTCACATATTCATCGGTTGGTCTTGGCGGGGGGTCTTCTTATACCGCATTGATGGCGATATTGGGATTTCATACTTTAGCAATCCCCATGATCTCTCTGACTCTCAACTTATTTGTTACATCCATTGGTAGTTACAATTTTATCCGCAACAAACATGCTAAATTGAGCCTGATTGCACCGTTCTTTTTGTCATCAATTCCCATGGCATACTTAGGAGGTGCTATTAAGCTCCCAAAGGAACTATTTTACTGGGTACTTTTGGTGTCGTTAATTTTTGTAGCCATGCGAATATATGTTTGGGAAAAGACCACCATTCAACTCAATATTTCTCAGGCTGGAAAAATAATCATCTCACTGATCGCTGGCTCCGTCCTTGGCCTCGTCGCTGGTATAGTAGGGATAGGTGGTGGTATTTACCTTGTTCCGCTCATCATAATTCTTGGATTAGGAACGGAAAAAGAGGCGGCAGCGTGTGGTGCTATTTTTATTTGGCTCAATTCATTATCTGGATTGATAGCTCGACTTCAATATAATTCAATTGATTTAAGTAATTATGTTCCGCTCATCATAGCTGTTTTGATCGGAGGCGCATTGGGATCTTTTTTGGGGTCAACTCAATACTCCCCCAAAACCATGCAAAAAGTCCTGGGCGCTGCGGTTGTTGTCGCAATATTCTTTTTAACAAAAAAAACATTTATGAGTTGAAGATGGATGCATTTGTTATTCAGTTTGGCGAAACGCAAACACCTTAATCCAACAACATATCAAAAAGTACACAGACATCAGCCCTTTAGTTAAATCTTTTTAACACTTCTCTTGCCGAAAACGCCTTAAATTAAAAAAGTTATTGACTTTTTAGGAAAAATACGTTAGGCTATAAAATATATTTAGCATTTAAGATAGAAAGGGCAATCCTTTCCGAAAGGGAGGAGCGCAAATATCCAACCTAAGTCTGAAAGGTACCTTGAAAAGATACGGTCGTGGAATTACCTAACTTGAGGCGCGAATTATGAAAAAGACTATCGTCGTTTCTGTTTTATCTTCCTTATTGCCACCCCTTCAGCCATTAAAGTTAATACTGAATCCATCTCTACCATACAGTCCTCCCCCTCGAAGAATACCGATAAAAAGGAGAGTTCACCGACACAATAAGCGATTAACGGAAAAACTTAATAATTATGCAACCTGTTCTCTTCCTGTCAACACTGCGTTCTTCTGCGTGCAAGAATAGACGGAGTTAAAAAATGGCTAAAAAAAGAATTCTCTTTGTTGATGATGAACCCAACATTTTGGTTGGGTTGCGCAGGATGCTTCGCTCATTACGTAAAGAAATTGACATGGAATTTGCCGAAAGCGGCAAAGAAGCACTACAGGTCATGTCGAAGGCCTCTTTTGATGTTGTTGTGTCAGATATGAGAATGCCTGGCATGGACGGAGCTGAACTGCTAACAGAAGTGCGCAGACTTTACCCGGATACAATTCGCATCATCCTCTCCGGCTATGCCGCCGCGGAAGCCATCATGCGCACAGAAACGATTGTGCATCAATTCCTGCATAAGCCTTGCGAGCCTCAAAACATCAAGGATACACTGCTTCGCTCCTGTCAGCTGCACATGCCTACCCTATCGTAAAATTGCATACGTTGACTGACACCAAGACCGCTCGCCTAACCACCACAACACCTTCTTCCGCCAACGTAACCCTACCACTACATCCTCAATGAACCCTTTGAGAATAACCGCAGAACACTATCCGCAGGACACATCGGCCAATCACTTCAGCTCCTCTTTATATTTCTCGAGACGATAAATCAGGACATGCCGGGGAACATGAAGTAACCGGGCAGCCTCGGAACGATTACCGTTTGCCATTGCCAATGCCTGCCGAATCAAATCTTTTTCCACTTCCTCCAGGGATAACCCTTCAGGCGGTATCTTTGGGAAACTTCCTGCCACAGGCGCAGATCCTGCCAAATGCAGATCCTTGACGTCAATAAGAGAAGAACTTCTTAAAATAACCGAACGCTCAACAATATTCTGCAATTCCCGGATATTGCCGGGCCATGGGTAGACAGAAAGCTGCTGCAAAGCGTCATCGGAAAATGTAACTTCAGGCGGGGCCCCTATTTTCTTGAGAAAGTGGCGAACCAGGCCAGGAATATCTTCCGTGCGCTCTCTTAAAGGCGGCAGATAAAGAGGGATAACACCAAGCCGGTAATAGAGATCCTCCCTGAACTCCCCGGCGCCTATGGCTTCCTTGAGGTCTTTATTGCTGGCGGCAATAAGACGGACATCCACCTTTTCCTGGCGCTGACTTCCTACAGCCTCCACTTCCCTCTCCTGTATGGCGCGCAAAAGCTTTGCCTGCAGATCGATCTGAAGTTCACCTATCTCATCGAGAAAAAGCGTCCCTTTGGCTGCAGCCTGAAAGCGGCCTTTTCTGTTTTTTATAGCGCCGGTAAAAGCCCCTTTGACATGACCGAACAATTCACTTTCAATGAGCCCGGAAGGGATTGCCGCGCAGTTCACTGCCACCATCGGCCCGTTTTTCCTGGGGCTGTGATGATGAATAAGACGGGCCAACACTTCTTTTCCTGTTCCGGACTCCCCGGCAATCAAAATGGTGGCCTCGCTTCCGGCAGCCCTCAAAGCCGTATCCAGCAGCTCCCGCATAGCCGAATTTGCCGTTTCCATTCCCTCGGTACCAGTGAGACGATTAACCTCATGGGCCAACTGCTCATTCTGAACACGAAGCTCCTTCAACTCCAGGGCCTTCTTGCAGGAAAGGCGAAGGGTCTCTCGATCAAAAGGTTTGGTGACAAAATGGAAGGCACCGTTCTTCATTGCCTTTACAGCCATATCAATAGAACCAAAGGCTGTAATAATGATAACAGGCGTCACCGGTGATTCCTTTTTCACCTCGGCGAGCAGGTCAAGGCCGCTCATATCGCCAAGCTTGACGTCTGAAATAACAATGTCCGGCGAATGCTCCCGGAACATCTCAAGTCCACGCTGTCCGGAACTGGCAGTCACCACACGGAATCCGGCAGATGCCAGGTTATACTCGGTTACCCGCAGCAGACTTTCATCATCATCAATCAATAAAATAGTGTCACTCATACGTTTTTCCTGTCTGGTTGGGAATAAAAACCGTGAAGGCAGCTCCTCCTCCCGGAGCATCTGTCACCTCAATGGTTCCCCCATAACTTCCTACAATTTTACGGCTTATCACAAGGCCCAGCCCGGTTCCCTCCTCTTTATTCGAATAAAAAGGCTCGAAAATCTTTTTTTTCTCACCGTCAGAAAGACCCGGCCCATTGTCTTCAATGGCGATTTGGCATCCTTCTTTTTCCCTGGCGACCCTGACAACGATTTTACCACCGACATCAATGGCATCCATGGCATTCAACAGGATATTCAGGAAAACCTGGCCCAGCCGGTTTCCTGCAACCATAAAACTATCTCCCTGGTCAGTTCCAATCTCGACACATTGTATTGATTTGTCTCGCAGTCTCTGGTCAAGAAGGGTAATCGTTCTGCGGATTACCGAGGCAAGGGGCTCCGTGGCCTCAACTGCTCCCTTCTGCTCCCGGGAGTAACTCAGAATATCTTCTACTGTGGCATTAAGCCGTGTTGTCTCTTTCAACAGAATTTCCGCAAACTCATGTTTTGGATGATCCGGGGGAAAATCATCCATGAGAATTTCAGCCGTACCCCGGATAGAACTCAGAGGGTTTTTTATTTCATGGGCCAGAGAGGCTGACAGCCGGCCAAGCTCTGACATCTTCTGAGAAAGAGCCAGCTGCTCTTCTGCTTCAATAAGCTGCTCCGTCTCTTTATGAAGGCGATCATAGGATTTCTCCAACTTTTCAGATAACGCCTTATACTTCAAGCGCAGCAATGTCTCCTTGCGTGTTATTATACCAACAAGCAGACCGGCGGAGAGATACAGAAAAATTTCGGTGAATTCGCTCAAATATGCCTCAAAACCATGCCCTGAAAACATCATAAGATGGGGAATAAAGGCCACGGAAGAGAGAAAAGCCATAACCATGCCACCGGTGACCCCGAAAAAGAGAGCACCGAGCACAATAGGGAAATAAGCCAGCCGGCGATAGGTATCATGGAAAAATACAAACTCCCATGGGGTAAAATGATGCAGACCGCCTATAACAACCGTTATAATAATCAAACCGGCAAAGAGTATTTTTCTACCGGTAGTGGCATTTCGCAATGTATCCAGACCCATACCCCTCCTGCTTCTTTTCACTGCAGAGCAAATAGTTTCCCGCAAAGCCCACATTAAAAATCAATGGACACAACAATATGATCTTACTATAGTTTATCTTTTCTACCATATTACCAAGAACGACCTCCAGAGAACAGATGAATATACAAAAGAAATGAGGGCTCCCCATGAATATCGATTCTCTGCTTAACAGCATCCCCAACATCCAGGAACATGTCTGGATTCAATTTACTCTGCTCCTTACTTTTTATGCCGTCCTGGCAATAACTATAGATTTTTTCGTCAACCGAGTCCTCAGGCGCATTACCCGATTGACGAAAACAACTATTGATAATCAGCTTATCAAATACCTGCATCCTCCAATATACTGGACGGTTCTTATTGTCGGACTGATCCACTGCTTCTCGCTTTTAAACCTCTCGGACATTGTTTCCAAAACTATTTCCCAGGGCGGACGAAGCCTTATTCTTGTCATATGGCTGATTACCGTCACCAGGGTCATTGGTTTTATCGCCAAACAGTCTGAAAATATCTGGCAAGGAAAAATAGGTCGCGACTTAGGCGGGCTCATCCACAAACTCGTCTTCCTTATCCTGCTCCTGACGGGCGCTTACGGCCTTCTCGGCATATGGAACGTCAACCTCACCCCTCTTTTTGCCTCGGCCGGTATTGCCGGTATTGCCGTTGCCATGGCAGCCAAGGATACTCTGGCCAATTTTTTCGGTGGAATGAGCCTTTTCATGGACCGTGTTTTTAAAGTAGGTGACTATATAATCATCGACAATCAGGAACGTGGTGAAGTAGTGGAAATAGGGATTCGATCTTCCCGAATGCTTACCCGCGATGATGTCCTGGTTACCATTCCCAATTCAATCCTGGCCAATTCCAAGATAATCAACGAGAGCGCCCCCACCCCGAATTACAGAATTAAAATTCCGGTGGGGGTTGCCTATGGATCCGACCTCGACTTTGTAGAAGAAGTCCTTCTCAAGGTCGCCATGGAAAGCGCAGGTATCTGCAAAGAACCCGAACCCCGCGTCCGGGTGAGGGCGCTTGCCGATTCATCCGTCAACTTCGAGCTACTTGTCTGGGTCGAGGATCCCCGCAACAGGGGCCTGCAAACCCATCTATTTCTGAAAGAAATCCACAAAACCCTGCAGGAAAATAACATCACCATTCCATTCCCGCAGATGGATGTCCACATGGACAGACTCAACAAAAACCATGAAAAAATCTCTTGATCTTGGCAATATCAGCATAACCTGGCTGAATGGCGGTGAATTCGAACTGGACGGCGGCACCATGTTCGGCCCTGTCCCCAAGCTCTTATGGAACAAGAAATATCCATCAGACCATGACAACAATATCAAAATGCTTAATGCCCCCCTTCTGATCGAAACACCCCTTTCAAAAGTCCTTATCGACACGGGACTCGGCAACAAACTGTCAGACAAGGAAATTGACATCTTCCGGGTAACCAAACCATGGAGTGTGGTTGCAGATCTTGCCGCAATGGGGATTGACAGAGAAGGTATCGATTACGTTATTCTTACCCACTGTGACTTTGATCATGCCGGCGGCATTGTTATGCACAGTGACCAAGGCAAGCCGGAACTAACTTTCCCAAAAGCCAGACATATCGTTCAGAAAAAGGAATGGGAGGACGTTACTCATCCCAACAGTCGCGCTGCCCATTCATACTGGCCCCATAATTTTACAGGACTGGAAGCAAGCGGCCTCCTAGAAATAGTTAAAGGGGATCATGAAGTTGTTCCGGGAATAACGGTTTCCCTGACCGGAGGACACACCCGCGGCCACCAGATTGCAACCATTGCAGGCAAAAAAGAATGTGCCGTCCACCTTGGCGACCTGCTGCCGCTCCATAGTCATTTCAACCCGTTATGGATCATGGCCTATGACAATTTCCCCCTGGACATTATCGAACAGAAAGAAAAAATTCTGCCCTTCTATGCTTCACAAAACTACTGGTTCACTTTTTACCATGACATATACATGAAAGCCTGTCAGTTTGACTCTTTCGGATCGACAAAAGCCACGTGGCACGATTGACCCGCGAAGAGTCAACCTCGACCCACAATCTCGCTGTAGCATGGGCTAATTTCATCACAATATTAAGTAGTTACATCTCACTTGCCGACATAACCACTTTATGATATAACCGTTCGTTAAGCATATTTTTTTTCCATATCGACAAGTTGTTTTTACGAGTGCAGCCATAACAGTGATATCTAGGAGCCTGCCGGACTTAGACATAAATCTACTGCAAAAGCTGTGCTTCAGACACTCAAACACGCTGAAACTGGAGAATGAGATGGCATCCTACGACGAAATTTTCGAAAAAAGCATTCAAGACCCTGAAAGATTCTGGGGAGAAGCAGCCGAAGGAATTAGCTGGGAGAAAAAATGGGATAAAGTCCTCGATTCTTCCAACCCTCCCTTTTACCGCTGGTACACTGGAGGAAAGCTCAACACCTGCTATAATGCTGTTGACAGGCATGTTGAAAATGGTCGTGGTGATCAGGCCGCCATTATTTATGACAGTCCTGTTACGGATACTGTCAGGAAAATAACGTACAGTGAACTCCAGAAGGATGTGGCTCTTTTCGCTGGTGTTCTCAAAAGCCAGGGCGTGCAAAAGGGTGATACAGTCATTATCTATATGCCTATGATCCCGGAAGCGGCAGTTGCGATGCTGGCCTGCGCCAGACTGGGCGCCATTCACTCTGTTGTTTTCGGCGGATTTGCCGCCCAGGAACTGGCTATTCGCATTGACCACGCCCAGCCCAGAGTGCTGGTCTGTGCCTCCGGCGCCATTGAAGGCAAAAAAAAGCTGGCCTACAAGCCTCTGGTTGACGCCGCAATTGAACAGTCAAACCATAAGCCTGAAAAATGTATTGTCTTCAAACGTGACTTCGTAGATGCCGATCTCCAGACTGGCCGTGATTTTGACTGGATGACACTCATGGCAGCGGCTTCTCCCGCCGACTGTGTGCCTGTGGACGCCACAGACCCCCTTTACATCCTCTACACTTCAGGAACCACCGGAATGCCCAAGGGCGTTATGCGTGACAACGGCGGTCATGCCGTTGCCCTCCACTGGTCGATGAAAAACATCTACGACATCAACCCCGGAGATGTTTTCTGGTCTGCTTCCGACGTTGGCTGGGTGGTAGGCCACTCCTATATCGTCTATGGACCTCTGCTGAACGGAAGCACCACTGTCTTTTATGAAGGCAAACCCATTGGCACCCCCGATGCAGGAGCCTTCTGGCGAGTCATTTCCCAGCATGGCGTTAAAAGCCTGTTCACTGCCCCTACTGCATTCAGGGCCATCAAAAAAGAAGATCCAAACGGCGACTTCCTGAAAAAATACAACCTGTCCTGCTTCGAAGCCCTTTATCTTGCGGGTGAACGTCTGGACCCCGACACCTATCACTGGGCCTGCAACCTCCTGAAAGTCCCGGTAATAGACCACTGGTGGCAGACAGAAACCGGCTGGGCCATTGTTGCCAACTGCCGCGGAATTGAAGAATTTCCTGTCAAAGCGGGATCCCCGACCAAACCTGTTGTCGGTTATGATGTTAGGATTATGGACAACCAGGGTCGTGAAGTAAAAGCGGGTGTTGAAGGAAACATTGTTATCAAGCTTCCTCTCCCCCCGGGTACCCTTGTCAACCTCTGGCGCAATGAGGAACGTTTTATTAAATCCTACATGACAGCATTCAAGGGCTACTATGAAACAAGTGACGGCGGCTACATAGATGAAGACGGATATGTTTTTGTTATGGGCCGCATGGATGATGTTATCAATATTGCCGGCCACAGGCTTTCCACCGGCGCAATGGAAGAGATTATCGCCACTCATCCAGCCATAGCTGAGTGTGCTGTATTCGGCATTGCAGATCAGCTCAAAGGCCAGTCCCCTCTCGGCCTTTTTGTCCTGAAAGCCGGAGTTGATGTCAAAGAAGATGACATTAAAACAGAACTTGTCAAGATGGTACGGGAAAAGATCGGCCCCGTCGCCTGTTTCAAGGAATCTGCCAGAGTTTTAAGACTTCCGAAAACCCGTTCAGGAAAAATATTACGCGGCACCATGCGCTCCATTGCTGACGGCAAGGACTACCGCATGCCGTCAACCATTGATGACCCGGCAAGCTTAACCGAAATCACTGAGACCCTGAAATCCATGGGCTACCCCAGGACATAAAGAGAGACCAGAGTGAAAATTCACGAATATCAGGCAAAAGAGCTGTTCCGCGCATACCAGATACCTACCCCGGAAGGTCACGTTGCCTTCAGCCTGGCCGAGGCTGAAAATGCTGCCGCAGCTCTGGATGAGTATCCCCAGGTTGTCAAAGCCCAGATCCATGCCGGAGGCCGGGGTAAGGCCGGAGGTATTCGCGTTGCCTCCTCATCTAAAGAACTGCGTCAGGCTGCTGCAGATATTCTTGGGATGAAACTGATCAACAACCAGACCGGCCCCGAGGGTAAAATTGTTGGCAAAGTCCTCATTGAAAAAGGGCTGACCATCAAACATGAACTGTATCTTTCCATCCTTCCGGATCGAGCCACCTCATCAATCGTTATCATCGCCAGCACCGCCGGTGGTATGGATATCGAGGAGGTGGCGGCATCCAGACCGGAAAAAATCATCAAGGTTCACGTCAATCCCCTTACCGGATTACAGCCATATCACTGCCGTGAAGCAGGATTCGGTCTTGGCCTCAAAGGGGATGAGCTCAAACAGTTCATGAAGCTACTGGACAACCTTTTCACGCTCTTCTGCGCATATGACTGCATGCTTGTAGAAATTAATCCGCTTGTCATTACAGATGACAATAGGCTCATAGCTCTTGACGCCAAGGTTGAAATCGACAGCAGCAGCCTCTTCCGCCATACTGACATCCGTGACATGCAGGATGAATCAGAAATGGACCCCCTTGAGGTTGACGCCCAGATACATGGACTCAATTACATACGCCTTGAAGGCAGTATTGGCAATATGGTCAACGGTGCCGGCCTGGCCATGGCCACCATGGACATCATCAAACAGGCTGGAGCCGAACCCGCCAACTTCCTTGATGTTGGCGGCGGCGCCAGCGCTGAAATGGTCGAGGCCGGGTTCAAGATCATGCTTTCCGACCCCAACGTAAAGGGCATCCTGATTAATATTTTTGGCGGCATTCTACGCTGTGACGTCCTTGCTGAGGGCGTCATTCAGGCCGCCAATGCCATCGGTGTCAATGTCCCTGTTGTCGTAAGAATGGAAGGAACCAACGCTGAAGAAGGCCGGAGAATACTATCAGAATCCGGCTTGAGTCTTATTTCAGCAACTGATCTGGCAGACGCAGCCGAAAGAGTCGCCCAGATTGGCCGCTGAGGTCAAAACGAGTTTCTTGAGTTCGTTGAGTTATTGAGTTTGTTGTGTTTCTCTCAGGAATGACACCTTCCGTCAACTCAATAACGCCCATTCCCGCGAGCGGGCACAACGAAGCAAGAAAGTCTCATTTTGCAACAGAAAAAATGAATTAGTCACATCCGCCAACTTAAAACTTAACACTTTTAACTTAAAACTTTCATACAAACCCAACGAACTCTAGAAACTCAACGAACTGAAAATTATGAGTATTTTTATAGATAAAAACACCCGACTTCTGGTCCAGGGAATAACTGGCCGAGAAGGGCAATTCCATTCCCGCCAGTGCATTGCCTATGGAACTCATGTCGTTGCCGGGGTTACTCCCGGCAAGGGGGGCCTTGAAATGGACGGCGTCCCCATTTTTAATACAGTCAAGCAGGCTGTCAGCGACACCCAGGCTAACTGCAGTATGATCTTTGTGCCGCCTGCCTTTGCCGCCGATGCCATCATGGAAGCCGCAGCTGCGGGGGTTGAACTTATTATCTGTATTACCGAGGGAATACCGGTTCATGACATGCTCAAGATCAAAAACTATCTTGCGACCCGCACGTCCCGCCTGATCGGGCCGAACTGCCCGGGAATCATTACCCCTGGAGAAAGCAAGGTCGGCATTATGCCGGGATCAATTCACCTGCCGGGAGGCCCTATCGGCGTGGTATCACGTTCCGGAACTCTCACATATGAGGTCGTCGACCAGCTCTCAAAACAGTCCATCGGCCAGACGACCTGCCTCGGGATTGGCGGAGACCCTGTCAACGGCACCAACTTTATTGACTGCCTGGCCGCTTTTGAGGCCGACCCGGAGACCAGCGGTATTGTCATGGTCGGCGAGATCGGCGGAACAGCAGAAGAAGAAGCTGCTGCATATATTGCAGAAAAAGTAACCAAACCAGTTGTCGGTTTCATAGCCGGACTGACCGCCCCTCCCGGACGACGGATGGGCCACGCTGGTGCCATTGTCAGCGGCGGCAGCGGCACTGCCCAGGCAAAAATTGCTGCATTCCGTGAGCATGGTATCCATGTTTGCGAAAACCTGGGAACTATCGGCAGATTCTGCGCCACCATCTTTTAATTCTTTGACAACTATTCAGGAGCACTTCTGAATAGTTACAGAACGGTGGTTATGCCAATTGAGCGGCCCCACCTAAATAATTTTACATTCTTTGAATACTGCATCATTAGAGACGAGGCTCTCATCATGTCAAACACCACCTATCGAGTTCTCATTGGCAAACCAGGTCTTGATGGTCATGATCGCGGCGCGAAATTCATTGCCCGGGCATTAAGAGATAATGGTTTCGAAGTCATTTATACAGGAATACGCCGCAGCCCCGAAGAGATTGCTGCAGCCGCAGTCCAGGAAGATGTGGCCGCTGTCGGCCTTTCCTCGCTGTCAGGGGCGCATATACGACTATTTCCTGCTGTAGTAGAATGCCTGCGCAAAGCAGGGGCCGGCGACATTCCTGTAATAGGCGGTGGTGTTATACCTGATGAAGATATCACCCTTCTCAAAGAAAAAGGAGTTGAAGCAATTTTCACACCCGGAACTCCGGTGGACCAGATTATCGCCGCTTTTACAGCAGCCTGCAGCAAACATCACGAAACGAGGAATGCGTGAGTGGCGCATACCTCTTTAACATCTCTCCTTGACGGTCTCGCAAAACAGGATCCCCGGGCAATAGGCCGGGCAATATCCATAGTCGAGGACAACGGCCCCGAGGCCGATGCTATCCTGTTATCACTCGACAGGGATCTTGTCAAAAACACTACGGTCCTTGGCATCACGGGCCCTCCCGGGGCCGGTAAATCCACTCTGACCAGCCAGATCATATCCACCTGCCGCTCCCGGGGCGAACGAGTCGGCATCATTGCCATTGATCCCACCTCCCCTCTGTCCGGAGGAGCTATCCTTGGCGACAGGATACGAATGATGCGGCACAGTCTGGACAGGGATGTCATTGTCCGTTCCATGGCAACCCGTGGTCGCCTGGGCGGACTCTGCGGAGCTGCCGGCGCTGCTGTTCGCATCATGGCCGGGGCCGGCTGCCAGCGAATTATTATAGAAACAGTCGGAGTCGGCCAGTCGGAAATGGACATCATCAGACTTGCCGACATTACCGCCCTGGTCATGGCTCCGGGTCTGGGAGATGACATCCAGGCCATGAAAGCCGGACTGCTTGAAGTGGCAGATCTTCTGGTAATCAATAAGGCTGATATGGCCGGAGCAGAAACACTTTTTATGGATATGGAGGCCGTGGCCCATGAGCGCGCCGACAAAAGCAACCGACCAATTGCTGTCTGCCGAACAGTGGCAAGCGAAGGCAAGGGAGTAGAAGAGCTTCTGGCCGAAATTGCCGCACTCGAAAATCAGCATCGGGCCAGCGGCGAACATGATCGGAGGCGCAGCCGTTCATATGACCTTGAAGTTCTAGACTGGGCCATGGAAATGATGCGGCCCCATATCCTGCAAAAAATACAGAAAGACAGCGGGGAGCGTTGGGGAGACCCAAAACTTCAAGCTGCTAACATTCTAAAACAAATGAAGGTGGACCATGACAAAATCTCCTGATTTCCTCAACTGGCAGGAAAACGAACTGCACAAGAGCATCAGCCGCTTTCCAGAACGAAAAGAAAAGTTTACCAATCATGGCGGCGGCGAAATCAACCGCCTGTATATTCCCGAGCATATTGACGATCATTATACTGACGATATCGGGTTCCCGGGGCGCTATCCGTTTACCAGGGGTGTACAGCCTTCCATGTATCGCGGTCGGCTCTGGACCATGCGCCAGTATGCCGGCTTTTCTACAGCGGCAGAATCAAACAAGCGTTTTCGCTACCTTCTTGATCATGGCACAACCGGCCTGTCCATCGCCTTTGACCTGCCAACCCAGATAGGATACGACTCAGATCACAGCATGAGCACCGGAGAGGTTGGCAAGGTCGGTGTAGCCATTGATTCTCTTGCCGACATGGAGACTCTGTTTGACGCTATCCCTCTGGATAAAGTCTCCACCTCCATGACGATTAACTCGCCGGCAGCCATGCTACTCGCCATGTACGTGGCGGTTGCCGAAAAACAGGGTGCGAGCGCAGATAAGATCAAGGGAACCATACAAAACGACATTCTGAAGGAATATGTTGCCAGAGGGACCTATATTTTTCCTCCAAAGCCCAGCCTGCGGCTTATTACCAACATCTTCCAATGGTGCGGAGAACAGACGCCGTCTTTTAATACAATTTCAATATCCGGCTACCATATCCGTGAAGCCGGCTCCACCGCAGTTCAGGAAGTGGCTTTCACCCTGGCCAACGGCATTACCTATGTTCAGGCCGCTCTGGATGCTGGACTTGAACTTGACCATTTTGCCCGGCGTCTCTCCTTTTTCTTCAATGCATCATCGGATCTCCTTGAAGAAGTGGCAAAATATCGGGCAGCCCGCAGGCTGTGGGCCCGGATAATGAAAGTACGCTTCGGAGCAAAGAATCCTACCAGCTGGATGCTCCGCTTCCACACCCAGACCGCAGGAAGCAGCCTGGCTGCCCAGCAGATCGACAACAATATTGTCCGCGTAACCATCCAGGCCCTGGCAGCAGTGCTTGGCGGCACCCAGTCACTGCACACCAATTCCCGGGACGAGGCCCTTTCTCTACCCACCGAAGAGTCTGTACGCACGGCCCTCCGCACCCAGCAGGTAATCGCCCATGAATCGGGTGTTGCCGAGACCGTTGACCCTCTGGCCGGCTCCTATTATGTTGAACAGCTCACCAACAAAATAGAGCAGGAAGCCTCTGCCCTCATTAGTAAAATAGAAGACAACGGCGGTGTTGTCCGCTGCATTGAAGAGGGGTTTATCCAGCGCCAGATCGAAAATTCTGCCTATGAATACCAGCAGGAAATTGAACGCGGAGAGCGGATCATAGTCGGTGTTAATAAGTTTGAAATTGAAGAGGAGACCAAGCCACCCCTTCTGAGAGTTGACCCCAGGGTAGAAGATGACCAGGTGGCCCGCCTTCGCGAAGTAAAGGCAAACCGGAATAGTGATCAGGTTGAAAAATGCCTGAACACCCTGAAAGCTGCGGCAACTGGAGACACCAACCTGATGCCGCCGATCATTGCCGCAGTGAAGGAATATGCGACTCTTGGCGAGATATGCGATGTTCTCAGAAGTGTTTTTGGTGAATACAGGGAGGGATGTTAACATGTTACAGAAAATAGATCACATTGGAATCGCAGTTCATTCCCTGACAGAAAGCTGCCAATTCTATGAAAATGTCCTCGGTCTCACCTGCGAAAAGAAGGAAGAGGTGGTTTCCCAGAAGGTGCGAACTGCATTTTTCAACCTGGGCGGCGTTCATATTGAACTCCTTGAACCGACTGCCGATGACAGCCCCATTGCAAAATTCCTAAAAAACAAGGGCCAAGGGGTGCATCATATTGCCTACTGCACTGACAACATCGACTCCCAGCTGAATCAGGCCAAAGAGCAGGGCTGCAAGCTCATCCATGAAACTCCAATCACCGGTGCCGGAGGCAAACAGGTCGCTTTTCTGCACCCGAAATCAACCTTTGGGGTGCTCACAGAATTTTGCTGTGCACCCAAAGAACCTTGATGTATTGTCAGAAAGATTTTAAATGAAGAATACACCTACATTCTGAGACAACCACTACACGGGAAAATCAAAATGACAATGATGCAGGATAAGCTGAACAAACTGTTGGAAATGCGCGCCAAAGCACGTTTAGGTGGCGGTCAGGACCGTATTGACAAACATCATGCCCAGGGAAAGTATACTGCCCGCGAAAGAATTGAAATGCTGCTTGATCCCGGCAGTTTTGAAGAATTTGACATGTTCAAAAGTCACCGCTGCTATAATTTTGGCATGGAGAAAAAACAGTTTTTCGGCGACGGCGTGGTCACGGGTTATGGCACGGTAGCTGGCCGCCTGATTTATGTTTTTGCCCAGGATTTCACAGTACTCGGTGGTTCCCTGTCTGAGACCTTTGCCGAAAAAGTATGCAAAATCATGGACCTTGCCATGAAAAACGGCGCACCGGTTGTCGGCCTCAATGATTCCGGAGGAGCCCGTATCCAGGAAGGGATTGAAGCTCTTGCCGGCTATACCGATATCTTCCTGCGCAATGTCCAGGCTTCCGGAGTTGTCCCCCAGATTTCAGCGATTTTCGGCCCCTGTGCCGGCGGCGCTGTATACTCTCCTGCCCTTACTGATTTCACCATCATGGTTAAGCATAACTCCTATATGTTTCTTACCGGACCCAAGGTGGTAAAATCAGTTACCCATGAAGATGTAACGGTAGAAGAGCTTGGTGGCGCCTCAGTTCACGCCTCCAAAAGCGGTGTCGTTGACTACGCAGCAGAAAACGGAGCAGACGCCATTGAGTACATCAAAAAAATGCTGGCCTACCTGCCCCAGAACAACATGGAAACACCGCCCTGTGTCCCATCAGGCGACGACCCCATGCGCCGCTGTGAGTTCCTTAATGAAATTATCCCTGACAGCCCTAATATCGCCTATGACATGAAGGATGTCATTCACGCCACAGTAGACAACGGTGAATTTTTCGAAATAAAGAAAGAGTTTGCCCCCAACATCATTACC
>JACNJZ010000034.1 GCA_014382295.1 Candidatus Desulfobia pelagia | reverse complement strand
AGTGCTCACTGTCGGTATGCGGAGTTTATGCCCATGTGGGTGCTTTTTAATTTTGTCATTCCTTGCTATCAAACAAAAATCCTAATTTTTCAAGGTACCTTGTATTTTCAATGTTACATTTTTCTCAGAACATCTAGTTGCTGTTGATCGAGGATCTTGCTGGTGTCGTAGATACACCGAAGATGAATCATGGTTGCCTCAGCTTTCAATCCAGCTATGCTTTGAATAAGGGAATGAAGCGCATCTGGTGTTTCCCCAGTAAAGGCGCGCTCTGTCACCTGTTTCTCAAGCGACGAAATTTCCTGGCCAAGCTTTTGAACACCTGCGATAGTCTCTTGCCTGACCACAAGCAGTTTTGCCTTTTGCTCCTCCGAGAGATGTAATGTCGGATTGTCCCACTCTCGTACAAGCAGTTTGGTGAGGTGTGGAAGCTTCCCGGTGATCAAGAATGGGGAATTCATTTTCTGCTGCCCGTTTGCGCTGGGAGAATTACTTCCCTGTTGGGCCATCAGATTGGTGTTTGACAATAAAAATATCATTGTTAAAACAGCGAGCAACGGGATGTTTTTTTTCATTATTTTAAAGACCTTTTATCATCTTACGCATTCGTTTCTTTATATTTAAGAAGAATAGCAAGAGCAGGTTTTATAAGTAAAGTGACCACCAAAACACCTGTGGCCAGTACACCCAGAGTGATTAATATTTCGTTAGAGGTAGGAGTGTAATCAACAACCTCACCCATGGGTGATGGCACAAATCCAGGAATAATCAAACCAAAACCTTTTTCAATCCAAATCCCGGTGAACAAACTTATTGCCGCTACCATAAGGTAACGGGGGTTGCCTTTTGTTGGATCAAAGGCAAAAAGCAAAGTTCCCAGGATGTTGAGCCCAATCGCACTCCATATCCATGGCACCAAGGAATCATGCCCTTGAAGGCCGAAGAAAAGGTATTGGGCAGAAAGACTATGATGGGTAAAGGTATAGAATTCCTTGAAAACCTCAGAAAATAACATAACCAGATTAATTACTGCAGAGACAACGATGATTCTTTTTAATTTAAAGAAAATTTGCGCGTTAACCGGGTACCTTGTCCACTGTTTAATGGCAATAAGAACCATCATAATTACAGCAGGTCCCGCAGCAAAAGCTGAGGCGAGAAACCGGGGACCAAGAAGCGGGTTGTTCCAAAATGGCCTGGCAGGAAGTCCCTGGTAGAGGAAAGCTGTGGTCATGTGGATAGAAATAGCCCAAAAGATGGACAAAAACACAAAAGGTTTATATTTCCAGCCCACCGGTTTTCTGTTGTGGTAGTTGCAGTAAAGAATATAGAGGGGCACCAGACTATTTAAAGCTAAATATCCATTTAAAACCAGCACATCCCAGGTGAGAATAGATGAAGGCCAGTTAAACAGGCCTATTCCCGGTATCATATGCCACACCTTAAATGGTCCGCCCATGTCCACGGTGATGAACATCAGGCACATGATCAGGGCGCCGACAGCAACACATTCACCAATAATGACAACTTCATGCATATCCTTATCTTTTAACATATACGCGGGTAGGATAAGCATGACTGCTGCCGCTGCAACACCGACAAAAAACGTAAAATTGGAGATATATAATCCCCAACTGACAATATCTGACATGCCGGTGATAATGAGGCCTTCCTGGAATTGTTTTGTATAGGAAAATAGTCCCGTACCCATAATCGCAAGCAGGGCAACAAGATATATCTTGAATCCTATCCCCCCGGACAATGACCAACGAATACAGTCCGAGATGAAAGAACTTTCTTTTTGGGGGTTTGTCGTCATTATTTCTTCCTTAGGGGTTCTCTATACAGATAATAATTATCTATTTTTACCCATTGCTATCAATCAATAAAATACCAAAACTTGGGATCAGTCCCCAATTCTTCCTTAAACCTGAAAACCTTCTTGTGTTTAAGGATAAATCGGATCTCACTATCAGGATCAAGGAGATTGCCGAAAACCCGGGAACCAGTAGGACAGGCCTCAGCACAGGCCGGTAGCTTGCCCTGGCGGGTTCTCTGCACGCAAAAAGTGCATTTTTCCATGACACCCTTCATCCGCATACGATTACCGAGATAATGCTGCTTTCTATTCATTTCTTCCCTGGGAATTTCAGGCTCACCCCAGTTAAAACGACGCCCCCAATATGGACAGGCGGCCAGGCAATAACGGCAGCCGATACACCAGTCATAATCTACGACAACTATACCGTCCGGCTCTCGCCAAGTGGCTTTTGTCGGGCAAGCTTTGATACACGGTGCATTTTCACAGTGATAACA
Organism: Candidatus Desulfobia pelagia; assembly: GCA_014382295.1. Taxonomy (GTDB): domain Bacteria; phylum Desulfobacterota; class Desulfobulbia; order Desulfobulbales; family SURF-16; genus Desulfobia; species Desulfobia pelagia. Next base: position 1,425 of record JACNJZ010000034.1, on the reverse strand, counting down.
TTGAACTCCCATGTAAAATTTATTCTCCACCGGCACTTCATGATGGTATTTGCCATCTCCAGTTGTTGGATCAAGTTGCCCCGAATCCATCTCGAAGAGACGGATGTATTGGGTCTTTGATGTACGGTCAAGGTTGTTCTCTTTTACACAGGCTTCAACACAGTCCATGTAGCCTTTACAGCGGGATATATTAAAGGCATAGCCGTAGAGAACATTTTCCCGTGGACCCTGGCTGGACATTTGAATATCCCCGTCGCCCTTGAGCTTAGCGAGTCTTTCAAGGCGGGCAACGGTTTCACCTTTTTCTTCCTCGGTCATTAACCGATAGTTTTTCTTAAAATATTCTTCCCACTTTAGCCCCATCTCTTCGGTTTTCTCAAGGGAGACGCATCCCCCAGTCACAAGCCCTGCGGAACCTGCAGCCGCAGCGACAGACAGATTCTTCATGAAGGATCTGCGGGTTGTTTTCTTTTCATTCTTTTTTGTTTTCATCTGGCCTTCTTTTTTCCTGCTGGAATTCATAGCCCCTTCTATTGATCTAATGGCAGCGAGTACGTCACCGGCATTTTTGTTTCAAAAGCTGGAGAGTGTGGACTATGGCAACTGGTACAATTTCGTACTACTCTTTCTCCAGCCCAGTATGCTTCACGTTTTCCATGGGCGCCGCCCAACCAATCACGTTTCTGGCGAAAATGGCACTGTCCACAGAGTCGGTAGCTGTGATCAAAATCTATATTCTTGCCCTCAGCATCACGCAGGAAATCACGATCTTTTTCATCATGACACTCTATACAAGCCAGCTTGTCGTCCCCCCTGCCATGGTTGATTTCAATATCACTATGGGTAAAGAAGGCGCCGTCTCTGGCCAGCATCTTTTTCTCCGTATGACAGACGCTGCACCGAAACCTGGTTATAGAATCCTTGCGAGCAAGCACCCTGAAAGTGCCTCCCTGATAGGATTCCTTTGCCAATACTGTCTTTACCGGCAATTGATATGCTGTTTCCATTTTCATATTATCAAATGGTTCCTTTGCGGCATGAATACGATCCATAACAGTACTTCCAGAAGCCATGGCGGCTTGACATGACAGGAGCATTGTTCCCAGCACAAGAAAAAGCAGGTTAGAACACAAAAATATTTTTTTCATAATGGTTCTCTTCCTGATTATTTGTTTCTGGTAAATTCTTTCCTGGGCTCGGTAGCTATCATGGGGACATGACATTGGCGGCAATTGCCACGCGATGCATGCTCAACCCCAATCTCTGCCACGGCTGCATTTCCAGTATGGCAGGCAATGCAATCTTCCCTGAGCTGCAGACTATGGGGAATCGGCGGAGGAGAGCCGCCCATTTCCGAATTCCCCAAGGATGGGGGATTTATTGATTGCCGGTCGGTTTCCTCAAAAAGCTCTTCTGTTTTCTGTG
>JACNJZ010000170.1 GCA_014382295.1 Candidatus Desulfobia pelagia | reverse complement strand
CAAATTTAATGCCGCCACATGATATATATTTAATCATCATAGTTAAGTACTATACGTATTGATAGTAATTATGTTATCAAAAAAATTATACTTTTAAAAATTATATTTACACGGTTCTCTGTAAAACTTTTTTTGTTAAAATACTTTACATATATTCCGCCATTTTACCAACTTGGTTAAAAGTTTTTACTTATCTTGCTTTGACTTCCCTAGAGTTATTACACTTCCTCTCAAAAGGTTAACTGAGTAATATTTTTCACCAAAGGTTATTTCCAATAATACGACACTGGACAAAATCTATATAACTAGTTGATATTATTTAATTATCACTGCCTGTTTTTTTACCCTTGGATGTTCCCAATATTTTTCAACAAGAGCAGTACAGTTATTGTCACACCACCCTATTCAAAATTTATAAAAATTATTTTACTCTATACCAAAATTCAGCCACAACACAGTCAGCTCCAATCATAGACAAAAAAACAAGGGATAAAACGTATCCCAATTGTGGCCGCCTAGCCATTGAATAGGAGGTGAGCGCAAAAACAATCCAGCGCGATATTGAATATATTCGTGATATGCTTAATGCTCCCGTTGGCCTATTCAGAAAAATATCATCAGGGGCCTGGCTTTCATATCTGGACAAAGCAAATTAGCCTCTTTAACAAAGCTTCGAAATGCCACCTTATCAAATATGAAAGCCTGTCCCCGCCCTGACCCTGTCTCGCTTCATGGCCCATTAAAAAAACTTGTGGATGACCATGGTAATGACTATAGTTATGACAAATGATCAAAATATAAAAGGACAAAACACATGCAAACAATCACAGCGTCTAAATTCAAGGCAAAATGTCTTCATTTAATGGATGAAGTGAACCAGACGGGTGAAGAAATCGTAATCACAAAACACGGGAAACCTGTCTCCATTTTAAAACCGTATCGAACAATTCCAGCAACTATCTTTGGGCTGCATAAAGGAAAAATACAGAGCAAGGACGACCTCATTACCCCCCTGGATATTGCCTGGGACGCCGAATAATGTTACTCCTTGATACTCACGTTCTTATCTGGCTTGATGAAGGAAATCCGCGGCTTGGAAAAACCGCACGGCAATCAATTGATCAATCCCTGGCAATCGGTCAACTCGGAGTGGCGACTATCAGTTTTTGGGAGGTTGCCATGCTGGTCGAAAAGCAATGCTTGACCATGAAGACAGAACTTCATGTCTGGCGGGTCTGATCTTCTGCAAACCGGCTTGATTGAAATCCCTTTTCGAGGCTCAACGGCTATCCGTGCCGGCCAACTGCAAGAATTTCATGGTGATCCAGCCGACCGCATGATTGTTGCCACGGCCATTGAAAATGCGGCCACACTCATGACGGCGGATGAAAGAATCCTCTCATGGAACCATCTCCACCAAAAAATAGACGCCCGCATGTAATCAGCGTAACCGTCACCGGGACTACTGGTTTTCTAAAGGAGTTGATCCTTTGAAGCGATTTTTACCCCATGCCGAAATTTAAACCTCAGCACAGTCGACTCCTCTTCATCGACAAAAAAATAAGGGATAAAACCTATCCCAATTGCGGCAGCCTGGCCATGGAATGGGAGGTGAGCGCCAAAACAATCCAACGCGATATTGAATATATTCGTGATATGCTTGATGCTCCGTTAGCCTATTCGGCTAAAAACAGAGGTTTTTATTACACAGAAAACAGCTTCACACTTCCCGCCTTTGACCTCAACGACAGTGATCTGTTCGCTCTTTTTATTGCCGACAAGCTCTTGCAGCAATACAGAAACACCCCTGTTTATTCACGGTTGCGCTCTGTCTTTTCTCGCATGGAAAATTCTCTTCCTGATAAAGTGAGCTTTCATCCTGCCGTTCTTGATGACAAATGTTCCTTTGTTGCCTCCCCTCAAACGTTGATCAATCCACAGGTCTGGGAAACAATTTTTAAAGGATTACGAGAATCAAAGTCGCTTACAATTTCCCATAAAAAACCATCCGAGACCGCCTCTCACCAAAGGGGTATAGATCCTTATCATGTAACGAGTTACCAGGGCGAATGGTATGTTCTGGGCTTCTGCCACCTGAGAAAGGCGATCAGAACCTTTGCCATATCCAGAATAAGCCATGCTGAAGTCACAGATAATTCTTTCAGCATCCCCGAAGATTTTGATTTTAACACTGCATCCAATGAACATTTCGGGGTGCACTGGGGTCAGAATTCATATAAGGTAAAAATATGGTTCAGCTGTGATGCTGCACCTTATATACAAGAGCGACAGTACCATCCAAGCCAGAAAATTGAAGAAAATGATGACGGCAGCATACATGTTTCCATTGCCACAAACCATCTGCTCGAAGTGAAACGATGGGTGCTTTCCTGGGGCGACCAGGCAAAGGTTCTGGAACCTGAAATTCTGGTTGATGAGATGAGAGATGAGCTTGATAAAGCTCGGGGGCGATATTATTGATAGAACTTTAGCTATTTTGTTGGGCTTCGTTTGCTCAGCCCAACCTACTCAAAATCTACTTAAAACCTTATACCCTGTACCTTAAACCCTATACCTTGGTTTTCCCCATGAACCTCACACCTGATGACACGCTTATTGCCTGGATGCTGGATATTCGGAGGGAAATTCATCAATATCCGGAGTTGGCATTTGAGGAAAAACGTACCGCTGGGTTAATTTGCCATAAACTTGATGAACTTGGTATTTCCTACCGTAAAGAAGTTGGTGGTACAGGTGTTGTTGCTTCTTTACATGCTGATTCACAAGACACACCATGCATTGCCCTGAGGGCAGACATGGACGCTCTCCCCATCGAAGAAAAAACCGGATTACCTTTCGCGTCGAAAATTCCCGGCCTTATGCACGCCTGCGGGCATGACGGGCATGTATCAATGCTCCTTGGCGCTGCTGCTCTTTTAAAAAGAATTCCTAATTTGCCAGGCAAAGTCGTTTTTCTGTTCCAGCCTGCCGAGGAAAATGGTGGCGGAGCAGAGAAAATGATCGAAGCAGGCGCTCTTGACGGTGTGAATGGTATTTTTTCCGGACATATTGATCGCCATTACAACGTTGGAGAAATATCCGCCCAGCGCGGATTAATATGCGCCTTTACCGATGAATTCCATATTACCATTCGCGGCAAAGGTGGCCATGCAGCCAAACCGCATGAAACAATAGATTGCATCGTCGTTGCCTCACTCCTGGTAATGAGCATCCAGACCCTGGTTTCAAGAGAAGTAAACCCTTCCTTTCCAACCGTGGTCACCGTTGGGCAGATCACCGGCGGCAGTGCCGCCAACGTCATCGCAGACCAGGCCGTATTAAGAGGAACCATCAGAACAACCCATCTTGACTCACGGGAGAAGATTATCCTGGGCCTCCAGAGAATGGTCCGCGCCATGGAGGACCTTTATAACGCCAAGGCTACCATCGAGTTGATTCCCGGCTACCCGCCAATAATCAACAATCCTGCTGCTGCGACAATCGCCAGAACTGCCGCCCGGCAGACAGTTGGCAAAGAGGGGCTTAAAAAACAACCTTACCCAAGCCTGGGAGGGGAAGATTTTTCTTTTTATCTCCACAAAGTACCAGGCTGCATGGTTCGGTTTGGCGCCAAAAAAGATGGGCTTGCCAATGTCGCTGCCCATAGCCCACGATTCGATTTCAATGAGGATGTTTTACCGATTGGTGCAGAATTTCTTGCTCGTGCGGCCATATTGGCATTGAAGGACATAAAAACTTTATCGTGACAATCATGGAACCCTTGATTTTTCAACCAAGTGAACCGTTTACCATAGGAGTCGAGCTGGAAATTCAGCTTCTCGACCCTGTCACTCTGGACTTGACCCTTCAGGCCCCAAAACTTCTCGAAAAGGTGGAACCGGCCCTGCAGGGGCAGATCAAGGCGGAATTCATACAATCCATGGTAGAGATATGCACTCCGGTCTGCCAGAACATGACTGAAGCAGCAGACAACCTGAGTTTTCTTGGCAAGCACCTTGAGGCACTCGCCTCGGAATGTGGATGCGTCCTCTTTGCCTCAAGCCTTCACCCTTACGCACGAATCAGTGATCGCAAGATTTCCCCAGGAACAAGGTATTCTGAAATAATGGAAGATCTCCAGCTCGCAGGCCGCAGGATGATCACCCAGGCACTCCATGTCCACATCGGCCTCCCGGATCAGCACACGGCAATTCAGGTCTGCGATGCAATCCGCCCCTATCTTCCCCTTTTTCTTGCACTGACAACCTCCTCGCCCTTTTTCGACAATGAAGACACCGGCTTTCATTCATACCGGAGTAATCTTTTCCCATGTCTGCCAAGAACCGGCATCCCTGACACCCTCGGAAATTGGGATAATTTCCAGAAGCTTGTATTGATTTTAAACCAGGCAACACTATTAAACGGCATCAAGGAAATCTGGTGGGATGTCCGTCCGCACCCTGATTTTGGCACAATAGAAATACGAATCTGCGACCTTCCTTCAAATTTTAACCAGATAATTTCCATGGTCGCCCTTATCCAGGCACTTGTTGTCAAACTTGCAGGCTCACGAACCCATGATTTTCCAGCCCGTGAAATCATGATGCACAACAAATGGAACGCCGCCCGCTATGGACTGGACGGCACTTTTATCAATGCACATCCGGGCAGACATTTCACTTTCAGGAAAGGCACCCAGGACCTTTTGGACTCCCTGTCCCCACAGATTAAAGAACTGGGCACAGAGAAATACCTCAAACCAATCAACGAAATAATCGATCACGGCACCAGTGCAGACCGCCAGAAAAAACTGTACGCACAACATGGAGACTTTAGGGAGATGATATACACAATGCAAAGGGAATTCTGGAAATGACGCCACACAAGGCCATAGTTGCCTCAGGTGATCCCCTTGTCAGCGACACTGCCATCCAGATAATCAGACAGGGTGGAAACGCCTATGACGGTATCATTGCTGCCGGATTTGTCAGCGCCATTGCAGAACCAACGCTGACCAGTCTTGGAGGCGGCGGCTTTCTTATGGCCAGAACTTCAGAAGGCACAACCAAGCTTTTTGATTTCTTCACCAATACGCCCGGCCAGGGCCTGCCGGCAAGTGATCTCCAACCCCATTTCTATCCGATAACAATCAAATTTGCCAATTCTGATCAGGATTTCAATATCGGGCTTGGCTCTGTTGCCGTTCCAGGCACCTTAAAAGGATTTCTTCACGTCCATAAGCGCCTTGGAGTTCTGCCTCTAAAAGAAATTCTTGCCCCAGCAATCCATTATGCAAAAAATGGCGTACTACTGAGCGAAAACCAGTCTACATTCCTCCAGCTTCTTGAACCCATCATGACCATGACGGACACAGGCAGAGAACATTACAGCCCCGGAGGTCATTATTTCAAACATGGCGAAACTCTTACAAACCACGACCTTGCCTGCTTCCTAGAAAAACTTGCCTCCAATGAAGAACACTCCTTTTATCAGGGAGAACTGGCAAGCCGCATTGAACAGGATATGCTGCACGGCCAGGGCCTTCTCACTGCTGCAGACCTGAAAGATTACCAGGTTTACGAAAGGGACCCTATCACCACACAATACAGGGGCAAACAATTTATAACGAATCCGCCACCATCCTTCGGAGGCAGTCTCATTACCCATGCCCTCCAGGGGCTGGAGCATTTTGACTTTTCATCCTGCGCTCCCCTTTCCCCGGAATATGTTCATGCCCACGCAGCGGTAATGCAGCACATTGAAAATGGCCGGCAAAACTGGGGAATGGACACAAGTATCCCACCAAAGAAATTCTCCAGGGGAACTACTCATATCAGTGTTTCCGACGGGTCAGGCAATGTCGCCTCCATGACATGTTCCAATGGTGAAGGTTCAGGATATTTTATCCCAGGCACCGGAATAATGCTCAACAACATGATGGGGGAAGATGATCTGCATCCTAACGGATTTCATTCTGAACCCCCAGGCCAGCGCGTTTCTTCGATGATGTCGCCGTCCCTACTTCTTGAAGGCGATAATATTGTTATGGTCATTGGCAGCGGCGGCAGCAAGCGTATCCGCACTGCCATCACCCAGGTCCTCAGTCTCGTCGTCGATTTCGGCATGAATCTCCAGGAAGCCGTCAACGCCCCCCGTATTCACTGGGATGAAAAAATGTTCCAGGTTGAACCGGGATTTACAGAAGACTCTTTAAACGCCCTGAGGGAACTTGGGGAGATTAAAATTTCACCAATGAAGAATGTCTATTTTGGCGGAGTACATGCAGTAATACCAAAGCAAGAAGGAGGTGCAGACCCGAGGAGAGGAGGGGCGGTAAAGAGTTTTTCTCTCCCAGAGTGCTCAGAGTCACAGAGCAGATAAAAAAAGATTACAAAAACTTACATCTTATAAAGAAGCCGACATGCCGGACGTGATCCGGCACCCAGGAAGTAGCTATTTTTTCGACATTTTCAACTTTACCATTGTTTCCATATGGTGTGTCTGGGGGAACATATCGAACATTTTTACTCGCTCAATGGTATAGCCTTCTTCCTTCAACAGCAAAAGATCACGGCTCAGGGTTGCCGGGTCGCAGGATATATATATAATCCGGGCTGCTTCTGTTTGGGCTATGTATGGGATGACATCTGAACATCCCTGTCGTGGCGGATCAAGGAGAACAAGATCAAACTTCTGACCATCGACAACAAGGCTGCGAATGCCATCCAGGGCAGATTTCTGCTCAAAATGACAATTCGAGATTGTATTCTCTTCGGCATTTTTTATGGCGCTACGAATAGACGACCGCTTTAAATCCATTCCTGTGGCATGAAAAGCCTGCTTAGCCATGGGCAGGGTAAAATTTCCCATACCGCAGAACAGATCAAGAACTCTTTCTTTTTCAGACAAATCCGCCCACGCCATCAGGCAATCAATTAAAGCTGTATTCTGCTCCTGGTTCACCTGGCAGAAGCCGCCTGCCTCAAAATGCATGTGAAGCCTGTCATCGCTAGGTAATGGCTGTTCAAATCCAATCAAAACACCAGCAGGGGAATTCATTTCGCTCCGGGCTACAACCACAGGCTGAAACCCTACCCCTACCAGAATAACGGCTTTGACAGCAGGTAATTTCCCGGCAAGTTTCCCAGCAAGTTTTTCTTCAGAAGGTCTGGGTTTTCTGTCCATATGAATAAAAACAACAACGCTGTTATCACAGGAGCTGAATTGCAATTCTATCTGGCTGGAATGATATTCAATCAATCGATAAAAAGAATCCTCATCAAGACATTGAGAAAAAACAGTGTTCAATTCCGGTACAGCAAGAAGACAGGTCGTTACTGGCTCAATGTCATGAGAATGATAACGGCGAAAACCCGGCACTCCATTTTTATCAACATGAAAACGAATTCTTTGACGATATCCGAAATGATTTTCTGCTTTTCCCGGGGCCTCAATTCTGTATTGTTCATCGTCTGCAAGAACCCGCGAACGCAGCAAATGCTCAAGGAGAACCTCATTCTTAAGTTCAGCCTGCATCTCGTTGTTAATGTGTTGAAAATCACATCCTCCACAACGGCTGAAATACGGACAAGGAGGGCTGACCCGGTATGGTGACGGTTCAATAACATCAATCAACCGGGCCTTCTGGTAACTTTTTTTTATTTTTAGAGATTGAACAAGGACAGTCTCTCCAGGGAGAACATGGGGGACAAGAACAACAAGACCATCTTCAAGGCGGCCAAGGCCATGACCGCCCATAACAAGTTTTTCAATTTTAAGTGTAAACGGATTTGACTCCAAGGTTCTTAAAACTTCTGATCAGCGTATGCCAGCCATCCGCCGGCAACGAGAAGATCTTTATCAAATGAATTCAATGAAAATGAAAAACTGACCTCTTTATTTCCTTTGGCTGTCAGTGTTTCGTTTTCAACATCGATGGAAAAGATAACATCTCCACCAAGCTGAAAAAGGGTGTCAATATCCTCTTTTGACAGTTCAATAGCAAGCATTCCGCAGTTAAACATATTCTGGCGAAATATCCGGGCAAAACTCTCACCGATAACAGTATTGATGTTATTGACTTCAAATACCCAGACAGCATGCTCACGGGATGACCCACAACCGAAATTAGCCCTTGTCACAACAACATTGGCCCTGGCTATATCCTCCTGAACATTAAACCCGGGAAGTTTCAAATCCTCAAGAACATAGGGTTTCAGTGCAAGTTTGGAATTTTCCGTAAGATATTTTGCCGGAATAATTTCATCTGTATTAATATCGTTTCTGTCCAGGAAAAGTGCCTGGCCGCCAAATGTCTTCATATGAACCTCTTACTGTTATAACCACAGAGCACACGGAGATCACAGAGTTTAAAAAAAAAATCATTCTCTGTGCACTCTGTGATCTCTGTGGTTTCATCTTTTTATGCGTTAATTGTTCTCGGATCAGTAATATATCCCTTCACTGCAGCCGCGGCAGCAGAAAAAGGGCTCATCAGGTGGATCATGCTGCCTTTACCCATACGCCCGTAAAAATTCCGGTTTGTGGTTGAGGCACACACCTCCCCTGCAGCCATGACACCATTACTCATGCCAAGACAGGCTCCACATGTCGGGTTGGTTACACAAAAGCCGGCATCCATGAAGATAGCGATAAGACCTTCCTCCATTGCCTGGCTGTATACTTTTGGTGTAGCAGGAGACAAAATGCCGCGCACGGTTGGAGCAATCTTTTTTCCCTTGAGCACTTTTGCGGCTTCACGTAAATCCTCAATGCGGCCGTTGGTACAGGAACCAATATATACCTGATCTACTGAAGTTCCTTCCATGTCTGAGATGTCTTTAACTTCATCAGGTTTTGTCCCGTAAGTTACCTGTGGAACAAGGTCAGACACATCAAAAACAAGCTCACTGCTATAGACAGCATCAGGGTCAGAGTGCCATTTTTTAAAATCCTCAACCGCTGCATCGACAGAGGCATACTCACCCTTGATGAAAGGCCAGAGATATTCGGCAGTTGTTTTATCCGGCATACATATTCCGCTGGTACCTCCGGCTTCGATAGCCATATTACACAGCGTCATGCGTGCTTCCATGCTCATGGCATCAACCACCGGTCCATGAAATTCCATGATCTTGTCAGTGGCACCATTCACGGTGAGCTTTTTGATAATATACAGGATGACATCCTTGGCATAGACACCGTCAGCCAGCTCTCCGGTCAAAGTGATTTTCATCGAGGCCGGAAGCCTGAAAGAACAGACACCTTTAAGAATTCCTACTTCGAGATCGGTAGTCCCGACACCTGCGGCAAAAGCACCGAAGGCACCATGGGTACAGGTATGAGAATCGCCCATGATGACAGTATATCCCGGACGAATGAAACCTTTTTCAGGAAACAGGGCATGGCATACACCGTTTGCGCCAATATCGAAGAAATCTTTGATATTCTGGCGCCTAGCCCAGTCACGCAGTATTTTTGCCTGGGTTGCGGTCTTGGAATCTTTGGAAGGAGTCACGTGGTCAATGACAACCTTGATTTTTTCAGGATCAAAAACCCGATCCAGATCGCGTTCCTTCAAGTCATTAATTGCAATTGGTGTTGTAATTTCATGACACATGACAACATCAATATCGAGAACGACATTGTTACCTGACGGCTTTCCTCTGTCATGGGTATCAAATATTTTTTCAGCAATGGTTTTGCCCATAAGTATTACTCCATTGGTTTAAAGGTACCTTTAATTAATTTTTCAATTGAAGGACAAAATAAATACCATAAGAGCAGACATTTATCACATGATTTTCAAATTATGATATATTATCTTCATTAGCTGTGTTACCAAGCCTTACAGTTCGTCTACAAATTTTCTTCTGGAGATTTTTTTTAATGGATGATAGCCATCCTGTTACATCCGGCGTTACGGATGCGCAGCCCCCTGATCCTGTTTTCATTCAGGAAACCATTAACAGCATAAAGGATATTATTGCTTCTGATTACGGTTCTGTTTCAAAAGAGATTGCTTCTCTTTTTGATGATGTAACCGGGTTATATGCCGGGAAATGGCCTGATTACCAGCCATGCCAGGTCGGTTATCACACCCTCCAGCATGCCCTTGATGTGAGCCTTGCCATGACAAGGATAATTTCAGGCTACCACTCTCACAACCCTGACCTTATTCCACTGGAAACCTTTACTTCAGGCCTTGCAGCAGCGTTATTCCATGACTCCGGCTATATCAAGGACAGAGATGACAACAGTGGAAAAGGAGGCAAATTCAGCTTTTCCCATGTTGCCCGAAGCAAGGTAATCGCTGAAAAACACCTCTCTGGACTCTCCTGGGCTCCAGGTCAAATCGCCTATGTTCTGTCCATAATCGATCTTTCAGATTTTACCGACATCCCCGATATACCGACATTTTTAAATCCGGAAGAGGATTTTGTAGCTAAATCGACAGCTACTGCTGATTTAATAGCTCAAATAGCTGACGTTGATTATGTCCAGCGGCTTCACCTGCTGTATGATGAATTCCAGGAAGCGTATGACAATGAAGGGAAAGAAGACCTTATCGCCCGCTCCATCCATGTATACGAATCATTCCAGGATCTCAGCGACGAGACTGCAGTCTTTTACAGAAATTTTGTCCTGCCGCGTTTACAACTTTTTGACCGAGTGGACAGGCACCTTATCCTCTTTTTCAAAAAAGGCAGAAACCCCTATTCCGAGAATATAATTGCCAATCTGTCAGGACAGTTGAAAAATGACAGAACCCAATGGCAGAAACTTGGAGAACTCCTCCAGGAACTTGGGTTTGTCTCTGAGGAAACAATCCATAAGGCACTCAGGCAGCAAGAGCACCCCCAGTCATCATCAACAGAAATTTCTCTTCTTCAGAAATCTCTGGAACATCACATTATAGGCTGCCACAACCAAAGATCCCGCAGCAAATCTCTTGGCAACATCCTGATGGAAATGGACGCCCTCAAGCCAAAGACCTTGAGGCAAGGACTTCTCTCGCAGATATTGCCAACAGAACTCATAAAAGAATTAAGCCGTAATGAAGTCAATATTCTGCTTGAAACGTCTCTTCTAATCCAGAACGTATACAATGATCCCTGGATGTTCAGCCAGGTTCTGGAAATAATAAATGAACTCCTGGATACCGAATCCTGCTCCCTGCTCCTGGCAAACCCCGAAGAGACAGAATTAATGGTTGCGGTGCAGTCCGGCAAAATACTGGGAGGATCGCCCGGAGAAGGCAATACCCTGGACAAAGGACTTTCCGGCTGGGTGTTCCGCCATAAAAAAGCTGCCGCCATCACGGAAGAATCCATTGCAGATTTCTTCTCTGAATATTACCAGCAAGAATCTGACCAGATACGCTCTGTGCTTGCGGCACCCCTTCATCTCAATGGCCAGGTAATCGGCGTTATAGAGGCGTTTAACAAAAGAAAAAGCCAGTTCGGAGACCATGACCTGAATCTGATGACCCTCCTGGCCCATATAATTTCGAATTCCTTGTCAATTATCTGCCAACTGTACAGGAAATGAAGCACGAAGGCAGAAGGCACAAAATGGCAAAGTAAAAAAATATCGAGCAGATTAACAATTAACAATTGTTTCATCCATTAATAAGTCTCATCCATCATCTTAAAACTTAATACTTTCAACTTAAAACTTCTAACACAAACCCCCATGACACTTTCCCGCATTTTCTCAACGACAACATTCCTTCTTTTCACCACGTTTTTTATTACACCTTTAACGCTGCCGGCGAACCTTATGGCCGCCCATGGAATCAGCATTGATGGTGTTTTAAAGTACCCTGCAGACTTTGCCGGATTTGACTACACATCTCCTCATGCCAAAAAAGGTGGCGAGCTTGTAATGCATGGCCTTGGCAGCTTTGACAAAATGAACCCTTATACCCTGAAAGGTTCGGCGCCTGACGGTCTCAGCGAACTTGTGTTTGAGACACTTGCGCAATCAAGCCTTGATGAGCCTTTTGCGGCATATGGTCTTATTGCCCAGGATTTTGAAATTGCTCCAGACAAACTGTCCATGATCTTTACATTAAACCCCTCTGCAGCCTTTTCTGACGGAACACCTATAACCAGTGAGGACGTTCATTTTTCACTGGAAACCTTTAAAGGCAAAGAAGCCCACCCTTTTTACGCGGCCTACTACCAGGATATAAACCGCTCTGAAATTCTTGACACCCATCGTATACGTTTCTATTTTGCCAAGGCTAACAGAGAAATACACATGATCGCAGGGCAGCTCCCCATCTTATCGAAAAAATTCTACAATCAGCATCCGTTCAACGGCCAGGATATGACTGCGCCAATCGGATCAGGGCCTTACATTGTCAAAGATTTCAAACAGGGGAAATCCATTACCTACCAGCGGAATCCAAAATACTGGGGCAACACCCTTCCCAGTCGCAGGGGCCAATTCAACTTCGACACCATTACCTATAAATATTTCAAGGACCAGATTGTCTCCGTAGAAGCATTCAAAGCCCATGAGTTTGATTTCATGTCGATAAACATAGCCAAACAATGGGCAAGGGATCTGCAGGGATCTAAATTCGATCAGGGCTTGATCCTCAAGGAATACCTTCCCCATAAAAATAACGCCGGCATGCAAGGATTTGTCTTTAATATTCGTCGCCCAATCTTTCAGGATAGACTCGTGCGTAAGGCTCTTGGTATGGCTTTTGACTTTGAAAGGACCAACAAAACCCTCTTTTTTGAACAATATACCCAGACAAACTCCTATTTCAGCAATTCTGACCTCGCTGCCAAGGATCTGCCCGAAGGACTCGAACTGACATACCTTGAACCTTTCAGGGATCAACTCCCTGCTGAAGTATTCACATCCCCGCTAACTCCAGTAAAAACAGGTACACCCCAGGCACTTCGCAACAATTTGAGAAAAGCAAAAAAGATTCTCGCCCAGGCCGGCTGGACAGTAAAAAACGGCGTACTAAGCAACAAGGATAACCAGCCTTTTGAATTTGATATTCTCCTGGTATCACCATCTTTTGAAAGGGTAATGGGTGATTATGTCAAGAATCTGGAGGTGCTCGGGGTAAAAGCGACATACCGGACAATAGACCCTGCCCTTTACATTCAAAGAATACAGAGCTTTGATTTTGACATGACAGTCAATGTTTTTGGCCAGTCACAATCTCCGGGCAACGAGCAGAGGGACTACTGGAACTCTGCCGCCGCCGACCGCAATGGCTCCAGAAACCTAATCGGCATAAAAAGTCCTGCCGTCGATGCCATGGTAGACCATATTATCTATGCCGAAACCCAACATGAACTGACTGCAGCCTGCCGCGCTCTGGACAGAGTGTTATGGCATAATTATTACGTTGTCCCGAACTGGTACCTCAACAGACACCGACTCACCTACTGGAATAAATTCGAAAAACCAGACACCCTGCCCCTCTACTACAACCCCTTTCAGTTATTGATGACGTGGTGGCAAAAAGGCAATTGATAATTGATAATTGATAATGAAAAACAATACAGAGAATATCATCCAGAATAAAAGCTATGCTTTTGCATTGCGAATAATTCGTCTATATAAATACCTTATCAATGAGAAGAGAGAATATGTTCTTGCTAAGCAAATCCTGCGAAGCGGTACAAGTATTGGTGCCAATGTCGAAGAAGCTGTTCAAGGTGAGAGCCGCGCTGATTTTATTCACAAATTGGCAATAGCTAACAAGGAGACCCATGAAACGTATTACTGGCTTCGACTACTCCGGGATAGTGAAATTATCAACAATGACGAAAACACACAATCATTGATTGAAGACTGCTCCGAGATAATCAAACTATTGACTGCTATCATCAAAACATCTAAGAATAAAAGCTATACTCCAAGTCCTTAATTATCAATTATCAATTTTCAATTATCAACTAACATTGTTTTCATACATTCTCAGACGCCTCTTCCTTATGATCCCGACCCTGTTCGGTATCATGCTCATCACATTTACCGTGACCCAGTTTGTTCCCGGTGGACCTGTGGAGAGGATGATTGCGGAAATTGAGGGGGCATCGAAAGGGGGAGAAGTAAGTTTTTCCTCGTCAACCCTGTATCAGGGGAGCCAGGGTCTTGATGCTGAGCGAATTGAACAGATAAGGGCTCTCTACGAGTTTGACAAACCACCGGTTGAACGTTTTATCTCGATGATGGGTAATTACATCGTCTTTGATTTCGGTAATTCATATTACCATCACAGAAGTGTTGTTGATCTGGTTATTTCAAAACTGCCGGTATCCATGTCCCTTGGCCTCTGGTCTTTTCTCATTGTCTACGGAGTCTGTATTCCCCTGGGTATTAAAAAGGCCGTTATGGATGGTTCACGTTTTGATGTATTATCAAGCACTGCCATTCTTGTCGGCTATGCTATTCCCGGTTTTGTTCTCGCCATCCTTCTTATTGTTCTCTTCGGCGGAGGCAGTTTCTGGAATATCTTCCCCCTGAGGGGACTGGTTTCAGATAACTGGTCGGACATGACTCTGATAGGAAAGATCCTGGATTATCTCTGGCACATGGTACTACCCATCATCTCCAGTGCAGTCGGCAGTCTGGCTGTCATGACCCTTCTCACCAAAAACAGTTTTCTTGAGGAAATACGCAAACAATATGTGTTGACTGCCCGGGCAAAAGGATTAACTGAAACCAAAATACTCTACCGTCATGTCTTTCGTAATGCCATCATCCCTATAATCACTGGATTTCCAGGCTCTTTCATAACCGCTTTTTTCACAGGCAGCCTGCTGATCGAGACCATCTTCTCCCTCGACGGCATGGGACTGCTGGCCTACGAATCAATCTTGAACAGAGACTACCCTGTTGTCCTGGGAACCCTCTATTTCTTTACGATTATAGGGCTTATCTCCCGGCTGCTTTCCGATCTCAGCTATGTCATGGTTGATCCTCGTATCACCTTTGACAGGATGGAGTCCTGAGTCAATGGCCCGGAAAACCAACAGCATGCTGCAGAGACGCTGGCGTAAATTCAAAACCAACAAACGCGGCTACTGGAGTCTGATCCTCTTCGCCATTCTCTTTGTTTTGAGCCTTGGCAGCGAACTTATCAGCAATGACAAGCCATTCCTTGTCTACTACGAGGATGCCGTCTATTTTCCTCTCCTGAAAAGTTACCCTGAAACGACCTTTGGCGGAGATTTTGAAACGGAAACTGACTACCGCGACCCATACATCCTCGAAAAAATATCCTCCAACGGCAACAACGTCTTTTTCCCACTTAACCCGCACAGTTATTCGTCCATAAACCCCAATCTTGATGTTCCCGTCCCTTCACCACCGACAAGAGAAAACCTCCTCGGCACAGATGACCGCGGAAGAGATGTTCTGGCCCGATTGATTTATGGTTTTCGCCTTTCCATTCTCTTTGGGCTGACCCTCACCACCATCGGTACATTACTGGGAATACTGGCAGGTGCCATCCAGGGATATTTCGGCGGCCGCACCGATCTGTTTTTTCAGAGATTTATCGAGATATGGAGTGCCATGCCGGAGTTATATCTCCTTATTATTTTTGCATCCATTTTCAAACCAAGCGCTCTTCTTCTCCTCGTCCTGCTTTCCATGTTCGGCTGGATGGGGCTTTCAGACTATGTTCGTGCCGAGTTTCTCAAGAGCCGCAACCTCGATTACGTAAATGCCGCCAAGGCCCTAGGTGTCGGAGACATTACAGTGATGTTTCGCCATCTTCTCCCCAACGGCATGACACCGGTTATCACCTTTCTGCCGTTTCGCATGTCAGGTGCCATTCTCGCCCTGACAAGTCTCGATTTCCTCGGATTAGGCGTCCCACCACCCGCTCCAAGCCTAGGAGAACTTCTGTCCCAAGGCAAATCAAATATCGATGCCTGGTGGCTCTCCCTCGGCACCTTTACAGTCCTGGTAGGAACCCTGATACTTTTGATCTTCATAGGAGAAGCGCTCCGGGAAACATTTGACCCACGTAAAGTGTAAACAAATATCTCCAACAGAGATTACAGAGGCACTGAAAAAAATACTTTTCAAACTCAAAGAACTCTATAAACCCAATAAATTCAAATAACTCAAAAATGTTATTGGAAATAAAAAACCTTAACGCCGGATTTCACACTGAGGACGGATTTTCATCAGTGCTCCATGATGTCTCTCTTGGCATTGGTTATGGAGAAACTGTTGCTCTTGTTGGTGAATCAGGCTCAGGGAAATCAGTAACTGCCTTTTCAGTCCTGCAACTTCTGGAAAAGGAATCGTTTTCCTGCGAAGGAAAAATCCTTTTCAGTGACGCTGATCTGTTACAGATGAATGCAACATCGCTCCAGAAGATCAGGGGCAATGATATTGCCATGATTTTTCAGGAGCCGATGACGTCCCTCAATCCTGTTTATTCGATTGGTCATCAGCTCATGGAGCCTCTCAAGATCCATCAGCATATGACCGATGAAGAGGCTCGCAAACAAGCTATCTATCTCCTCGGGCGAACCGGCATTCCCGACCCTGAAACACGCATGGCTTCCTACGCTCACCAACTTTCAGGCGGCCAGAGACAAAGGGTCATGATCAGTATGGCCTTGGCATGCAGGCCTAAACTTCTCATTGCCGATGAACCCACTACTGCTCTTGATGTAACAATCCAGGCCCAGATTCTCGACCTTCTCCAGGAGCTTCAGCGCGAATTCAACATGGCTGTTCTTCTCATCACCCATGACCTGAATATGGTTCAGAAAATAGCCGACCGTGTTTTCATCATGCATCAGGGACATATCGTCGAAGAAGGAGTAACCAGGGATATCTTTTCATCTCCCAGAGATCCTTACACAATCAAACTGATGAACTCTGTCCCCAAAGGCGAGCAGCCCCCTAAAAGCGAAAGCCGGGCTTTACTCACCATCGACAACCTCCACTGCCATTTCCCTATCAAAAAAGGTTTCTTCGGGCGAAAAGTTGGAGAAATCAGGGCGGTTGATGGTGCCAGTCTGACAATCAGGGAAGGAACAACCTACGGAATTGTCGGGGAATCAGGTTCCGGAAAAAGCACCCTTGGCCTCTGTATTCTTCGACTTGTTTCATGCAAAGGGAATATCACCTATAATGGCCGGGATCTCCTCAAAACAAATAAAAGTACTATGCGATCCCTTCGTCGGGAGCTGCAGGTCGTTTTCCAGGACCCTTTCTCATCACTTTCACCACGCCTCACCATTTTTCAAATTATTTCCGAGGGACTGCGAGTCCATAAGATTGGCAAAACCAAACAGGAACAACGTGCTATTGTTGAAGAGAAATTACTGGAAGTCGGTCTTACAGCAGAAATGGCTGACAGATACCCCCACGAATTTTCAGGCGGCCAACGCCAGCGTATTGCCATTGCCCGAGCTATCTCATTATCACCGCGCTTCATAATTCTCGATGAGCCAACCAGTGCCCTGGATATGACCATTCAGGCCCAGATCATAGATCTTCTTCGCAGCCTCCAGGAAAAATACCAGATTACGTACCTGTTTATTTCTCATGATCTGCGGGTCGTCAGGGCTCTGGCAGATGAAATCGCCGTCATGAAAGACGGCATGATTGTCGAACAGGGCAATGCCCACACAATTTTTGCTAATCCCTCACACCAATACACCCAGCAGCTTTTCAAGGCAGCCTTTTAATAAAGTGGCACCTTCCTTAACGGTGTGATTGACTTCTTATACCTTTTTTTGTATTGTACATCTAATCGTACATGTTCATATAGGAGGACAGTTATGGATACTATTACATATACCTCAGCTCGGGGTAATCTTGCGAAAACAATGAAAAAAGTTTGTGACGATCACTCCCCCGTTATTATAACTCGAAAAACAGCACCACCAGTAGTGATGATGTCTCTTGAAGATTTTGAAGCCCTCGAAGAGACAGCTTATTTATTAAGAAGTCCTAAAAATGCTCGTCGACTGTTGGAATCAATTGCTGAACTCGAAAATGGTAAAGGAACTGAAAAGGAACTTGTGGAGTGAAGCTCATATTTTCAGAAAATGCCTGGAAAGATTACCTATACTGGCAACGAACAGACAAAAAAATATTAAAACGCATCAATCTTCTCATTCGTGATATTCAACGAATACCATATGAGGGAATAGGCAAACCTGAACCTCTAAAACATGGTCTCTCCGGCTATTGGTCCCGCCGAATCACCGATGAACATCGGATTGTATACAAAGCTGAAGATGATGCAGTATTAATTGCTCAACTTCGCTATCATTACTAATACAGTAACAACATATACAGCCATACTTGCTTACCCTGCCCCCTCTTTGTAAGAAATTTTCTGATAGGAAAATCAGAATTTCCCTAATTGCAACAGGTCTTGAAATATACTAATCTGATTGGCTAACTATCAATCCTATACCATCAAGGAATCTTTCGTCATGCCCCAAAACATATACGGATTTAAATATGGCCAGTATGGCAACACCGAAGCTGTTATTGCCCATAAAAAAGGAATAATACTTCAGACCAACAACTACACAAACAGGGGTACCGCCTTTAATGATGAGGAGAGATATCGTCTCGATCTTATCGGTGCCTTACCGCCATCCATTCGTCCCCTTGAAATGCAGGTTGTTAACAGTGCCGACAAAGTTGCCGGCAAAGAAGACGACATTGAACGCTTTATTTATATCCGCTCCCTGTATGATCGCAATGTGACCCTGGCCCATGCCCTGGTGAAAAGCGACATTGAGCGCTACATGAAAATTATCTACACCCCGACTGTGGGTCTTGCCTGTCAGCGCTATTCATCCATGTTCCGTCATGCCAACGGCATTCATTTCTATCCGGGGAACATCGACCAGGCCGAAAATATCCTGCGCCGCTTTGTTCACAGCAATATACGTGTTGCCGTGGTCACCGACAACCAGGGTATTCTCGGCATCGGCGATCAGGGTGCTGGCGGAATCGCCATTTGCCTCGGCAAACTCATGCTCTACACCCAGGGCGCAGGTATTGCCCCCTGGCATTGCCTGCCCATTTCTCTTGATGTGGGAACTGACAACAAAGCACTTCTTGAGGACCCATTCTACCTGGGATGGCGGCATGAACGGATTAGAGGTGATAAATATCTCCACTTTGTCCAGCGGTTCGCCAGGGCATTCAGATCCGTTTTCCCCAATGCTCTCTGCCAGTGGGAAGACTTCTCAAAACAGAACGCCTTTGCCATCCGGGATTCATATCTGCATGATCTCATTTCATTTAACGATGACATCCAGGGAACCGGTTCTGTGACCCTTGCAGCCATCCTGACCGGAATGAAAATAAAAAAGGAAAAAATCACCGATCAGCGTTACCTCATCCACGGAGCAGGAGCAGGCGGTGTTGGTATTGCCGAGCAGATAGAATCAGCCATGATTGAAGAAGGCCTGCCGGCGGAAGTTGCCAGGGCACAGATATATACTCTTGACAGCCGGGGCCTTGTCACAAGCGCCCGCAATCTTGAGCCGGTAAAACAAGAACTCGCCAAAGAACCACCCCGGAATGCCAGGTTCG
>JACNJZ010000194.1 GCA_014382295.1 Candidatus Desulfobia pelagia | reverse complement strand
ACAAAATTAGATAGTTTCCCCAACAAGATCTATCCTTTCAGTTCCAGATATTCTGTTTCCCCTCTCCTTTTGTAAAACAAATTTAAGCCAAATAAGCATTTATTGTTGGTATGTGATGGTATATTTGAACGTTTTCGGATCGAGCCAGTCAAGCGTCTCCTGACCTATCTGCGCATAAGGATAACCAAAGGTATTTAATGGTTTTCCATATTGTGGCGGATTCAACAACAAGTCTCTTCCCATGGCCAGCTTAACCCGATATTGATCCCAAGCACCCCAGAAATATTTCCTATACTCCCTGGCCTTTTCATCTTCCACTTTCAAATCATGCTTGAGCATCATCTTGCGGACATCAGCAGGGTCAACAGGCACCCAGCCATAACCGGGCAGGTAAAATTCGGCCCAGCAATGCTGCCATGAAGTGATATCCTGTTCTGCCTTTTTTCCCTGACGTATGCCGAAAATTTCCCGGGCAGGAACACCGGCGGCACGGGACAGGGACACATAAACAGAATGAATATCCGTACATTTCCCCCCGGGTCTTTCCAGCAAGGCACACACATCACCGGGACCGCATCCGATAGTCTTAGGGTCCCGGTACATATTTTCACAAACCCAGTCATAAATGGCTTTGGACTTACCAAGTACCGTGGTCTTCCCCTGTGTAATCTGATCTGCCAGCATTTTGACCGGGCCGTCTATTGGACCGAGACTGGTCGGAGCCAGGTACATGGCGTAATCAGCAGGGGCCCAAGACGCCTCTTCGACAGGGAAGTCCCGGCGCACTACCTCATCACGCACAGCATGAAAAGAAAAGGTTAATCTACGGTTTTGAGCCCCTGTGTCCCAGCGGGCATAAAGCATTGGAGTACTATATATCTGATCAGTATATATCGCTGACTCTGCAAAATCCCCGGAGATTTTAACATTGGTAATGACCTGGTCTCTGTCAGAAACAGGATATGGAACCCAGAGCCGCGCTTCTTCATTAACATTGTGGCCCGAAAGATCAAATTCCATAGTAATGGTACCACTCTGCCGAGATGACGCTACTGCGAGACTGGTCCACATGAACATGACGACGGCAAAACAGGCCAATATATTACATTTCTTCCTACCCATTTGCCCCCCCTGCTTTTTCATGTCGTTGCACTTTTGCGACATCCATGCCTGCATCTTTCCAATCTGCAAACAAGGTTTGGTAGATACTCTTGTAGCTTAGCTTCATTAATTTACGATAGCCAAGATAGCTTCGGCCCCCTGAATTGCAATAAACAACGATCTTTTTATTTTTATCAAGCCTTCCGGATTCCGCCGCAAATCGTGACACTGGAATATTAATGGCGCCGGGAATATGACCTTCAGCAAATTCGGATTCATCACGAACATCAACAAGGATAAAATCATCAGCGCCAGAATCGATCAATGCCTTCATCTCTGATGGAGACAGCTTGGTGGTTTCTATCTTTTTCTCATAGTCAGGGCCCGCATAGATCGGATAATTCAATTCCTCCCAGACCGGCATACCTTCCTTGTAAACGAGAACATTCTTATAGCCAAGATCTGCAGCTTTTATGGCCGCCCGTTTGCTTTTACCGCACTTGACACCATTACAATAAAAAACGATTGTCGATTTTTTGCTTTCAGGGAGTAACTGCTTATTTTCATCGAATTTTTTCTCCGGCAGATTTATAGACCGGGGAATATGAACTTCCTGGTACTCCTCAGGGTTCCTGGCATCAATTACCAGGACATCATCACTCTTTGAGTCAACCAGTTTTTTAAGCTGTGCCGAGTTTATGACCCGATACCCTTCACTATAAGGAACGGCTCCCCGTTCTATCAGTTCCGCAATAAGCAGATCTTTATCGATACAGCCATTATGGGGACCATTGTTTTCCGCAACAACCCTACCATCAATCATGACAGCCGGGGCTTCAGGATCATCACTGTTGCTCATGAACTTAGGGACAATCGTAACCGTGACATTGCTGACTTCTTTGAAAACCTCTGCTGCGTATTTAATGTCCTTTGAACAGCGCCCGCCTTGGGGTTCGTTAACAAACATTTTTAATTCAACTGCATGTGCGGTGATTGCGCATACAAAAAAAAGACTGAAAAAAACAGGGGCCAGCCAGTACTTTTGTTTCCTTACATCCATCTTGATTTCTCCTTTTCATCATAATTTCATAATAACTATTCAGCAGCACCTCATCTACACAACCTCATCTACACACGATCAGGCCTTCTCACATAATCAAACCTCCCCCTTTCTACATCGGGTAAACTGATTTTGCAAATAGGTAATGCCGATACAGACTGGTCGAAAGATAGAAGCAACTGATTGAAAGGCTCAATGAAAGACCAATCCCAGAACCACTGAACAGATTAATATTTCCACAGGAATGACCGTTGCTAGCGGCACCATTCAATGCGTAATTGGTATCTGGGGAGGGCAGCCTGCTTTATTGGCGCTTTGATCACCAATGGCGGACCTTTTGAATTGGCCAGGAATACTTTCAAGCAATCACCGGCCTGAAACGAACAGTGACTCAATACGATTTTTCAAGAGATTTTATACGGGAGGTACAGCAATGATTTTGCCATAGTGACAAAAGAACATTTCGAGCTTGACCTCAAACAGATAGAGGCTTTCAAAAACATCCATGACACGGAAATAAAAACAAAAATAACCCATGCCGATATAATCCAGGAAGGAATATATACCATCACCAAGCTGGAGAATCTTGAAATTTTATCTGCTACTGAATAAAGAGAGGCCATCAGTACTTTTTCGCGAAGCAAACATTGCCGGCTAATACTCCCCCATTTCCTCCTGCTCTCTGCCGAATATTCTTCTTGACTCACCAGCACTATTTAAGTAAATCCGACCTTATGATCTTTTGTTTCAAAACATATATACTCTATATATACGTAACCTCTTTTCTCTCTCCAAAAGTAATTTTCTAAAACCATTTAGGTGAATAATGGGCCCCGAATTTTATATCCTGGCTATTGGTATTCTCGTATTTTGTGCGGTTTTTGATCTCATCGTAGGCGTGAGCAACGATGCCGTCAATTTCCTCAATTCATCCATTGGATCCCGTGTTGCGCCGCGCCACGTGATCATGATTATTGCAAGTCTTGGCATTATAGCAGGCGTCACCTTTTCCAGCGGTATGATGGAGGTGGCCCGAAAGGGTATTTTCCATCCACAGTTTTTTACCATGCCTGAACTTATCGCCATTTTCCTGGCAGTAATGCTGACGGATATCCTGCTCCTTGATACGTTCAACACGCTTGGCCTACCCACATCAACAACTGTTTCCATTGTTTTTGAATTGCTGGGAGCCGCCGTGGCGCTCTCTCTAATAAAGATTCTCAGTGCGGGTGAAGGCCTGGGAATGATCGCCCAATACATTAATTCCAGTAAAGCCATGATTATCATTTTTGGAATCTTGCTTTCTGTAATTGTTGCTTTTTTCTGCGGAGCCATTGTTCAGTTCGCAAGCCGGCTTCTCTTCACCTTTGACTACACAAAAACCCTGCCACGCTATGGGGCTCTCTGGGGTGGAGTGGCTCTGTCGTCCATTGTTTTTTTTATTCTTATAAAAGGGGCCAAGGGTGCCTCTTTTATTACCCCGGAAACATATGCTCTCATCAAGTCAAATGCCCTTCAGATTCTCTTTGCAACATTTGTTATCTCAGCTGCAACTCTGCAGATCCTTATTACCTTTTTTCGTGCCAACATACTGAAACCAATTGTACTCATGGGCACGTTTGCCCTGGCAATGGCCTTTGCAGCCAATGATCTCGTCAATTTCATAGGGGTCCCGATGGCCGGCTTTCACGCCTTTAAAGCCGCCATGGCCTCGGCAGATCCTCTCAATATAACCATGGGGGTTCTCAGCCAAAAAGTTGAATCTGAAACCTTTCTCCTGCTGATTGCCGGCGTAATCATGGTATTCACGCTCTGGTTTTCAAAAAAGGCCAGGACCGTATCAAAAACAGAACTCGGCCTCGGAAGTCAGCAGGAAGATGTCGAGACCTTTGAGTCAACCAAGGTCTCCCGTGTCATTGTAAGGTCAGTAGACGCCTTCTTCACCTCCGGAAAAAGCTATATCCCCTTCCCTGTCCGCAAATTCGTTGACGATCGGATGGACCCCAAAAGATACCCCCATTCGGACAAAACCGGTCAGCAATCTTTCGACCTGGTCAGAGCATCTGTGAATCTAATGGTTGCCTCGGCCGTTATTTCCTTGGCCACCTCAATGAAGCTACCGCTATCAACAACGTATATCACCTTCATGGTTTCCATGGGATCTTCCTTTTCTGACCGTGCATGGGGACGGGAAACGGCTGTCTATCGAATTACAGGAGTTCTCACCGTTATCAGCGGCTGGTTTCTAACCGCGCTTATTGCCTTTTCCGTGGCCTTCGTTTTTGCCAACATACTGTACTTCCTAAATGGATTTGGAGTGGTCCTCCTGCTGAGCCTGTGCGCATTTATGATTATACGGTCACACCGCCTGCACGGTAAACGCTCCGAGGAGAGCGAACAATCCGCTGTTTTCAACCTCCACAAAATAACCGATGCAACACGAGCCCGGGAAGCCAGGGAAAGAACCTTTGAACACCTGACCCATCTCCTGAAAGAAATCAGGGAATCTCTCGATATTGGCTTTGATGCTTTATTCTGGAAGGAAATTGATACGCTCCGTGTCCAGAGGAAAAAAGTGAAAAAAGTCCAGCAATGGTCAAACATCATTATTGCCAATATCTTTAAAGTTCTGCGCATGCAGCAGAAGGAACACGCGATAACATCCTATAAATATGCCCAGACAATCAGAAGAATCCAGAAACTTTCCGACGGACACAGGGATATCATCAACCGTTCCTATGTCCATGTAAGCAATAACCATACAGGCCTGCTGGACGAGCAGATCGTCGAGTTGAAAAGCATTAAAAATGCTCTGATGCATATTCTTTCTCTGGTAGAAAATGCCTTTGCTCAAAAGGAGGCCTTGCATCCTGATATTATCGCCAAGGAACTCCAGGACATTCGTGATCTTGCCAATCAGTTCAACTACAACCAGATCGAACGTATTCAGGATGATTCTTCAAAAACAAGGCTCAGCATCCTCTTTTACGCCCTGGTCGGCAATGCCATCATGATGGGTAAACAGAACTTGAAACTCCTCGAGATTTTCCAGGAGTCCTTCCCGACCCAAGGCTCCCGAATCATGGATGCCCCTCCCAAGCCGGCGTAGCACAATATCCCCGTCTGGCTGATATCTCACAGCACGCGCTGCTGGAAGCAGGTATCAGCCAGATCAAGATTTAAACCACCTGATACCCTCTCAATCTCCCAAACTCTACACCCCTTCCTTTCCCTCCAGCTTTCTCCTTCCCACAAATATCTTGGCATAATTTGCCTATTGACAAAATAATCAATCCACATATACTTGCCTAGACAACTATTAGGGAGGCAACAAAATGAAATGCTGCGATGAAGACCCCAATGGCGAAGAGCCCCTAGGGCGACTTATATATCTATTATCCCAGGATATGAAAAATTTTGCGGAAAAAGTGCTGAAACCATATGATCTCACCCTGGAGCAGCTTCATATACTTAAAAGTATGTCTGTTACGTCAGGAATGAGTCAGCGCCAGATTGGTGAGATTGCCCGGAAAAAAGCTGCCAACATTACCAGAATGCTTGACCGGCTCGAATCGAAAAATCTTGTACAAAGAAAGGAAAACCTGGAAGACCGAAGGGCTGCTTCCGTCTTTCTTACAATTAAAGGGAAAGCTCTCGTCAATGAAGTTATTGGCATCTTTGATTCCTTTTCTACCAGCTTTCTCAGGGGAGTATCATCTGACAAACAACAGCTTATCAGAAACTCCTTTGAAAAAATGACTCAGAATCTCGAAAGAATGTCCCGGGAAAAAATTTAACCCCAAGTGAGGATTATTGTGCGATTTATATACATTTTTGCCACGGCAATACTTTTCAGCACCGCAACTGTTTTTGCCCAGGAAGCTCCTCCTGCCCAGGTTGTTACATCAAAAATAGCACAGAAGGAAGTCTCGGAAAATCGCTCTTTTATCGGCTTGCTCTATTATGACCGGGTGAGCCATATTTCCACAGAAGTCTCAGGCCTTGTTGCAGCCGTTGCTGTCCGCGAAGGCGATCTGGTTAAAAAAGACGCGCCGCTCGTCACACTCAACACCGAAATCCTCGACAAAGACATCGCCTTGAGCAACACGGTCATTGATCAGATCGAACTGCGCATCCAGCACGCTGCAAAACACTTCAAAAGAATGGATGTCCTGTTCTCAAAGGATGGCGTCAGCGAAAGAGACTATGATGATGCTCTCTATACTTACCAGAACACCCTGAAAGATAAGCAGGTGGAACAGAAAGAATATGAAAAACTCCTTATTCAAAAACGGAAAAGTGTCATACTGGCACCATTTGACGGGGTTATACTGGACAAAAACATTGATACTGGAGACTGGGTACAACAGGGCAAGCAGCTTGTCACTCTCGGGTCAACCCAGGACCTTTTCATCAGGGTTCCCGTTGCTGAAACCCTCCTGAAGCATATCACTGTAGGGGAAAAGGTCCCCGTCACAATCAATGCGTTCGATATCAAAATTGATGGCACCATAAGTGACATTGACCCTACAGCTGATGCAAAAACAAAAAATGTTTTTTTGAAACTTCGCATCCCGCCAATGGCCAAAGTAGCAGAAAATATGTCTGCCACGGTATACATCCCCACCAGCCCGAAGAGAAATCTCAGCATCATTCCCCGAGACGCACTTATAAAGTTCCAGGGCAGCGATTTCGTCTACACAGTCAAAGATGACAAAGCAGCAATTCTTCCTGTAAATATAGTGACCTACCTCGGTGACAGCATTGGCGCAGACAATCCGTATTTTATCCCTGGCATGCCTATTGTGATTGAAGGCAATGAACGTCTGCGACCTGACCAGCCTGTTGTTATTACAGGAGAAAAGTAATGGACATAATAGGCCAGTCTCTCAATAAGCCTGTCACGGTTGCTGTCGGTGTCATTCTGACAGTCATGTTCGGCCTTATTGGCTTAAACAAATTACCAATCCAGCTGACTCCCGACGTTGAAACACCCCAGATTACAGTAAGTACCACTTGGGGTGGTGCCACACCGTATGAAATCGAAAAAGAGATCATCGAAGAGCAGGAAGAAGTCTTAAAAGGCCTGCAGGGGCTCACCAAAATGGAGAGCGCAAGCTATAACAGCTATGGAGAGGTGACTTTATCCTTTGCGCTGGAGACTGCTATAGATGACGCCCTCCTCCGAGTATCAAACAAACTCAATGAGGTCCCCCGATATCCGGAAAACGCCAACAAACCTGTAATTGAAGCGGCAGGAGCGCAAAGCTCGCCGGTGATCTGGATGATGCTCAAATCACAACAGGACAACAAAGAACCCATCCAGCATTTCATGACTTTTTTTGAAAACAACATCCGCCAACATCTTGAGCGGGTGAAAGGAGTCGCCTCACTTTTTGTTTTTGGTGGGACTGAAAATGAACTGCACGTGACACTCAACGACCAGGAGATGGCACGCCACAACATTACAATCAACCAGATTATTGCCGCCCTTCAGAAAACCAACAGAAACATATCCGCCGGTGTCCTCGGGATAGGCAAAAAAAATTACAGAATCCGCTCTGTCAGCCAGTTTCAATCTCCACTGGAAGCTCTTGATGTAGTCGTCTTTGATGACGGTGTAAAACGTATATATCTGAAGGATGTGGCTACTGTCTCAAATGGCCACAAAAAGGAAGATGTCTCAGTTCTCCACAATGGAACGCCTGTCATTGTTATCGGTGTTCGAAAAGAACAGGGCACCAATGTGCTCGAGATGTCGGACCTCATAGAAGAGGAAGTCAAGCGCCTGAACAACGGGATACTTGGGCAAAAAGAACTATTCATTGATATGGTGTACGACCAGAGACCCTATATAAATACCGCTATTGATCTTGTGAAAAAGAATGTTCTCATCGGCGGCCTGCTGGCAATAGCAGTTCTCCTGCTCTTTCTGCGCAGTATCAGGTCAACCCTGGCAACCGCAGTGGCCATTCCCATTTCAGCCATAGGCACCTTTATTTTTCTCTGGCTCATGGGACGGAATCTCAATGTCGTCAGCCTTGCCGGAATCTCTTTTGCTGTTGGCATGCTTGTGGATAACTCCATTGTTGTCCTTGAAAATATCGACCGGCACAGAAAGATGGGAAAGAACTCTTATACCGCGGCTTATGAAGGGGCAAAAGAGGTCTGGGGTGCTGTCCTTGCCTCTACGGCAACCACTGTAGCCGTCTTCCTGCCGGTCATCTTTATACAGGAAGAAGCAGGCCAGCTGTTCAGGGATATCGCCATTGCCATTACCTTTTCCATCCTGCTCAGTCTCTTTGTCTCCATCTCCGTGATCCCGACCCTGATCCACCAGTTTTACAAAAACCAGAAGGAAAGCCCAAAAGGAGCCCTCCAAAAAAGCATTGTCGGTCCTTATCTTGTATCGCTTATCATGAAATTTTCTGGTTTCTGCCTCAAGAATACTCTGACCAGGGTAGCCACCGTTATCCTGTTTACATCCTTCTCTCTCGGTCTCACCGCATGGCTGCTGCCGAGTAGCGAATACCTTCCCCAGGGAAACCGAAATCTTATCTTGAACATACTGATTCCTCCTCCCGGCTATTCTGTCAACAAAATGAGAGATATGGGTGACTATATCTTCAAGGAGGCCAAGCCCTATTTTGAGGAAGACGGAAAAGACGGTTTCCCGCAGATAAGGGATATGTTTTACGTCGGGGCAGATCGATTTCACATTTTTGGAGGATTATCGGTTCATGAAACACGCGCCAAGGAAATGATGCCTCTTTTCACCCGGATCATGAACTCAATCCCTGGTATTTTTGGTGTCAGCATTCAAGCTGGAATATTTGAAAGCGGCATCGGCAAAGGGAGAACTGTCGAGGTTAATGTCTCCGGGGAAGATATTCATTCCATTGTTGATGCCTCTCGGGTTCTCTTTGGCAGTATAAGCGCAAAAATCCAAGGATCGCAGATTCGACCAGTCCCTTCACTGGAAACGAGTTATCCTGAAGTGCAAATTATTGCCCAGAAAGAAAAACTGGCGGCCAACGGACTCACAGAGGAAGATCTGGGTATCTATGTGGATATTCTCATGGATGGCCGAAAAATTAGTGAATACCGGCCAGAAGGAACAAAGCAGATCGATCTTATATTGAAAGGCTATGACAGTACCTTTGAAACACCGGAAGACATATTAAACGGCACAATCGTAAACAGTTTTGGGAATCTCATCCGCGTAGGGGATGTTTCAACGCTTGTATACAGTGAAGGAATGCCCCAGATCAATCACCTGGAAAGGAAACGGACCATCACTCTGCAGGTTACCCCCCCGGAAGATCTTCCACTGCAAAGCGCCATGGAAACCATTGAAAATGAAATCATTGGACCACTGCTGAAAGCAGGAACTATACAAGGAGTAGAAATTGAAGTGGGGGGAAATGCAGACAAGCTCACTCAGACCCGGCTGGCTCTTCAGTGGAACATGCTCCTGGCACTTGTTATTACCTATCTGTTGATGGCGGCACTTTTTGAGAATTTCCTCTATCCATTAATTATTCTTTTTTCTGTGCCGCTGGCCGCAGCCGGTGGTTTCCTGGGACTGAAAGCTGTAAACACCTTTATTGCACCCCAGGGCTTTGATGTTCTGACAATGCTTGGCTTTATCATCCTGATCGGTACGGTGGTCAATAATGCCATTCTCATCGTACATCAATCATTAAACAATGTTCGCTATAATGGTCTGGAAGGTATTGCTGCTGTTTCGGAGGCTGTACAGACCCGTATCAGGCCTATTTTCATGAGTGCGACAACGAGTCTGCTTGGAATGCTGCCCCTTGTTCTTTCAACCGGATCAGGCAGTGAGCTCTATCGGGGATTAGGCAGCATTCTGCTGGGGGGACTTGCCATGTCAACACTGTTCACACTCTTCGTAATACCAGCCCTGCTTGCCTTTTTTATTGGTTTTGAAAAAAGACGAAGCGCTGAGACAACCTAAAAACTAAATGTTTGTGGCTAACAACTTCTGGCTCAAAAAAGACAGTCCCTGAAAGCCGTTACCCCGTGACCACTAATCTGTTGAAAACGCCAAACTGCCCCCCCAAAAAAAAGTATTACATAGTGGTATAAAATAACTATCCGGATCTTTATAAGCATGGTAAAATAACCATCGCGAAATCCATTGAGGGCACCAAGCAGGGCCTATCAGGATGTTTTCGCTGTCATGATTACCTTCATACAAGTACAAACGGCCAAAAAAATCAGGAATGATTGTGAATCCTGCCGCAGATATAGCGGAGCCTATCGTTATAATATGAACAAGGGAGTTAAAAAAGATGAGCAATGAGAATGAAAACAACAAACTAGACCCGGAAGACCCTCAGAAGGAGGGCCACGTAGACGGCCCAATTGACCGTCTAGTCAAAGGACTGTGGCGCTCCCCTCTCGGAGTCCTGGGTGTTGCAATAACAACAATAAGTATCACACTGATGCTTACAGGAACAGCCGTAGACCTGCTCGGCCTTGTGGACAACCCGTATGCCGCACTGGTCACATATACGGTCTTGCCGGCAGGAATGCTTTTTGGCCTTGCTCTTCTGCCTATTGCCGTCTGGATACGACGCTGGCGCTGGCGCAGGACCGGTATTGACACCGATCACCTGCAGATAAACCTGAGCAACCCCAAGCATCGCCTGGGTCTTATCGCCTTTATTTCATTATCAGCCGTCAATGTTGCCATCCTTATTGTCATTGGCTATGAAGCGTATCATTTTACAGATTCCTCATATTTCTGCGGAAAAATATGTCACTCTGTCATGGAGCCTGAATATGAGGCATACCAGCGCTCCGCCCATTCGCGGGTAGCCTGTGTCGCCTGCCATATCGGCCCGGGTGCAACATGGTTTGTCCAGGCAAAATTATCTGGCCTTCGCCAGGTCAAGGCTGTACTCACGGACTCCTACAGCCGCCCCATCCCCGCCCCGGTCCACGAGTTGCGCCCGGCGCGCGATACCTGCGAGCAATGCCACTGGCCAGACAAGTTTCATGGCAAGAAAATCAAGCGTTTTGTTTCCTTTTCAAATGATGACCAGCAGAACCCCGACATAAATGAAATCGCCCTGCATATCGGCGGCCACAACCCTGAAACAAATAATTTCGAGGGAATTCACTGGCATGTAAGCAAGGAAGTTGAAGTCAGCTATCTGGCTGTTGATGAAAAACGCACCCAGGTGGCTAAAGTCAGAGTAAAGAGACCAAACGGCACCGTGGATGAATTTACAAAAAGTGATATTGACATTCCTGAAGGTGAAGAATTGCACTGGCGGGTAATGGACTGTATCGACTGTCATAACCGCCCGACTCACGTTTACCAGATGCCTGAGGAGCGGGTTGATTTCGGCCTCCTCAGTAAAAAAATCAACCCGGATATTGCCGGTATCCGTGAAGACAGCCTCGAAGTTATCAAGAAGGACTACGAAACCCGCGAACAGGCTGAAGACTCTATCATTAGTGATTTACTCTTCCTGCAGAAGAAGCGGGATGCCGCACAGGCACAAAAATACAAGGAAGACATCATCAAGGCCGGACAATTTTTGACTGAAGCATATCAGGGCAATGTCTGGCCAGCCATGGGAATCCAGTGGGGAACCTATATGGAGCATCTCGGCCATCAATATGCAGATGACGGCTATGGCTGCTGGCGATGCCATGACGAGGAACATGAAAACAAATCCGGCGAGACTATCTCCCGGGATTGCGGCATCTGTCACGACGAACCCTGATTCTGTCTAAGAATGGCAGTCACCCTCACAATGGGTGACTGCCAACATAGCGCAGAAATGACACGTTTCCGGACAAAGGGAACCTACAAATTACCCTTCAGCCGAAAGGATTTCTCCTTTCGGCTTTTTTTATAGCCTTTGCCGCCATTATCCAGGGCAAAAAAATCCTTTTATGGTATAGTTTTTTTCTGTACTTCCTGCTACTTTACGAAAGGAAACTTTTCCTGCTGTTAATAAACCCCTTTACCTGTTTCACAAGTCTGCCTCCAGCAACTTGATCCCAGGGCAGACTCTTTTATCATATCTGCTGCATCACATAACTCCCATAGCTTTCAAGGAGGAAAAGAATGGCTGTAAAAATTCTAATCACCCGCTCCATTGACAAGGATCTGGTCCAGGCCGTAAACCCTTTGATCGTCAAGCTACACACTCTTGCCATGGCCCAGCCCGGCTACATAAGTGGAGAGACTCTCAAGTGCATCGACCGGCCCGGGGAATATATTGTTATCAGTACCTGGCGCTCCCTGGAAGACTGGAATCGATGGCACAGCAGCCAGGAAAGAATTACCCTGCAGAGCACTATTGATTCTATCACAGGGAAAGAAACCGCCTACACTGTTTATGTCCCGTTTGGATAACAATCATTCTCAATAATTCCTTCTTTAGGGTACTTTGAAAAATTCGGCTTTTTGTTTGATCGCAAGGAGAATCTGTCACAATGAGCATCCAGAAAAAAAAGATGGCGGCAATGGCGGCTGTGCTGTTTCACCTCCAGGCGGCAGAAGAGTTACACGAAACCTCTCTGCCAGGTTCAGGAACGCAACATCCTTCTTCAGCCTCACCAAGCATGTGGAACCATAGCAGCAACCAGGCTCAAATGATGATGCGAAACCTTATTCAAATGAGGATGGTTCCGGGCCTGAAAGGATAAAATAATTCTCAAAGGAGATTAAAGAGCATGAGCACCTCCATTCAAGTGAAAAATACAGCGATAAATTACAGCAAGGACCGACCGGCCGCTGAAAATCCTGTAAAAATCATGGATTTAACCCTCCGCGACGGCTACCAGTCCCTTTTTGCCACCAGGGGAAGGACAGAGGATATGATTCCTGTTGCAGAGATGATGGATGAAATTGGGTTCTGGGCCTTGGAAACCTGGGGAGGAGCGACTTTTGATGCCATGCACCGATTCCTGAATGAAGACCCCTGGGAACGAATCAGAACTCTGAAGCGATATGTCAAAAAGACCCCTTTTTCCATGCTGCTCAGGGCACAGAATCTGGTTGGATACAGAAATTATGCCGATGATGTCGCGGAGGCCTTTGTTGACAGGGCTGCCGCCAATGGCATGGACATCTTCCGGACCTTTGATGCCTTAAATGATTACCGCAATTTTGAAACTGTCGTCAAAGGTATAAAAAAAGCCGGGAAACATTTCCAGGGCTGCATCTGTTACTCCATGACAGAACCGAGAATGGGCGGAGAAGTCTATACTCTGGACTACTACACCGCCAAGGCAAAAGAACTGGCTGCAATGGGAGCAGACAGTATCTGCATTAAAGATATGGCCGGCCTCCTCGCACCCTACGATGCTTTCGATCTTGTTGCAGCCCTTAAAAAGGCCACCGACATACCCATTCATCTGCACAGCCATTTCACTTCCGGCATGGCATCGATGACTCATCTCAAAGCTATTGAGGCCGGAGTTGACATTCTCGACACCTGCATGACCCCATTTGCCTATCGCACCTCACATCCAGCCATTGAACCGCTGGTCATGACCCTGCTCGGCACCAACCGCGACACGGGCTTTGACATAAAGTCCCTTGCCGAAATCAATGTGGTCCTGGAAAAAGAGATCCTACCGAAATACAAACACCTGCTTAATGACACCAAGGTCTCAATTATTGACATAAATGTTCTTCTTCACCAGACTCCGGGAGGAATGCTGTCAAACCTGGTGAACCAACTCCGGGAAATGGACGCCCTGGACAAGCTGGACCAGGTTTACGCAGAACTTCCCCGGGTAAGAAAAGACCTCGGCCAGATCCCTCTTGTTACCCCGACAAGCCAGATCGTCGGTATTCAGACTGTCAATAATGTTCTTTTTGATGATGAAAATGAACGCTACAAAATGCTCACTTCCCAGGTAAAGGATCTCTGCTACGGCCTGTATGGAAAAACAGCAATACCTATTAACCCGGAAGTCCAGAAAAAGGCATTGAAGGGCTATAAGAGAGGCGAGGAAGCGATTACCTGCCGGCCTGCCGAAGTGCTTGAACCGGAACTTGCAAAGGCCAAAGAGGAAACAAAAGGCCTTGCCATGGATCTTGACGATCAGCTGCTTTATGCCATCTACCCGGTGACCGGCAAGAAATTCCTAAAATGGAAATACGGCAAGGAAGAACCACCTCCCGAGGTTCGCCCCCGGACAATGGAAGATGTTATAGCCGACGCAGAACTTATCAAAAAAGCCAAAGCCGGTGAGCTCCTGGAAAAGCCGAAAAAACTGCCGCCCGAAGGCGCTCAAATCAGCAAATACAATGTATATGTCGATAATGAATATTTTGAGGTAGGCGTAGAGCAGATTGGCGGCGCACCAGCCATCAGATATGTAAACCCGACACCATCAGTATCTGCACCACCGCCTCCGCAACAACAGGCACCTCCGCAGCAGGCCCCGCCACCACAGCCTCCTGCAACCGCACCGGCACCCGCACCTCAAGCCGCGACGACTGTGGCAGTTGATACTGAAGGAACCCCTTTGATTGCACCCCTGCCGGGTATGCTGGTCGGAATAGAAAAGCAGGTAGGAGATCAGGTAAACAAGGGCGATTCCGTTGTTATCATCGAAGCAATGAAAATGGAAAATGCAATGACGGCTCCGGTGTCCGGAATTGTCAAAAAAATCAATTTCAGTATTGGTGATCCGGTGTCAAAGAATGATGTCTTATGCATTATAGGATAGTGTCTCTTTAGAACACATTATACTTCAGGCATAAAAAAAGGGCCCCCGGCAATGAGGGCCCTTTTTTTTATTCAGAGAAAAAATGACAGCAATAATTCAAATTACGCCTTGTGAAGGTTCATCCGCCATTACCTTCCGAAAAAATCGGGAAACCCACCATGCGACAAACATATACAGGAAAACAACCAGTATATTTTGAGCGACAAAACCAATCAAAGCAGAATCCATCGATCCGGCCAGGCTTTCCAGTTTTGACTCAGCGTAATATACTGCGGCAACCAGAACCATCCCACTGACATAACATGATGCCACCGCTGTCATCAGATACACTATCTTCAACCTCAAGAACCTCCAAAAACGAACAAGATAAAAGAGCGGTATCAGAACAGGTAAAGAAAAATTATAAATCAATACCCCATACAAAAAGGGAACTGCTTCTTCCATAGTATCAGTCTTCCGTTACTCTTTGTGCGAATCGCTCTTCCAATATCCAGGACTTTTCACCCAGACATCATAGCTGCCGAAATAAATATCTACGAGAGTGAGAAAACCGGTGACAATAAGCGGCCCATAAATAATTCCCAGGAAACCAAAAACCTTCAAACCACCCAGAATAGAAAGAAAAACCAGGAGGGTATGCATCTTAACCCGTTCCCCGACCATCTGGGGCTTGACAATATATTCCACCGAAAAGGACAGAAAAACATAAAATACTGCCATGAGAACTCCGGCGGCTATTTTTCCTTTAAGGAGCAGGATCAATGATGCCGGCAAGAGAACAAGACCAATACCAACAATAGGCAAAAAGGCAAGAATCCCCATTATCGCACCCCAGAGAACAGGAGAATTAATGCCCATAAAGGCAAAAACAAGGCCTCCCAGCACTCCCTGTATCACACCGCAGATACCATTCCCGATAAGGATTGCCCTGCTGATTTCCTCAAACTTGGCAAGAAGCAGACGGTCATGGTGATCAGGCAATGGAGAGAGCCTCTGGAGATAATTTTTAAGCTTCTCCTGATCAATAAGCAGGAAAAAGATGACCAGGATCATCATTATGAAATCAAAAACAAAATTAAGGATGTTGGCCGCCCAGGCACTGGCCTGATTATAGATAAAAAGAGCGCTCATCCGGCCCAGGTCAGAGAGTTCTGCTCCAAATTCCTTCAATTCAACCTTGATACCGTAGCCTTCAATGACCCCCTTCAGCTTGAGCAGAATAGCATTCTGTTCAACAAACTCGGTAAATTTGAGAGCCAGATTGGTGCCCTTTGTCAGCTGAAAGAGCGCATATGCCTCCTGGGAAAGTGTCCCTACAAAAAAAGTCATTGGAAGAAAAATAAGGACACCAATAAGACCGCAGGTAAAAAGAGAAGAAAACTGGGATGAAAATTTCCTATTGAAAAAAGTATAGACAGGGGAGAAAATAGTCGCCAACAGATAGGAAAGAATAAGAATAGCGACAAACGGCCATAAAAGGCGACCGACCAGAAAGGTTGCGAGGAGAAGCAAGCCTAGAAAATAAAGCAGGACCATCGGGCTTGGCGGCTTTTGACTCATACGTAGTCCCCCGCATGACAATGACAAATAAGTTGTTCCATTGACTGAGGTTATCAGCTATATTGTTTTTTTTCAAACAGATTCACACGTTGGATCCGCCAAAACTCTGTTCTTTCCTTGTCAGATCCATATTTTTTTATATTTCTGGAGTTTTCAATGCTGGATATCACAATAAAAAAAGCGCCGCCCGAACAGCTCAAACCAAAACCAGATGAAAAAGCCCTTGGCTTTGGCGCAATTTTCACAGACCACATGTTTGTCATGCATTATGACACCGAAAAAGGCTGGCATGATGCCCAGATATGCAAATACCAGCATTTCTCCCTCGACCCGGCAGCCATGGCGCTCCATTATGGCCAGGCCATCTTTGAAGGACTGAAGGCATACAGGGGAAAAGATAATCAAATTTATCTGTTTCGCCCCCAGGACAACCTGGCGAGAATGAATCTTTCCGCCACTAGAATGTGTATGCCAACAATAGATACAGATGATGTTCTCAGCGCCCTGAAACGCCTGCTGAAAATAGAACAGGACTGGGTGCCGGGAATCAATGGTGCATCACTGTATATACGTCCAACCATGATCGCCTCAGAGGCAGCACTTGGAGTGCGGCCAGCCAACCAGTATATCTTCTTTATCATACTGAGTCCGGTAGGGGCATATTATCCGGAAGGCTTTAATCCGGTGAAAATCTTTGTAACCGACAAATACGTGCGTGCCGTTCCCGGAGGAGTGGGCAACACCAAGACAGCCGGCAATTATGCCGCAAGTATCATGGCCGCTGTTGAAGCTCAGAAACAGGGATTCACACAGGTTCTCTGGCTTGATGCCGTCGAGAGAAAATACATCGAGGAAGTGGGCACCATGAACATCTTTTTCGTTATTGGCGATGAAGTGATCACTCCTCCTCTTTCCGGAAGCATCCTGCCGGGTATCACCAGAGACTCAGTACTGACGCTTGCTAAAGAATGGGGCCTTGATGTTGTCGAAAGACCTATTGCAATTGATGAAGTTTTCACAGCGGCCGGCAACGGATCCCTCAAAGAAGTCTTTGGAACCGGAACCGCTGCTGTTATCTCCCCTGTAGGCTCCCTCTATTATAAAGGTGAGACCTGCATCGTTAACAACGGTAAAACAGGAGAACTGGCCCAGCGGCTTTTCGATGAAATGCAATCTATGCAATATGGCGCAAAAACCGATCTTTTTGGCTGGGTAGAACGAGGTACCCCAGACTCAAACTCCCTGTAG
This sequence comes from Candidatus Desulfobia pelagia, assembly GCA_014382295.1. Lineage (GTDB taxonomy): Bacteria > Desulfobacterota > Desulfobulbia > Desulfobulbales > SURF-16 > Desulfobia > Desulfobia pelagia. Next base: position 1,880 of record JACNJZ010000194.1, on the reverse strand, counting down.
ATCAATTATGTTCACCTGAAAAGATTTTTTTTCTCCAGAGAAGCCGCCATGTTGCATTTTTTTTTCCCCCTCCCTTGATTTTTGAAATACCCATCCCTATTGTTTGGCCTACAAGGAAACAGGCCTTCTTTATAAGAGCCTATTTCCTTGTTTTAAGTTGAGAGCAAGATCGAAAAGCTTTCCAGCCCCTTTCGATCCATCATTCCCATTATTACTATTATTTTCACACGGAGGCTTTAAATGAACATACGTCCATTAAATGATCGCATTCTGGTCAAGAGATTGGAGAGTGAAGAAAAAACCGCAGGAGGACTCTTTATTCCTGACAGCGCCAAGGAAAAACCTGCAGAAGGCGAAATCGTCGCTGTAGGCCCTGGCAAAATGACAGATAAAGGTGAGCGGGTTGCTATGGATGTGAAGGCAGGTGATAGGGTTCTGTTCAGTAAATATGGTGGAACAGATGTCAAAATTGAAGGTATAGATTATCTGATTATGCGCGAGGATGACATCCTCGGTGTCGTAGAATAAGCTGAGAATAAGGAGAAAATCATGGGTTCAAAAGATATTCATTACGGGTCAAAAGCCCGCGAGCAAATCCTCACCGGGGTAAATGCTCTTTCAAATGCCGTTAAAGTGACACTGGGTCCCAAGGGCCGCAATGTTCTTCTTGAAAAATCCTTTGGTGCACCGACAATCACCAAGGACGGCGTAAGCGTTGCCAAAGAAATCGAACTGAAAGATAAATTCGAAAATATGGGCGCCCAGATGGTAAAAGAAGTGGCTTCCAAAACCAGTGATGTTGCTGGTGACGGAACGACTACAGCCACCATTCTTGCACAGTCAATATACTCTGAAGGCTGCAAGCTTGTTGCTGCCGGCCACAATCCAATGGAAATCAAACGAGGCATCGACAAATCAGTTGCAGCCGTTGTTGCTGAGCTCAAAAACATTGCCAAGCCAACCAAAGAGCAGAAAGAAATTGCCCAGGTTGGTACCATCTCCGCCAACAATGATGCCACCATCGGTAATATCATTGCCGAGGCCATGGACAAGGTCGGCAAAGAAGGTGTTATCACCGTCGAAGAAGCGAAAAGCATGGAAACAACCCTGGATGTTGTTGAGGGTATGCAGTTTGATCGCGGTTACCTCTCTCCCTACTTTGTAACCGATCCTGAGAAAATGGAAGTCAATGTTGAAGATCCTCTCATTCTCATCAATGAGAAAAAAATCAGCAACATGAAAGATCTGCTGCCTATTCTTGAGCAGGTTGCCAAACTGGGCAAACCCCTGTTCATTATTGCTGAAGATGTTGACGGTGAAGCACTGGCAACCCTTGTTGTCAACAAACTGCGCGGCACCCTGAACGTTTCAGCTGTCAAAGCCCCTGGTTTTGGTGATCGCAGAAAAGCCATGCTGGAAGATATCGCCATCCTTACCGGTGGTCAGGTAATTACCGAAGACCTCGGCATCAAGCTTGAGAATGTTACTCTGGATGATCTCGGCAATGCCAAGAAAATTATCATTGATAAAGACAACACCACCATTATCGGCGGTGCCGGCGAAAAAGACAAACTTGCGGCTCGTGTAAAACAGATTCGTGCCCAGGCAGAGGAAAGCTCTTCTGACTATGATCGCGAAAAACTGCAGGAAAGACTTGCCAAGCTGATCGGCGGTGTTGCTGTCATCAATGTCGGTGCTGCTACCGAAATTGAAATGAAAGAGAAAAAAGCCAGAGTTGAAGATGCACTGAATGCTACCAGGGCTGCGGTTGAAGAAGGAATCGTTCCCGGTGGTGGTGTTGCCTATCTTCGCTGCCTCAAAGCTCTCGAAGCTCTCGATCTTCCGGGTGAGCAGAAACTCGGTAAAAATATCATCATGCG
>JACNJZ010000055.1 GCA_014382295.1 Candidatus Desulfobia pelagia | reverse complement strand
TTTTCTCTCCCAAATCCCAAATCCCAAATCCCAAATCTCAAATCCTCTGATAACTCCACGATACGGGCTCCCCATCTTTGTATGGCATATATCCATGAAAGATGCCGGGATGCTCGTCAAAAACCAAAGGCAGGAAGTGGCGGTCACCCAGCCACATTGGCAGCTGGTCAAGGCTGTCAACGGCATGCCAGGCTAGTGGACCTTCTTTGTTTTCGGTATACGGTGTTCCTGAATACTGATCAATTCTGAAAATAAATCCAAACCAGTTTTCTCCGTTTTTTCCGAAACTCGTCCAGTTGATTGTGCCGCGAAGAAGCATTTGTGTACATTTAATACCTGCTTCTTCGGCAATTTCCCGTTTCATGCAGCTGACGATATCCTCATCTGGCTGCATCTTGCCGCCAAGACCGTTGAATTTTCCGAGATGTTCATCGTCCCCCCGGTGGATTCGGTGAACAAGAAGAGTACGTTTTCCGTCTGCGGACATGACAAAGCCAAGGGTGGCAAGTATGGGATTATATGGTTTCATAACAATCTCTTAGGAGAAAAAAATAGATTATAAGGTTGTGTTCATGCTATCATTGTTAAATGAATATGATGTGAAGTTATACGTCTATATTATTTTACCACGAAGGTCACGAAGTACACGAAGTTAAAGGGAAAAAAAACTTCGTGTACTTCGTGAGCTTCGTGGTTTCAAACATATTTCCCTTAAGGTTAATGATTTAGAGGCTCTATTCGTAATAAATTATCTGCAAAGTGCAGGAGAATAAGTATATGCGTTCATCAACGGTATTTGTCAATGAAGCCAATATGGCTCTTATTCATTGTCCTCATTGTGACAGTATAAAGCAGGTGCCCGTTTCAAAATTCAAGGGATCGAAGCATACTCTTAAGGTGAAATGTGCTTGCGGAGATGTTTTTCAGGTTGACTTGAATTTCAGGAAAAATATAAGAAAACAAACGGCGTTGGCAGGTCTCTGCTACAAGGTTTCTGAAGGAAAATCGGCAGCCAGGGAATGTCTGATAAAAAACCTCTCTTTCAGGGGTATCGGGTTGAAACTCCAGAAAGAAAATGGGGCTGCAAAAGGTGATGAATTTATTGTCAGTTTTACACTTGATGATGCAAAGATGACAAAGATAAAAAGAAAAATGATAGTGCACCATATTGAAGGGACATATGTAGGAGGCGCATTTGTTGAATTTGAAGGGGATACTCTTGATAAAGCGATTGGCTTTTATCTGATGCATTGATGACTGCACTATATGATTACGCCTCAAACACAATATGAGCTGAAATCTGCCCGAACCCGGGCACTTATTTCCATCGGCGTCAATATCACTCTGGCTGCGGTAAAGGGTATTGCCGGTGTGCTCTCCGGAAGTACGGCATTGCTGGGGGACGCCATTCATTCAGGAACAGATGTTCTTGCTTCTATGGCTGCTTTTATTGGTTTATGGGTCGCCGGCCGCAATCATCCCTCGTTTCCATATGGGTTGTATAAAGCTGAAAACGTTGCGACATTAGTTACATCCATTGCCATTATTCTTGCTGCCTACGAGATAGGTCGGCAGGCATTACTTGGTACAGATAAGATGCCCGATGTTGCCATGGCATTGCCTGTGGCCTTTGGATGTCTGCTACTCAGCCTGGGTTTCGGTCTGCTTCAGCTCCGGGCCGGGAAGCGTTTTAATTCCCCGGCATTAAAGGCCGATGCCCGTGATTATCTTGCAGACAGTCTCTCTACAGGTGTCGTTCTCATGGGTTTGATTGCCACTTCTCTTGGATGGCCGGTCGATCGATGGGCCGCCGCCATTGTTTCTCTTTTTGTTTTTAAAGCGGGCGGCGGTTTGCTGGTGGCGGCAATTCGAGATTTGCTTGATGCTTCAATAGATCGGGAGACTGAGAGGGAGATTATTCATATGGTTGAAGCCTGTCCACGGGTGACAAGGGTCAAAAAGTGTCTGAGCCGTACAACCGGCGGCCGGTTTATTATTGATCTGGATATCATCATTCAGTCTCCTTCTCACAAAGTGGCTGATCAGGTATCAGATCGTCTGGAAAAGGATATCCCTGAAAAGTTTCCTCTGGTGGTTATGGCCCGGGTTCGTCCCCATTACGGACATGGAGACACCCTGAAGCGAATTGCACCAGTTGTCAAGCCGGATGGAGATCTGTTCGGTCATCTCGGTTCTGCACCATGGTTTCTGGTGGAGACCCTTGATCGTAACTCAATGAAAGCTGTGCGGGAATATGTGGAAAACCCCTTTGTGAAAGAAGAGCGAAAAAAAGGATTTCTCGTTGGCCGATGGCTGCTTTCCATGAAACCTGATGAATTGTGTCTTCCAGATGATGCAAGCCTGGACGGCACGGCAGTTGCCCTGCTTAAGGAAGCAGGTGTAGAGATTAAAACAGTAAAAGGAAATAAGTTCAGTGCCGGTCTGGCTGTTCCCATGGCCTCTGTATTGGACGAATAAGGATATGCATATTGTGAATAAAGTACGATTTTTCTCCAGAATTTTTTTCGGCAGAAAGCTGTCAGCACAGTTGTCAGGTTTTCTTGCTCTTTTGTTGGCCCTGTTTTTTGCGTTACCGACAGCACAGGGGGCAGATGAACCTTTCCCTGAATGTGATGCTATAAAGTCCAACGTAGTTTTTTGGGAGAAGGTCTATTCCGTCTATCCTTCAACCAATGGACTTGTTCATGACAGCCTTGACCTGTCAATTATTTATGAGGTTATCGACCTGCTGCCGCAGGATGAGCCAGGTGCTCGAAAGATCAATAGGAAGCGGGTTGCAAATGCCAAGGAGAAATATCGGGAAATACTGATCAGGTTGGCTGCAGGGCATCATCCTCAGAACGAAGATGAAAAAAGGATACGTGATTTATGGGGCGCCGATTCATCTTCGGCTGTTTTGCTGAAAGCCGCCGAGAAAATACGCTTCCAGCTGTGCCAGAAAGATCGTTTTGGTGCCGGGATTATACGGTCCGGCGCATTTCTTGAAGAAATAAAGGATATTTTCCAACAGTATAACCTGCCAACCGATCTGGCGTATCTCCCCCATGTGGAGTCCTCTTTCAATTATAAGGCCTATTCAAAATTCGGTGCCGCAGGAATATGGCAGTTTACCCGGTCAACCGGCCGACGGTTCATGACAGTTGATTATACTCTTGATGAACGGCGAGATCCAATTATTGCAACCCATGCCGCTGCACGATTTCTGAAGGAAAACTATGAACTCCTTGGCAGCTGGCCCCTTGCGATAACGGCATACAATCATGGAACGAATGGTATGCTTCGGGCAAAGAAAAAAATAGGAGGATATGAACGTATTTTCTCTGAGTATAATGGCAAGAGATTCAAATTCGCCTCCAGGAATTTTTATTCCGAGTTTCTTGCTGCACGTCATGTTGCCAAAACATATAAAGATCATTTTGGCGATCTCGTATTGGATCACCCCAAGAGTTATTTCTCGGTATCGTTGCCCGGATTTGCCCCTGTGGATGAAATTTCCCGTCATTTCAAGGTGGACCCTGTCACCCTTCAGGAATTGAATCCTGCTCTTCGCAGTCCGGTTTTTGAGGGAAGGAAATATATACCCAAAGAATACTCCCTCAGGCTGCCGGAAAGTAACGGCAGGATTCATGAACTGGCCTCAGTAATGCCGGAGTCCATGTTTCAGCCACAACAGAGAAGAAGCCAGTTTTATACAGTGGAACGCGGCGATACTGCTGGTGTTATTGCCCGCCGGCATGGGGTAAAGCTCGAGGATCTTATTATGGCCAACGGTCTTGGATATCGGGCAACAATATATGCAGGACAGAATCTGCGCATACCGCTTCCTGAGGAAAAGGTCGTTCCTGTCCTGGCGCAGACCGCAGCAAAACAGGAAAAACGAATACTGGTGGCCATGGCAGAGGTGAACCTCGAATCGGTTGCTACCTCACCTGAAAAAGCGTTGCAGGAAGGAGGTCTTTCTCTGCCCATAATAAAGGACGCGGAGGTTAAAGAAAAAGAGGATCAGGCGGTGCCTGTGGCAGAGGCTCCAGAAGAGAGTATCGATTGGCACACAACGTCATCTGTTGTGGTTGGCAACCTGAAGGTCGAGAATGTTCAGGATACCGAGGGCCAGATTGTTGGTGAAATTAAAGTCGAAGCCGGTGAGACGCTTGGCCATTACGCCGACTGGCTTGGTGTGCCGACCCGGGAAATCCGTTTTCTGAATGATTTTCGCTATGGTCGTCCAATTCATCTGGCACAAAAGGTCAGGTTGGAATTTGCTTTAGTAACCAGTCAGCAGTTTGAGGAAAAACGATACGAATTTCATAAGGAGACAGAGGAGGATTTTTTTGCTGCATATGCTGTTGAAGGAACCAGGAGCTATCGTGTTAAACAGGGCGATACCATTTGGTTTCTCTGTCATGAAGAGTTTGATCTGCCTTTCTGGATTATCAAAAAATATAACACAGAGTATAAATTCAATACTCTCAGGCCTGGGCAGGAATTGATTATTCCAGTGGTGAGAGAGCGGCTTCAGGAAGCGGAACTGTATAAAAAAACATCAGAAGGAAGAGGGTGATGTCAGATCCGAAGCCACAAGCCATATATCTGAAGAATTATCTTTCTCCGGAGTATCTGATTGATGCGATCCATCTTCATTTTTCACTTGGAGAGAAGGAGACGGCAGTCGTTTCCACACTGCAATGCCGCAGAAATCCGGCAGGCAGCAGTAAGTCTTCCTCCCCTCTGGTTCTTGACGGCGAAGCAGAGCTCACGGCACTCTTTCTTGATGGCCGGTCATTGACATCAGAGGAATATGTTCTCGATGAGGTCTCTTTAACAATACAGAAGGTGCCTGATCATTTTGAAATCAGGATAGAAACCCGTTTAAAGCCGGACGAAAATACTTCGCTGGAGGGTCTGTACCGTTCAAGTGGAAACTTTTGTACCCAGTGTGAGGCTGAAGGATTTCGTAATATAACCTATTATCTTGATCGACCGGATGTGATGGCTTGCTTCTCAACGACCATCGAAGCTGCTGTCTCCATTCCTGTCCTGCTGTCCAATGGCAATCTTGTGGCCAGCGGCAGCCTGGACAATGGCCGTCATTTTGCCACCTGGCAGGATCCTTTTCCGAAGCCATGCTATCTTTTTGCTCTTGTCGCAGGAAATCTGGTCCGGATTGAAGATGTTTACAGGACGCGTTCAGGGCGTGATATTGATTTGCATATCTATGTTCAGGAGCATAACAGTGACCGCTGTTTTCACGCCATGGAATCTTTAAAAAAGGCCATGGCATGGGATGAAGAGGTTTTCGGCCTGGAGTATGATCTTGATTTGTACATGATAGTTGCTGTGGATGATTTTAACATGGGAGCCATGGAGAATAAGGGCCTGAATGTCTTTAACTCCAAGTACGTTCTTGCAAAGCCTGAAACCGCCACTGATGTTGATTATTCCAGAATAGAAGCTGTCATTGCCCATGAGTATTTCCATAACTGGACAGGTAACAGGGTAACATGCCGTGACTGGTTTCAATTAAGCCTGAAGGAAGGGCTTACGGTCTTCCGTGATCAGGAATTCAGTGCAGATATGACATCGCGCCCTGTAAAGCGAATACAGGATGTCAGCGTGCTGCGGAATGCCCAGTTTCCTGAAGACAGCGGCCCAATGGCCCATTCCATCCGCCCTGAGTCTTATATTGAAATAAATAATTTTTACACGGTTACAATCTATGAAAAAGGGGCCGAAGTCATCAGGATGATGCATACACTCCTGGGGGCTGAAGGTTTCCGAAAAGGTATGGATCTTTATTTTTCCCGTCATGACGGCCATGCCGTAACCTGTGAGGACTTTGTCAGCGCCATGGAGGATGCCGGCAAAACGGATCTGGGTCAGTTCAGACTCTGGTACAGTCAGGCAGGAATACCAAAACTGACTGTTGCCGGTGAATACGATGAGAAATCAGCCGCGTATTCCCTCACAGTATCCCAGTCCTGTCCGCCCACTCCGAATCAGCCGGAAAAGAAGCCGATGCATATTCCGCTGGCACTGGGGCTTCTTGGGGAGGATGGTCATGATATCCCCTTGAAGTTACAGGGGGACGAGGGGAAATTTTCAGGCAATGTTATCAATATTACCAGGGAAAAAGAGACTTTTGTCTTTCAGGATGTGCCGACACGGCCTGTGCCGTCTCTGCTCAGACATTTCAGTGCTCCGGTGCATCTGGAGTATGCCTATTCCAATGATGATCTTAAACTGCTGCTTGCAAAAGATTCAGACGCATTCAGCCGCTGGGAGGCCTGTCAGCGCCTGACAACACATCTCCTACTCGATTGTGTTGGCCGTAGGGCCGCGGGTGAGAATATGGAGATTTCCGGGGACTATGTGCAGATTTTTAAAGATCTGCTGCATTCGGCGGGCACTCTGGACGCATCTTTTCTGGTCTTGCTCCTGACCCTGCCGTCAGAGAAATATATTGGCGAACAGATGGACGTAATAAATGTTGACGGCATACATGCAGCCAGACAGCATTTGCGTCATGCACTGGTCAGCAATCTCCAGGCTGATTTTCATGAACTGTATGAAAAGAATACAAGAGAGGAACCATATCGTTACGACCCTGTTCTTGCCGGTCGGAGGGCGTTAAAGAATACATGCCTTTCATATCTGATGCAGCTTGATGACAGCAGTATCATGGATCTCTGCATCAATCAGTTTGAGCAATCCGATAACATGACAGATGTGCAGGCGGCCTTCCAGGCAATTGTTTACAAGCCCGATTGTCCGGGGCGAAAAGAGGTAATAGCTTCTTTTTACAAGACATGGCAGGAGGACTCCCTTGTTCTTGACAGCTGGTTTGCCCTGCAGGCGGCAGCACCTCTCCCGGGAACCTTGCAGGAAGTGAAATCGCTCATGGACCATCCGGCTTTTTCCATGACAAACCCTAACAAGGTCAGGTCCCTCATCGGCTCTTTCTGTTCAATAAATCATGTTTGTTTTCACGATATAAGTGGAGAAGGCTACCGTTTTCTTGCCGATCAGGTTCTTGCTCTGGATGCGATGAATCCGCAGATTGCCTCCCGCATGATCGGTCCTCTCAGCCGCTGGCAGCGTTTTGACACCGGGCGCCAGAAATTGATGACCAGAGAGATAGAGAGAATCCTCAACAGGAAGAATCTTTCCCGTGATGTATATGAGATGGCATCTAGAAGTCTTGTTCGAATGTGATGATCTGGCAAAAAAGTCGTGATTTGAATTATCGGCACCAATAATGTCGGGAAGCTCTATTGGGTTTCACGTTTTTGGCGAATAGGTCAATTTTAGGAAGACATATAAAAAGAAATGTGAGACAATAAAATGCATCAGTAAGAGCTTTTTGTGTTTTTTTTCAGATAATATTTTGCCGGCATTCTGACAGTCGGTACCAAGGGTTGAAATTATGTATGGAGTTTCTCAGGAGCAGCTGGAAAAGATAGATACCTTACTTACAGACGAACTGCTTTCCATAGGGGTTCACTGTGTTATTGTGATTGATACGGCGGGTAATACCATTGCCCAGCTTGATAAGGGAAAGTGTGCCTGTGATGTTGCTTCTTTTGCGGCCCTGGCAGCAGGTAATTTCGCAGCGGTGGATGCAATGGCAAAACTTGTCGGAGAAGAGGAATTTTCCCTTCATTTTCATCGCGGAGAGAGTGAAAGTATCCATTTCAGTAAGATTAATGATGATCTTCTGCTCATTACTATATTTGGCAATGATGTCTCTCTGGGCTTCCTGCGTTTGAAAACCGCGGAAGTGATTGAGAATATCAACGAGATATGGGGTGACACCTCATGTTGATTGGCCATTGAAGGTAACTGGAGGATAATACGTGGGATTTATTAATGTAAAGAAGAAAGAGGTCCAGATTAAAATAGTGTATTACGGTCCCGGCAGGGGCGGTAAAACCACGAACCTTGAATATATTAATACCAAATACAGGGAAAGAATAAAAACAGAGATGGTCAGCATAAAAACACATGGTGACAGGACTCTGTTTTTCGATTTTCTGCCTGTTGATATTGGCAAGATTCATGGATTCGATATTAAAATTCAGCTCTATACCGTTCCCGGTCAGGTGAAATATAACGCCACCAGGAAACTTGTGCTTAAGGGCGTGGACGGCATTGTTTTTGTTGCGGATATGCAGCGGGAAAGACGGGAAAGCAATCTCAAGGCATTGGAGCAGATGAGAGAAAATCTTCTCAGTCATAATAAGGATATGCTGAAAATTCCGCTGGTGATGCAATACAACAAATATGACCTTAAAGGTGAAGGAGTGGAGCTCCTGACAGTCGAGGAAATGGAGCAGGATCTGAATCAGGAATTGAAAGCGCCGGCGCTGGAGGCCAGTGCTTTAACCGGGCATAATGTGGTTGCGACACTGAAAAAGATAATTTCCGGAACAATGATCGCGTTCCGTAAAGAACTGCAATAGGAGAATAACCCTTGTCTTCCCTGAATGTAAGTGATGGCGCTGAAGCTATTCAAGAATTAAAAGCAGCAATACAGACTATTGAGTGGGAAATTACCGATAAAGCTATCGAGACTCTTATCGATGCCATTGGTCCCCTTCGGGAAAAATGGGCAGGTCAGAAAGCTTTTCTTGTCTGTCTGCAGATTATAGGCACCCTTGGCGGATACCTGAAAACAGCCAGGCAAAAGGCGCATCCCGATACCACCAAGCTGCTGCATTCCGTCTTTGACACCCTGGATCTTGTTGTTACTGACAGTACGATGTCTGATAAGGAAAAAACAGAAAAAGTTCGTGTTGAAGTTGCAAAATACAATGAGCTGAAAGTTAAAATTGCGGCTCCCCCGACTCCTGCTCCGGTGAAGGAGGTTCCTAAGGGAGAAAGCGATTTTGAGGCACCTGCCGGCCAGTCTGAAACCATTAAGACATTGATGGAGGACAGGGATAAGACAGCTGAAGAGCCGTTTAATGATTTGTACAAGGAAATGGTCAAAGATGAGCAGAAGCCTGCCCCTTCATCGGCACCGGCAATGCCATCCCCGCAGAAGCCTGCTGGTGGGGATGAGAAGGAAGTTGTACTGGATCGTATTGACGATGAAATTTTCCCGGAAGCAGATCAGCTAATCGATGACTTTTTTGCCGAAGATGAGGATGAACCCGAGATTTCTCCGGTGGTAGAAGAAGCTGCGCCGGGGGAAGAGACCCCTGAAGGTGAAGAGATAGTAGAGTTTACTCTTACAAGGGTTCCCGAAGAAGAAGAGGCCGAGAAAGAGGCTGCCGCAGATGAAGAATTCCGGTCTCAGATCGAAGCTGAAATCGCTCTTCGGCTCGATTTTGAGGGCCAGGAAGAAGACGCAGCTGAAATAGAAACTGAACCGGTAATCGTTGATAAGGAACCTGAAGCTCCATCACCGGAAGCTGTTTCTCCGGATCTGGATGCCATTATTGATTCGTTTGCCAGTGAGCTGGCAGCCGCTTTAACGGCACAGATCAAGAAAAGGGTTGAGGAAGAAATAAAGCAGCTTCGCTCTGCATTATCTGAAGAAAAAAAAAACGATACTGTAAAATAGTAAGACCTGGATTGGACGATGATAATATTTTGTGAAGAATGTGCAGAAAAATTTTCTTTTCCTCCAGAAAAAGTTGACCCGGAAATAGGGACATTCCGCTGCAGTAAATGTGGTTTTCTTATGCCTGCGGCTCTTTTTCAGGAGGGGAAATATAAGAAGGTGAACCCGGAGAGTACTGCTAAAGGTCCTGGTTCACCTCCAAGGAAACGCCGCCGGATCTAGGAAGGTGGTTCTTGCAGGCTGCTTGTTGTCAGCCTCCTATATCCTGAGTTTGAGCTGTTGTTAGCAGCCTTCAATGGCTTTTTTCTTCTCGGTTTTCACTTTTACTACAGTGCCGACGGTTAATTTCTCGGCATTATCCCCGCAATCCAGGGTAACGATAGTATCTGTAATAGCTGTTACCTTGCATTTTGCGCTTGCAGCGAGGATGCCTGTGGCTGATGTTGCTAACAGGAAAATTGCCAGTGTTGCCGCTGTGATAAGTTTCTTCATGGTTGCTCTCCTTAAATTGAAAGTGTGTGCAGGTGCTTCATTAAAAAATGAAGCATGAAAATAAAAAGTGCTTTTGATAAAACTATAAAGAAAATATAGAAAAAATATAGAGGACATCGGGACAAACAGGGCTGATATGTTACTCGATGTCTAGTCGTCATTGTAATGGTATCAAAGGGATACGTTGCATTTTGCGGGATTTTTTTCTTGATTGTTCGCAGTGATAATCTTAGGTGGTTCATGCAGAGTGATAGTTTTCCGTCGGGGCGAATTCCCATGGTAAAGATAGACGGAGCCAGGATACGGCAGTTGCGTGAAAGCCAGGGGCTCACACAGCTTTTTCTGGCCACGTCGGTGGAAGTGACCACTGATACAATTTCCAGATGGGAAAATAAACGCTACCCGACCATTAAAAGAGAAAATGCTGTCAGGCTGGCTGAGGCTCTTGAAGTTGAACTTGATGCAATTCTTGATCATTCGGATGAAGAGACAGCCAATGATGAGAATGAAATACCCGATCATGACCAGCATGAATCTCACCCGGAGACTCCTTCCCGGCTGACCCCGGTGAAAAAACCTCCTTTTACTCTTATTGTAGCAACGATCATTGCAATATTATTGGCGGGTATACTCGCCTGGTGGTTTTTTCCTGCACCCCAGGAGATATCCGTGAGTGCCAGACGTTTTCTTCCTGCTCATAGTGCTGCAGGACAGCCTTTTCCTGTTGCCATTGAAGTCAAAACGGGCAGCATTGATCCACAGACTCTTATCCTTAAGGAATCGCTCCCGCAGGGAGCAGTCCTTCTTTCTCTGGTTCCTCCAAATTCTGCGGTAGATCATCATAATTCCCTGAAATGGCTCAGTAAAGTGAAGGAAACACAAATTTTCGCCTATATCGTCAAGGTTGAAAAATCATCGGCTGCTCCTGTAGTTTTTTCAGGGACTGTTGCAGTACATAAGGCTCCGGGAGAGCAGCTCCGGGTGGAAGGGCGTGACAGTATTGTAATTGATGAATATCATTGGGCTGACAATAATGGTGATGGCATTATCAGTGATGAAGAAATCCTCACTGTGTATGATGAATTCAGTGAAATAAGCGGTCTTGAGATCGATATAGACCAGGTGGAAGAAATATGGCTGGGGTCAGGTTACAGGTGGGATGCCTCTCAGGGCATATTTGTTGTTTTGCCGTAACTGTTCAGCAGCACCCCATCTACACACGATCAGGCCTTCTCACATATGGTTATATAGTTCGGCGGCCTGCTTGTGCGTATATAGAGCACTGCTGAACAGTTACAGTTGGTGATTTTCGAAACTATAAGTTTTTTTTCTGAATAGTTATAGCTACCTTGATAAAAAAATAATCATTCAGTCAGGATTCAGAAGATGAAAGGAATACCTATGATGACAAATGTGTCGATGTTGAAAAAGTGGATCTGTACGGCAGCTGTTTTTGTGGTTTTTGTTTTTTTAAGCGGCAAACCGGCAGACGCCGCAGATCTTGTGTCAGGTTCCTATACTTCTTTTTCAGGAAACAGCATAGTGCTGTCAATTGATATTCAGTCTCCACCGCCTGCAAGCCTTATCATTGAACAGTATCTGCCGCCTGGAACCGAGATTGTCGGTTCTGAGCCGAAATTGAAAAAATATAACATCAAAAAAGGCGAGGCCAAATGGCTGTTGAAGGATGTGCGGCCCGGCAAAATGACAGTAAAGTTGCAGCTTGCCGGCAAGATCGCAAAGGGCGATGTCCGGGCCCTGCTTCGGTGCATGGACCCTGCTACAGGAAAGTTTGTTGAAAAGAATGTAACGCCCTGATGCACCGGTGGTAGCTCAGAGGTTATTTGTTCTTGGCGATAACCCAGATGGCATGGACAATCCCCGGGATAAATCCGAACAGTGTCAAAATAATATTAATCCAGAAATGTTTGCCAATTCCCACCTGGAGAAAGACACCCACGGGCGGCAATAGAATGGCGCAAATGATTTTTATAAGTTCCATGTTCTTTCTCTCCCTGTTTTTCAATGGATCAACAAAGGTGTGAATAAAAAGAAACCTTTGCCAGCTTACTTTTCAGTATTCTTACCCTGTGACAGGGTATCCTGCAATGTCAAAAAAATTGTATAAAACCTCAAGAGGTCAAAAAGTATAGCGAAGGGACAGTGAGCCGAAGAGCTGTGGTTTGTCCTGGCCGGTAAATTCCTTTGAGCGCCAGACATGAGTGTATGTCAGTTTGATACATTGGTAGTGTAAAGCCATACCTCCATACGCATCCATAACAAAGGTTTTCTTGTCAACACTGTGACTGTCTTCCCAGGTGTTGCCGTCGAGAAAGATGTTCCGGGCAACGGCTCTGCCGTCAACACCGAAAAAGAAATGAAATCCTAAAAATCTGGTGTTGGCATCTTCGGCACCGCTGTATGGGTCACTCAGTATGGAACCCGGCCTTATGAGGGATGTCCCGAAATCTTTTGGAATACGATAGCCTATTCGGGTCTCTGCTCCTGTATTGACGGTTGTTAATACATTTCCCAGTGTTATTCCGTAATGAGGAATAAGGTCGACACAGAAGCCATTGGTCTTTTCCACGGAAAGCATTCGGTCATGGCGCTGCCAGGAGAGCAGAAACCCTGGCTCGTCATTGAGCGCATGGTCCCAGCCGTTAGCCTCATCAAGATCGCGGTATCGATGTACAGTATTCTGGGATTCTTCCCCCAGGGCTGAAGGGCCGACAATTCCCAGGGTAAGTTCAAAGGTGTCCAGATGAGAGGGGGTTTTTCTGTGGAGAGCAAGACCACCATAGAGCCATCCGGCATAGGGACGTTCATTTTCGATGAGTGTATATGATTCGATATTGTCCGGCGTGTAGATGTCCTGACCTATGGTGAAAGCGACAGTGTAGAGAGGGGGGGTTACTGCCGAAGAAGCGGTGACAGAAGGGGCAAGGCGGGTTGCAGGCATAAGCCATTGGGGCAGAACATCACTGTATTCCCGCACGTCTTTTGTCATCCAGGTAAGTTTAGCGGCATTGGTGTAATACTGGTCGGTGTTTGCAAAGAGATCGTTTTCAAAATAGATAAGAAAGGTTTTGTACTGGCCGGGATTTTTTTCTTTCGCAGTTGGCTCTGGGTCTTCCCCGGTCACTGTTTCGGCATAAGAAATCGTATATGCTGACAGCAGTATGAGAATGGCAATAGCAGTATAACCGTTTAGTTTTTTTGAGAATAAAGCTGACATTGCATTCCTGAACTTTCAAAGACAGCCATGGCCGGCAATCCTTTGGATTTGAAATTCATCGCCCTGCATCCGTATGGGTGGACAGGTTCATGAGTTATGAAAAAGTGATGACATTTGAAGCAATTGGGCTGTCTTGCAGGTGTTTTTTTATTGGAGGACATTATCAAAACCGTTCTTCGGCTATTTTCTCCAACCCTTTTAAGAGGACGAATCGTCCAAGGGGTACCAGGCGGCAGGGAAAACTTTGGGTGAACAGTTTATTGTCACACAGCCCTCCGGAAAGGTAAAGGGTGTCCGGCAGCCCGGCAAAACGGAAAGCGTTGAGGGCGATTCCTTTTACAAACCGTGCCACAGATTCAGCCTCGGATATGCCGGAGCTGACGGCATCAAAAATATGGCTCATTCCGAGAACTCCGCAGGTCACTGAGAAGGTTCGATCCGGGACAGGCAGCTGGTCATAATCAAGGTTGTAATATCTTTCCAGGAGTTCAATGGTGAATCCCATGGAGGCTCCGCACTCGACGTTCCAGCCCATATCTGCCAGTTCGCCATTGCGGTATGCTACAAATTTAATGTCCCGGCTGCCGCAGTCAAGAAGAACATATTCATCTTCGTCAATTAATTCTTCTCCACCACGGGCCAGCGCTGTGAGCTCATTGACATAATGTTCACTGAAACGCTTACCGTTATGTCCGGTGGCGAGGTCCACCCTGAGGTCTCGGGGGATATCCTTTGTCGGCGTGAGAACAGGGCCTTTTCCCGGAGAGGAGAGATCCAGAAATTTGCAGTATGACGTACCAAAATCAGCCAAGATCATAAGGGACACCTGATAATTCGAGGAAAGCCTGAATCTTTGCCTTGGCGCTGCTGCTGCAGCCTACATCAATATCGAGATACAGTCCTTTAGGATGTTTTGCGGCAAGAAATTTGGCAAGTGCTGTCTTGGCGCAGAAGGATTGGGAAAAAAAGACCGTGGGGACTTCCGGGTTGAAATACGATTCAAGTGCAGTGTCTGCCGGGGTTTTGTTTTCCATGCAGCGGGTCCATCCATATACATGTGTTCTGTCGGGGAACAGCTCGAAAAGTGAAAAATCCCGGGGAGGGACCCCCCAGAATCCGGCAACAGGCTTGCAGGGTGCATTTTTCTGGAGGTCATAGGGTTTCGCCGACTGAACTCCCCGTGTGATTTTTTGAAATTTTTCCATCAGGCTCATACGGGTACGGCTGAGGGGATAGCCGTAGGCGCTGGTATCTGTATTTCTGCAGGGATAGACAGGGATAGAAACAATATCTTTGAAAATGGTCGATACATGCAGGGCGCAGTCACATTTGCCGGGACCGACATCTATGTAAATAGCGTCCAGATCAAGGTGCAGTGCATTGATGACAGCTGTCCGAAGAATAGCACAATAGACCCTCGGTAGATGCGGTGCCGCAGTTTCTATGTCAACTTTTACAATCGGTTCGTCGAGATCAAATATAGCCGCCCCGACTGCGTTGAGATGTCGAATGATGTCCAGCGGCGGTATGCCGACAATGCCGACGCGGGAATTTTTGTTTAAAGGTGTATGCGCCATAAATCATATCCCCATCGTCATTCGCTTTCGCGAGAATGACTCGAAAAATGGCTGAAGCTTGTTGGGAATCATATTTTGTTCTGTCTCCAGAGAAGAAAGAATCCTGATGTCGCAAGAACACAATGGATGGCCCATGATGCCATCAGCGGATTAAGCTGCCCTGCCTGGCTCAGGGCCTGGGCTCCATTCCACAATGCCCAGGCGCCAAAGGCTATTCCACAACTGGTCGGAATCGTTATGGCTAGATCTCCCTTCAGCCTGCGGTGCATGAACAGCATTATCGGTATGGCCAGTATGAGCAGCGGAAGACCCAGGAAAATAAAGGAGAGGCGTTTGTTCACTTCAATCATGGCCCGTTTGGCTTCTGCTGTATCTTCTGTGAACCAATACCCAAAGAGCTGCGAGATTGAGGTCTGCATCCCCTGATACGGCGGCATGAAGAAGTCGTCGGGGGTGTCAGGCAGTTTCTTTTCTTCTAATTTGAAAACGGTAATAGCATAGGAGCCATTTCCCTGCAGGGTCTTCTCCTGGCCGTTAATAAGATTCCAGCTGTTTTCTGTCCATTTCGCTGTTTCCGCAGTTAAAAAGCGAGCGAGAATGTTCTCTTTGTTCATGGATGTGTATCTGAAGTCATGGAATTGCCGGCGGGAGCTGTCTTTGCTGCTGAACGAATAAATTCCTTCCTTGCCTTTATAGAAAGTTCGGCCATGGCGGACAATGCCTTTGGCCACATTTTTTTTCACTTCCTCCTGCCAGATCGTCTCGCTTGCGGTAACGGCCTGCGGGGAAATCCATTGGGCATTGGCCAGGGCAGCAAGGGTGATGCAGCCGGATATGAAAAACAGCGGAAAAGAGATTCTGAAAATAGTGATGCCTCCTGCGTGAAGGCTCATGAGTTCTCTGTTCCGGTAGAGCAGGCCGATGGTGATAATTCCGGCCAGCAGGATGCAGACGGGGGTCAGCTGATCTATTATAAATGGAATTTTGAGCAGGAAATAGGTTGCGGCAAGGCCGATACTTTTCTCAGCTTCAATGAAATTGTCGATTCTTTCAAAGAAATCCACCAGGAGATAAATGGCGACAAGAGAACCGAGAACAAGCAGAAGGTTGCCGAGAAACTGTTTAATCAGATAGCGGTCAAGAAGAGTCAAGAAGATCGCCTCCTGCCGGGTATGGGGATTAATCTGCTTATTTTTGTAAAGAGGGAGAGAGTCTTGTCGAGTATGTCTTCAGCATGTTCCCGGTGTGCATGGTCGAGCAGGTACAGGGTGAAGATCAGGAAGAGTATGTTGGGCGTCCACATGGCCAGGCCGACAGGCATACCTGCCTCACTGGCAACTTTGGCCGCGGTTATGGAAATATAATAGGCTACGAAAAAGAGAAGTCCGAGGGGCATGCCCACAGCACGTTGACCGGGGCGGTTTCGCATTGCAAACGGGATGCCCATTATGGAAAGAATGAAGCATCCTGCCGCCAGAACAAGGCGCTTATGGTATTCAATCATCCTGGAGATTGACTGCTCTGAGTCGGGGCCATGTTCCCTGGCGTATGCAAGAAGTTGTTTCTGGCTCATTTCTTTTTTGCCGGAAAAAGTTTTTTGCTTTTCTCCGCTGACTTTGGGGTTGTGGAGGGAAAGGTTGAGAGTGTAATCCTTGAACTGTATTGTTTGACTTATGGATCCTTCAGCCTGATGAATGGACCCGTTCTTAAGCTGAACAGTCAACAGGAGATTATTCGGATATCCGGTGAAATTCCCGCTGGCAGCGACAATAGTCAATGGGTTTTTTTTATCCCGGTTGTCGGAGATATAGACCCCTTGCCATTCTCCTGTTTCTTTGTCGATGCCGTCAATATAGAGGACGACATCGTTAATCCCTTCACTGAACTGTTTTTCTGTGAGTCCTTTGGTGAATTTGTCAGTGGCAAGAGAAACCAGGAGTTTTTGCATGGCCATAGAGCCTGCCGGGGTAAGTTTTGTGGCTGCATAACCGGTGAGAAGAGTCGTGCCGAGAGCAAAAATGATGACCGGAGGCAGCATACGATAGAGTCCGGTCCCGGCAGCCTTTATGGCAATCATTTCATTGTCATTGACCAGGCGGCTGAAACAGAGAATGACGCCAAGCATACTTGCCATCGGGATGGCAAAGATGAAAAGGTTTGGTGTCATGTACAGGCAGAGCCGGATAAAATCAGGCATGCTGATGCCGAATTGTATAAAGAGCTCCAGCAGGGGCATCAGTCGACCGAGGAAAAGAATGGCGCATAGTATTGCCAGGCTCGCCAGAAAGGGAGCAATCATTTCACTCAGGATATATGTATACAGTAATACAGGCATAATCTTTATTTTGTTGTAGACATTACTGCGAATGTAGTTTTCATTTTTTTTGCCTTTTGCCTTTTGCCTTTTGCCTTTTGCCTTTTGCCTTTTGCCTTAATTCCTATCTTTTTGCCATCGCATATCCTAAAAAGACAAGGGCAATGCCGACCAGGTTGCTGATCAGTATATACGTAAATGCTGTTTTATACTCTCCTGCCCGCATCAGTTGCATGGTCTCCCGTGCAAAAGTCGAAAAGGTAGTAAATCCTCCCAGGAAACCGGTGAACATAAACAGGCGCCATTCGTCAATAAGTCGCGTTCCTTCAAACCAGGCCCAGAGTAGACCGATAGCAAAGCAGCCTATAAGGTTTACCGCCAGGGTGCCATAAGGAAACGACGGGGACGCGAAGCGCTGGACCCAGACAAAGAGCAGATAACGAAAGACAGCACCCAATCCTCCTCCGGTCATTATGGCAACTATTTTGAGCATGAAGCGTTTCTGGTTGAGTGATATGTGTTTATTTTTGTTGGGAGTTACTGGTAAAACCTGCTATTTTACTCCATAACTCTAATCTTAACACTTAATTATTCTATTATGAACCCTATCGTTCAATTGATCGCAGTGGAGACTTCTCCGCCGAGCCTGCAGGACAATACTGGAGATCTTGACAGGCTTCGCAAGGGCGTCGAATCGGCTGCCGGTTTCATGCCGGTAGTTCCATTCTCCTGCATGGGAGAAGTAGCTCGAAAATTTCGGGAGGCAGGTTTCAAGGGAGTGGCTGTTGTCAATGACAAGGATCATGTTATGGAACTGGTTGATTTCCTCCATGAGCCCCCGGTGCTGTTGCCTGCCATGGCCCTTGATCTGGGTACGACCCACTTGGAGGCTGCCCTTGTCGATTTAATTAACGGGGATGTATTAGCCCGGGCAAATCTTGAAAATAGACAAATCCAGTATGGAGCTGATATCCTTACCCGGATTCATTTTGCTACTAAAGATAATGGTCTGGCTGTCCTGCAGTCAGAAATTGTGTCGACGATTAATGCACTTGCCGAAGATCTGGCTGCCCAGGCTGGTCTGGAAGCAGCCGCTATCCGCGCTTTGGCAGTGTCCGGCAATACAACAATGGTTCATCTGTTTCTTGGATTGAATCCCTATTACCTGTGCCGGGAACCGTATACTCCCCTGGTAAACTGGCCGGATATCTGTCTGGCCGGCGATCTGCATCTGTCCCTGCATCCCTTTTCTCCGGTCTGGGTGATGCCAAGTGTTGGCAGCTATTTCGGGGGGGATCTGATTTCCGGTATTCTTGCCAGTGGACTAGCCGAAGCGGAAGAGACCTGCATGCTCATTGATGTAGGTACAAATGCCGAAGTGGTATTGGGGAATAGGGAGTGGCTTATCGCCTGCGCCGGGGCCGCTGGTCCTGCCCTGGAAGGCGGAGTTGCCGCAATGGGCATGCGGGCCGGCCCTGGTGCGGTGGAGCGGGTGGCAATTGACCCGGAAACCCTGGAGCTTAAGTATCAGACCATTGACGGATCACTGCCAAAAGGGATTTGCGGTTCAGGTATTATTGATCTTGTCGCCTCGTTTTATTTATCCCGCATTATAGATATTCGCGGTAAATTTCGTACGGAACGATGCCCGAACCGATTTGTTCAGACGAGTCAAGGGGCAGCATTTGTGGTTGTCGCAGCAGACGAGTCCGCAGATGGGAATCCGGTAATATTCGGCCAGGTCGATCTGGATGCCATGATGCGTTCCAAGGCAGCCATGTATTCTATCCTGATTACTCTGACCAATCAGGTCGGTGTGGGGTTTGATGATCTGGCAAAAATTTACGTTGCCGGTGCCTTTGGCCGTCATATTGATCCCCGACAGGCAATAACCCTGGGAATGCTTCCTGATCTTCCATTGGAAACATTTGAACCCATCGGAAACAGTTCCCTGGCTGGTGCTGAACGTGTGCTCATGGAAAAAAAGAGCCGGGATACCTGCCGTGAACTTATCAATAAGATTACTTACCTGGAGTTGAACGTCAATCAGGAATTCATGATACGTTTCTCCGGCTCCCGCTTTATTCCACATACAGATACTTCCTTATTTCCGTCAGTGCCCGTTTTTGATTGAAATTCAATCGATGTTAAATGTTTTCTGATGCTTATTTCCCGTCTGGTATCGGCGCTTTACATGTGTGTTTTTCTGGAAAATTTTTCATACAGTAATGTGTATGATATCAGAAAGATACGTGTGTTCTCTCTGAAGAAGGTTTTTTGCTGATCAAACAGGAAGTTCTTTTTTTGAGGTTCCATTAATTATTATGTTGACTTTAACCAAGGAGAAATATAATAGGCACATGCTTTTTTTTCAGAGCACTTTTTTTTGTCGTTTTTAATGGCGTAGTTGATACGTGAAAAAAGAAAATTTTTCTATCTGGAGATAAAAAAATGAGCCTTACCCTTCCCCTTGACGAACCGGAGGAGCC
>JACNJZ010000056.1 GCA_014382295.1 Candidatus Desulfobia pelagia | reverse complement strand
GAAACTACGTAAAGTGAAAAGCTATGGGATATCAACCGCTGTCATTCCCGCGAAGGCGGGAATGACTTGGTCCTATGATTTATTCATTCGGGTAATTTTTCATGATTTCGGATTGAACCAATTGGTGCAGCTGCTGGTAACCGAATGTCTGCAAAGGTTTTCCATTAGCGAAGAATCCCGGGGTTTTCCGGACATCTAGGGCTTTGGCGTCTGCAAGATCCTGTTCGATGAGTTTTACAATTACCGGATCATTCATATCTTTTCTGATCCGCTCTACATCGAGTCCTGCCCTGGGAAGAAATTGCCATATTTTTTCAGGTTGGGGGTTGTGATGACTGGCCCAGTATGGTTGCGTCGTATACATGACCTCCAGAGCCTCCCAAAATTTCCCCTGTTTCCTGGCGGCCTCAAGGATCTTAACAAAATAATCAGCACCATCATGATACGGAGCGTAGCGGAGAACAAGTTTAATTTTGCCGGGATAGGTATCCATCATTTTTTTCACAAACGGAAAAAACGCCGCACAGGTTTCACAGGCAGGGTCCATGAACTCAACAAGATAGACTTTCGCGTCTTCACTACCACGGGTCTGAGAATGATCTCTTACAAAAGTAGACGCATTTTCCTGGGCCATGAAGCCAAACTTTTCAGCCTGTTGGCCTTTATAGTAAGAACTGCCAAACACGAAGGCTAAGACCAACACAAGACATGAAGCACCAAATAGCACATATTTCATCTAGAAATCCTCTTTTTTAAGATAATTAAAAGGGCAATTATTGTTGAAAACGAAAGCAAAGAAAGCATTGGTATTGATAAAAAGCCAAACAGATCTATGTATTCTTCCGTACATGAAACTCCCTGACTGCAGGGCTGAATGTTTTCCGGAATAATCCCGGCATACAGAAGGGTATGATACAATGCCGTCAGCCAGCCTGCTATCGCCAGGGGGAGAGCATACCTTACAACACTTTTATCAAATGGCAAAAGCCCCGCTGCCAGCAGTATAACGAGAGGGAACAAACATATTCTCTGATACCAGCACAAAACACAGGGAGCAAACCCCATGACATAACTGAAGAAGACACTGCCCATAGTTGACACAGTGGCCACAAGCCAGCAGAGAAAAAGAAGAGTCCAGTTTACATTGGAATTTGGATCAGGGTGAGTCATATCAAAGGAGGCCAAGTTTCATTATAAATTCTACGAGATCAGACCGTGTTTCAAAACCAAGCTTTGTCATAGCCCGGGAGCGATAAGTTGAGATGGTTTTCTCACTCAAAAAATGGGTCTGGGCAATTTCCTTACTGGTGTATCCATGGGCAACTCCAAGCACTACCTGCTGCTCCCTGGTACTCAGGGCATTCCAGAGTAATGTATGGCTGTCAGTCTGCTCATTTTTGATCTTCTGTTTTTCGGAACCCGCCATATAGGTTTTTACCATTGAAGGCTGTATATACACTTCACCACGGCACACTGAGCGAATGGCATACAGCAGATCAACATCCAGACCTTTTTTCAGGACATAGCCGTGTGCTCCGTTGGCAAGAGCCTTTTCCAGGTATTGCTGGTCTTCATGCATGGTCATCATGATGACTTTTGTCTTGACCGCGCATTCCCTTATCTCTGGGAGAAGATCCAGACCACTTGTATCATGGATGGTAATATCCAGGAGCACAACCTCAGGCTGGAGATTCTTAATAAGGGCTATGGCCTCAGTAGTATTATCAGCCTGGCCTACCACTTCCATGTCACTTTCACCATCAAGCAAAAGACATAGCCCTGAGACTAAAAGAGAATGATCATCAACAACAACAATGGATTTTTTTTCACTCATGACATTCAATTATACCTTTGGCAGGAATTGTAAATGAGATCATGGTGCCCTGACCCGAATCAGAGTCCACATTGAACCTACCGCCACAGAGGCAGGCACGCTCCTCCATACCGTAAAGTCCGAGTCGGTCTCGGGGAACCTGGTCGGGATCAAAGCCTTTGCCGTCATCTTCAATAACACAGCGAATCATTTCCTGTCGCCATTCGAGAAGAATTTTCACAGTACCGGCATCGGCATGTTTAACAATATTAGTTAATGACTCCTGAATAATTCGGTACACACAGGTTTCCACGCAATGATCAGCCCTCTCCTTTTCCATGCCTATTGCAACAAACTCCACATGCAGACCATGCCTTTCCCTGAATTGATTCAGGGAAAGCTCAAGGGCCGGCACCAGACCCATGTCATCCAGAACGCTGGGACGCAATTCCAGGGCAAGATTGTGAATGGCTTCCATTTCCTCAATCAGAGATTTTTTAAGAGCCGCAATATCCTCAGATAAACCGGACTTATTTTTTTTATCAAGCACATTCAGACGTACCATTATCGACGCCAATGCCTGGCCGGTTTGATCATGAAGTTCACGGGAAACTTTTTTCCTCTCCTGTTCCTGAATGGAAATAATACGCTGCAGAAATTCTTTCCGTATCTGCT
This sequence comes from Candidatus Desulfobia pelagia, assembly GCA_014382295.1. Classification (GTDB taxonomy): domain Bacteria; phylum Desulfobacterota; class Desulfobulbia; order Desulfobulbales; family SURF-16; genus Desulfobia; species Desulfobia pelagia. The sequence goes on along the minus strand of JACNJZ010000056.1, from coordinate 17,209 downwards.
CTTTTTCCTGACGATCTATATCTGCCTGCTGTAATTGCCTAAGCATCGCATTAAAAGCCTCGATAAGGTCACCGACTTCATCCTGGGGAAATGTGTCGACAATACAATCATAATGGCCCCTCCGGATAGAGCGGGTGGCACCGAGAAGCTTTTTCACCGGATTTACAATAATAAAGGTTAACAATACCGACAAAATAAGGGCTATCACCATCACGGCAAAGGTGTGCAGCAAGAGAGACCGCAGGAAAACAGTAATCTGACGCTGCATCACTGTTTCGGTAATCCCTACACGGACACCGCCATTGCCTCCCTCAAGGATAGGATAAAATGTATCCCAGACAATACCTTCATTTGTCGGCAGGGGAGTTGTGCGTTCCTGGAAATTCAGACGATCCTCCCCAGTTAAAAGCTTGAGGGGGAAACCGTCTTCAAAAGTGTGGGCCAGAACCTCGTAATGGGAATCAACAACAAAGGCATACCTGACCTCCGGACGGTTGTTGTCTATATCTTTCAAAAGTCTGGTCAGCCCATACAAATCGTTAATGAGAATATAATCTTTTGAATGAGAGGCAAGTTCTCTGGCAACGGAAACACTCTCCTCTTTCAAAATCGTCTTCATATTTGACACGAGAATATCATGCACTCTATAAATGGTTACTGTCCCGGAAATAGCGACAAGACCCAGGGCAAGACCCATGATCTTAAATCGCAGGGGAACCTGGAGCAGGCTGTTTTTAAATTTATTCCTGAGAGGCTGAACCACTGTGTTTTGCATAGTAAAAAATGCCGACTAAAAATTGTAAAGGGCGAGGTCCGGCTTGACAAACTTTTCTATGCCAAGTGATTCAAGAGCCCAACGTCCTTCTTCATGGTTATGAATATCCAGGAAAAGTGTCTCAAACATCCTTCTCTTTTCCTCCCCAAGCTGTTTCGGCACAACAACAGGCGGTATGCCGAATTCCTCTGACTCCCATATCACCCGGATACGCTCTGACAACCCTGTATCACGCTGCCTGGCGTGGGCCAGAATCAAATTATCAACGGAGGCACCATCAGTAACACCATCGGCTACAGCATTTATGGAATGATCATGGCTATAAGTAAAAATAGTTCTTTTGAAGTAGGATTCCGGTGTCTCTCCCTTCCTTTTCAGCAGAGAGAGCGGGTAGAAATAGCCGGTGTTTGACATGGGATCAGTAAAGGCAAATATTTCCCCCCTGAGATCTTCAAAACTCTGATACGGTGAATCTGCCTTGACAATAATAAAGGATTGATAGGTGAGCCTGCCATTAATTTCAGGAACCACAAGAATGGACATGATATCTTTCTTTATCCCTTCAATATAGGCCCCGGTACACACGAAAGCAACATCAACACTTCCCCGGGATAAAAGCTCATTGATCTCCTGGTAAGTTTTTCTCTGCACAAGCTTCACTGGCTTTCCGACAACCTTTTCAATATACCTCATAAGAGGAGTGTATGAATCAATGGTGCCAGCGGGTGAAAGGATTGCCGCCACTGCGACGCGAACAACATCATCATGGGATACAACTTTTCGGGGAGGAAGGGGATCGAGCTTGTCAAGTTGAACAACACTCGGTAATTTGGAATCTCCGACTTTTTCTGATTCACATCCAGTCAGCAGCACAGGCAGAAAAAGCAGTAACCACAAAAACAGTATGACGGTTTGTTTATTTCCTTTCATAACACACCCTAACCACCACACAACCGGACAGACACCTTCAGGCATGTCTTTGGCATATGGAAAATATTTTCTTTTTACTTTTGGTACCAGCTCCCGTCAGCTTTCTGAAGCCAGGTGCCGGAGGCGGCAATTTCGGCAATCTGGATGGCCCGGCGACTACCAACGAGCTCGGGGCTTGCCCCCTGCTGTTTGGCGATGGCGGTATACACTTTGAGACGATCATCGTTCTCATCATCAACAAGCTGTTTCTGGTCCTCTTTGTTTTGCCTGAACTCCAGATAGCCCTTGTTGTTTTCTCCGATGACTCCTTCAGCCTTCAGGCCATTAATTGCCGGAACTCTGTTTTTCATTCTCTCCTTGATACCTTCTGCCGCAAAACAGGAAACTGTAAAAAAGAAGGACAGAAGAAGGACGGTTATAATAACGGATTTATGTTTGCAATGACGTACCATGGAATCCTCCTTATTTTTTTGGTTGTGCAGCGTCAATATCATCAAAGAAACTATCAAGAGCCTTATCAACCTTGATATTGATATCGATGGTAATATGGATGGGTTTAATCTCCAGCGGGGCAACCTGAACCTCATGCCGGGAGTCAATCTCATGTTTGGTGCAGCCTGCAAAAACTGCAGCTGCAAAAAAGAGAAGCAACATAATTCTGTAAGGCATGATATGTCTCCTTCTGAATTGATGAAGTAGTGATAGAGGCATAGAGGCACAAAGCTCTCACTCAATAGACTTCAGCATATTTTTAATGCTTTTATCATAATCGATAAGCGTATCAAGAGGGAAGCGGAAGTTTGCATCAAGCCGGATTGGATGGGAGATCCCCTGTCTGTCGTTTTGCGGTTTGATCCTTGTGAAACTTCCGGTTTTTGAATCATAGGAAAAAGGCAGAGGGGCTGCCGGTTTTCCGTCCAGTTTGAGCTGCATGAGCAATATATCATCTTCGGTAATAAGATGTATTTTGGCCCAGCTGTATTCAAAGTTTCGAAGTGCTGCCTGGGCAAAATCAAGCTGGGCAAATTGAGGCGTATTCGGGGGAATGGCCTGGGTTAGAAAATCAGCATCCCCTATTTTTATGGCACCGCCTTCACCGGGTGTAGAATACAGAAAACTTTCTTCAAATGTGATTTTATCCCGCCCGATTGTCACAGGAATACGTCCATTGACAGTCCCGTCACCGCTGACATTCTGAATACCAAGCTGGTCAAGAAGAGCTGCGAGCTTTAACTTGCTGCAAAAAAATGTCATCTTTTCAGGCATGCCTGTGCTTGAAAAACGCAATGCATAGGTATCGACGGCTCCTTTCACCCAGCGAACATTGGCCTGCTCAATAAAGAAAGAATCAGCAGATTCCAGTGTATAGAATAGAGATCCCCCATCCAGTTCGATGTCCTGTAGACGAGCTGATGCAAATGAAAGCTCCTGCCTGGGCTTGCTGCGAATCTGAGGCAAATAAGGAAAACTGATTGACGTCTGTATGCCGGAAATGCTTAGATTCTTTTCCGGCAGAGATACGGAACCGTTCGCTATGGAAAAATCAGCTTTGCCGCTCTCCTTGGCTCCAGGGTGCACTATGGCCTGACCACTGAAAAGTCCGGAAAGAGTTATCTGTGCAGCGCCCGGCTGTATTTTTTTCAATGAAAAATCATTCAGCTGAAACGGCGGAATAGTGAGCCGCAGCTCAAGAGGGACATCCTCTGCTGATGCAAATTTCTGAACCATGGAAGCTTTTGCGATAAAACCGGGAAGCAGGGGCGAATCGATATCTACTGTTACCTGCACTCTATCTTCCTTTTGTTCAATTGTTCCATTCAGACCGGCGATATCCAGATCCTTCCAGCGTATTTTCCTGACTTCAAAAGTGCCGTTTTTTTGCCCCTTAACAAAAGGAAGGGAAAAAGGCACATGGATGGCTCCTTTGGCTGCAAAGAGATCAGCAGATGAAGAAGAAAACGAAATGTCGGCAATGTGCACACTGCCTGCCAGCTGCATGGGAGAACCTGTTTCTTTGGCAGCATGCGCCTCTATTTTACATTGCGGAGACTCAGCTCTGAAACCTTCACTGCCGCTTTGCAAAGATGCAGTGAAAAGACCATCAACCCTGAGGTCCCCGTCTTCAGACACTCCTTCACCCTGAAGAGAAGGCTTCAAAAGAGTCACGGCAACATCTCCTTTTTCAACCTGCAAATCAGGCAGAGTACTTGAAAGAAGCAGTGCCATTTTTTTATCTCTAACGGTTCCTGTAAAAGAAAATTCCGGCCTTTTTTGCGTCTCTTTCTTGTTGGCAAGGGGAGTGAAGATCAAATCTCCTGAGTGTAGAAGCGTATCATTCAGGAGAATACGACCATCAAGATCGAGGGAAAAGGGTGAAAGACGGACAGCGGCCTCTGCTGAGATATCAGCCGAGCCCTCCACAATGAGACCGGGAATAGATATGAAACGTTCAAGAAAAGCCTGCACATCAAGGCCTTCTGCTGAAAACTGCACAGTACCTTTTTTTGTGCCCAGCTCCATTCGGGACTGTATGGCAAAATTATGGTTCAGGGCATGGACAAGGAAATGGACATCAATATCTCCAAGGTTTTCAGGGGAAGCGTTTTTAAAGAGAATACTGCCCTGAAAAGGGATCCGAAAGACTCCTGCCGGACTGCGCAGAAGTATCGTGGATTGCTCAACGGTGAACTGCTCCAATATAAAAGGAAGCCCCGGTGCTCCTTGTGCTGCTGCAGCGGGCTGTTTTGAGGAAGAGGAAAGAAGCTGCTGGAGCTCCGGGTCATCAATAACAAGCCTGTTGTCTTCATAGTAAAGTCGGAGTTCAAGGCCACTGACAGATATTTTTTTTATTGTTTTAGAAAAAAGTGCCGGCAATGAGTAGTCAGCAGACAAGGAACCGATTGACAGGACGGGGTGTTCCGGGTCGCCAACCCTGAGGCTTGTTTCAGCCCGTGATAAACCAATGAGAGGCCGCCTGATCTGCAGCCTGCTTATTCCGTTTTTGGCGGCAAGGGAAGGCAGCAGGGATGATTCAATATAACGCGGCAGCAGGACAGTGATTGCGACCAGCACACAAAGAAAACAGAACACCAGGAAAACAAGAACCCAAATACTCTTTTTTTGCATAGTCAACACCCTGATGTGATAATCAATTCTGCCGGGAGGTTGGGCGGCATGCCCATTAATCTTTTGAATGCAGTCCCCGTTTAAATTCTTCTTTTTTCAAGCCATGCTTTATCATCAGCTTATGAAGCTGCCTTGTAGTAATCCCTGCGGCTTCGGCACTTTTATTTATTTTCCCCCTGTATTTCTCCAGGATTTCCTTGAGATAACGCCTTTCAATTTCTTCAACACCCTGCCTGCGGACGTCTGACAAAGAAAGCAGAGTATCCATTTTCACCCTTGACAGGGCATCCTGGGCAGCAAAAAGTTCTGCCGGAAAGCTGTCCGGCATCAAAACAGTGGATCTCTCAAGAATATATGCTCGCTCCATGACATTTTCCAGCTCCCGGATATTGCCCGGCCATGAATAATTCAGGGATGCTTCCGTGACCTGGGGATGGACATCATGGATATTTTTTTTATCAAACTTATTCAAACGATTGAGGAAAACCTGGATTAATTGAGCAATGTCTTCTTTTCTCTCCCGCAGGGGAGGAAGTTCTATAGGAAAGACATTCAAACGATAATAGAGATCATTTCTAAAAACCTGATCGTTGCAGAGTTGTTTGAGATCGATATTCGAGGCGGCAATAATCCGTATATTGACCTGAATAGTTTCTTCTCCACCCAGACGCTGAAAGGTGCTGTCCTGGAGAACCTGGAGAAGTTTTATCTGGGCTGCCGGTGTGATTGTGCCTATCTCGTCAAGAAAAATAGTCCCGCCTCCGGCGATTTCGAATTTCCCCAGCTTTCTTTTTACAGCTCCAGTAAATGCTCCTTTTTCATGACCGAAAAGTTCGCTTTCCAGAAGCGTATCAGGAATGGCACCGCAATGAACGCTGATAAACTGTTCGTCCCTTCTGTTACTGTGTTTATGGATAATCTTGGCTAAAAGACCTTTGCCGGTTCCAGTCTCCCCTGTAAGGAGCACCGTACTCCTGGTCGGAGCAACTGAACGGACATTATCAAACACCTTTCTCATGCCCGGACATCTGGTCTGAACGATATCAAGCTCCTCCTTATCCCAGGCCTCTTCCCTAAGATAATCAAGCTCTGACTGCACTTTCTGTGATTCAGACAGACTTGCCTCGACCAGGCGTATTTCTTCAGCGATAACAGGATAGGTAATATAATCGCTGACACCCTGCTTTACAGCCTGAACTGCTTCACGAAGCATCTTCTGAGGAGTGATGACAACAATTTCCGCGGAAGGATACAGCATCCAGAAAGACTGCAGCACTGTCTTATAGCTGCTTTTTTCAGCCGACTGATATAAAATTTCCATATCGATAAAAATCAAATCAACACGAAAATTTTTCATTAAATCAAGTCCTTCAGCAAGTGCTGTCGCTTGAAACAATGTATCTTCAGGAGAACAATTTTCCTGAAAAAGATCAAACACTGTACTGTCTTGGCTGATGACCAGAGTATTTTTCATAAATGTATTCCACCGCAATATCTTTCCAACGGTAATTCGATGATAAATATGCCAAAAACAAGAACTTCCTGTTCTCATTACAACAAAAACGGAATTAAAAGTTCCCATTTTGTCTTTTTTATTGTCTTTTCAGTATATTAGAAAATAACAAATACATTTATACACCCACATTGAGGCATCTTCAACAGTTTTCGGAACAAAAAGTTCCCATTACAGAACGGCAACAACAAACCAACCCCACAAAACAGGCCGCCAACAAAATTGGCATGGGTTTTGCTAATGATATTGAGACTTTCAGACAAAGTTCCTGTATTTACTTTGTGCCTTTGTGCCTTAATAATAAGACTAACAATAATTCTACATAAAGAGTTTACACCTGATTATGGCTAAAAATAAAAAATGGAGTGTTGATGACTCCGCGAATCTATACGGAATTGAGAAATGGGGAGCCGGTTATTTTGCCGCAGACCCTTCAGGTGATGTTGTCACAACACCACTGGGCCTTGATAACGGTGCCCGGATAAGCCTCCACGAAATTGCGACTGGACTTGAAGAGCGGGGAATGGCAATGCCTGTCCTCCTGCGCATTGAAAATATTCTTGGCTCGCAGATCAAAAGGCTTCACGACTCTTTCAGCAAAGTTATTCAAGAAATTGGCTATACCGGGGAATACAAGGGTGTTTTCCCGATCAAGGTCAACCAGCAAGAGCAGGTTCTCGAAGCGATCTCCCAGTTTGGCCGTAAGTATAACCATGGCCTGGAGGCAGGCAGCAAACCTGAACTCATTGCAGCAATCTCAATGCTTAACAACAGGGATGCCTGCCTTATCTGCAATGGATACAAGGATGAAGAGTTCGTCGATCTTGGCCTGTATGCCACAAAAATGGGACTCAAATGTTTTTTTGTCCTTGAGATGCCCGGCGAGCTGGATCTCATCCTGGAAAGGGCCGAAAAAATAGGCGTTCTTCCCCTCCTCGGACTGCGTATAAAGCTCTCCACCAAGGCGGAGGGACAATGGGCAGATTCCGGCGGAGAAACCAGTGTTTTCGGCCTCAGCATGAGTGAGGTCATTGATGTTATTGATCGCCTGAAAGCAGAAAACAAGCTCGACTGCCTGCAGCTTCAGCATTATCACATTGGCTCACAGATTCCTAATATCCAGGACATACGCGCCGGTGTCCTGGAGGCATGCAGAATATATGAAGAGCTCGTCAAAGAAGGTGCGGCGATGGGCTACCTCGATCTCGGCGGAGGCCTTGCCGTGGATTACGACGGTTCCAAGACAAACTGCCCTTCCAGCCGCAACTATTCCGTTGAGGAATACTGCTACGATATTATAGAAACCATCAATTCGCATTTAAACAAAAGCAATATCGCCCATCCGACAATTATCACCGAATCGGGCCGTGCCACCGTTGCCTATTACTCCATTCTCCTGTTCAATGTTCTGGATGTTACAGCCATTACCCCGAATCCGATCCAGGAACAGATGCCCAAGACAACCTATGACCTCCTGGACAATCTGCTCGCCACATACAACATGGTTTCCGCCAAAGACATCCAGGAATGCTACAACGATGCGCTTTTCTATAAAAGCCAGTCCCAGCAGCTTTTCAAACACGGGCAGATATCCATCCGCGAAAAGGCAATGGCCGACGATCTGCTCAAACACATCCTTATTAAAATTACCAAGACAGCAAAAGAGCTGGATTATGTCCCTGAAGAAATAGAAAAAATAGAAAAACTTATCCCTGACATTTATTACGGGAATTTCAGTTTATTCCAGTCTCTCCCCGATGTCTGGGCCATCGGCCAGCTCTTTCCGGTCATGCCGATTCACCGCCTCAATGAAGAACCGACACGGAATGCCATCATAGCCGATATCACCTGCGACTGTGACGGAAGGATTAGCTCTTTTCCAGGCTACCCGCATACGCGGGAAACAATCCACCTTCATAAACTGAAAAACAATGAAGAATATTATCTGGGCGTGTTTCTGGTTGGTGCCTACCAGGAAACCCTTGGTGACCTTCATAATCTTTTTGGCGACACCAACGTTGTCTCCATCAATGTCCGGGAAAATGGATCCTACGAATTTGTCCGGGAGCAGGAAGGAGACTCTGTGGAGGATGTCTTGTCATACGTAGAATATGATGTGAAAGGGATAAAAAAACGGATGAAAGACTTTGCGGAAGACTCCATACGCCAGGGGTACATTACCGTAAAGGAGCGAAAAACAATACTCCGCAGCTTTGATGAAGGCCTGCGTGGGTATACCTATTTCGAGAAAGAATAAACCAGGAGAATTACCATGCCACGAGTCCTTATAATCGGCGCCGGCGGTGTCGGATCTGTTGTTGCCCATAAATGTGCCCAGGTTCCTGAAGTCTTCAGCGACATTTGTCTGGCGAGCCGCACTGTTTCAAAATGTGAGGTGATTGCCTCCCAGCTCAAGATGCCTATCAGAACTGCTCAGGTTGATGCGGATAATGTCCCAGAACTGGTCAGCCTGATTAACGACTTCAAACCGGATCTGGTCATCAACGTCGCCCTGCCCTACCAGGATCTCCACATCATGGATGCCTGCCTTGAAACAGGGGTGGACTATCTGGATACCGCAAATTACGAACCGCCGGATGAAGCAAAATTCTGTTACAAATGGCAATGGGAATATCACGAGCGCTTCAAGGAAAAAGGCCTCATGGCACTCCTTGGCAGCGGCTTTGACCCGGGCGTGACCAATGTCTTTACTGCCTGGGCAAAGAAAAAACATTTCGATGAAATCCATACCCTCGACATCATCGACTGCAACGCCGGTGACCATGGCCAGCCCTTTGCCACAAACTTCAATCCTGAAATCAACATCAGGGAAGTCACCCAGCGGGGCAAATATTTTGAAAATGGCCAATGGCAGGAAACGGAACCGCTGAGCCAGAGCAAAACCTTTGATTTCCCGGAAGGAATCGGACCCAAAAAGATCTACCTCCTGTTCCATGAGGAACTTGAATCCCTGGTAAAACACATGCCGGAGATCAAACGCGGCCGTTTCTGGATGACCTTTTCAGACAACTACCTCAATCATCTTAATGTCCTGCAGGGTATAGGCATGACCAGTATTGAGCCTATAAACTATCAGGGTCAGGAGATTATCCCACTGCAGTTCCTGAAAGCCGTGCTGCCGGACCCCGGATCCCTGGGCCCCCTCACAAAAGGCAGGACCTGTATAGGCTGCCTGATTAAAGGCCTGAAAGACGATAAGGAAAAGAGCTATTACATCTACAACATATGTGATCATGAAGAGTGTTACCGTGAGGTCAAATCCCAGGCGGTATCGTACACCACCGGTGTTCCGGCAATGATCGGAGCCATGATGATGCTTACCGGAAAATGGCGTGGCGAGGGCGTCTTCAACATGGAACAACTCGACCCTGAACCATTCATGGAAAAACTCAACATTCATGGGCTTCCATGGGTAGAATATGACGGTGACCTTTCCGGAGTGGATCTGTGATTCTTGACGGAGACACAGTCACCATTGACCTGAACACAGTTCCCACTCCGTGTTTCATCGTCGACCAGCAGGCCCTTGAACGCAACCTGGCCATCCTTGACCAGGTACAGCAGAAGACTACTGCCAAAATCCTCCTGGCCCTGAAGGGATTTGCCATGTTCAGCACCTTTCCAATTCTGAACAGGGTGCTTGCCGGGACATGTGCCAGTTCCATTGATGAAGCGCTGCTGGGACGGGAGGAATTTGGAGGTGAAGTGCACACCTTTTCACCGGCCTACAGTGAAGAGACGTTGCGTAAAATTCTTGAAGTAAGCAACCACGTGGTTTTCAATTCCTTTAGCCAATGGCAGAAATTCAAACCCCTGTGCCAATCCTACAGCAGCAGAGTTAAATTCGGCTTACGTATCAACCCGGAACACTCCGAGACAAAGACAGCCATGTATGACCCCTGCAGGCCGGATTCCCGCCTCGGTATCCGTATAGCAGATTTTAAAGAAAAGGACCTGACCGGCATTTCCGGACTTCATTTCCATACGCTCTGCGAACAGGACTCCTTTGCCCTGGAGCGCACTCTCAAAGCTGTTGAAACAAAATTCGGGGAATATTTCCCGGCCATGGATTGGGTTAATTTCGGAGGCGGACATCACATAACCCGCCCTGACTATGACGTGGGGCACCTCTGCTCCCTCATTAACGGATTCAAGGAAAAATACGACGTAAATATCTATCTGGAACCAGGGGAAGCGGTGGCCCTCAACGCAGGAATTTTTGTGACAACGGTGCTCGATATCAATCATCAGGGAGTGGATTTAGCCATCCTGGATGCCTCTGCCTCAACCCATCTTCCCGATATTCTTGAAATGCCGTATCGTCCGGATATTGTCGGCAGCGGTGAACCATGGCAGAAAAAGTATACCTATCGTTTTGGAGGTGTGAGCTGCCTGGCTGGAGATCTAATCGGTGATTACTCCTTCGACACCCCCCTTTCAATAGGAGACAAACTTGTATTCACTGATATGGCTCACTATACCATGGTGAAAACAACGACTTTTAATGGGGTCCGCCTTCCTTCAATTGCTCTCTGCAACAAGGGAGATATCAAGATCATCAGGGAATTTGGCTATGAAGATTTCAAAAACAGGCTTTCGTAACCCATGACTCCGACACTCTATTTTCACGGCGATGATGTCAAGCCTTCCGGGCAGCAGGATGCCTTGTTTCACGTTATTCCGGCACCCTACGAAAAAACCGTTTCCTACAAATCAGGAACCGCTCTTGGGCCCCAGGCCATACTTGAGGCCTCATGCCAGCTTGAACTCTTTGACGGCAAGAACATCCCGGCAGACCAGGGTATCTATACGTCCCCTTTTATTGATTGTACAGGTGATGCCGAAGACGTTCTTCCCCGCATCCGGAAGGAGGTGGCCAATTGTCTTTCAGTCAACAAAATCCCTGTCATCCTCGGCGGTGAACATACGGTTACAGGAGCAGCAGTCGAAGCACTGCAGGAGTGCCATAATTCTTTTGGTGTCATTCAGTTCGATGCCCATGCTGATCTTCGGGACACCTACCAGGGAACGCCATACAGCCATGCTTGTGTAATGAAAAGAATTCATGACAGGAATATACCCATCTTCCAGATAGGAACACGGTCATACAGCTATGAGGAGCACCTGTTCCGCAAAAAAAACAGCATCCCGTACCTGGATGCTGAAGATATTTTCAAATCCGGAGTAGAAGGATTTTGCCTTCCTGTTGACTTCCCGGACAAGGTTTTCATAACCTTTGATATTGACGGGCTCGACCCTGCCCTGATGCCGGCGACCGGAACTCCGGTGCCGGGCGGCCTCACATGGTACCAGACCCAGTGGCTTATTGAAAAAATAATGAATTCCCGCATATGTGTGGGCTTTGACGTGGTTGAGTTTGCACCGCTTAACACCCTGCACAGTGCGTCTTTCACAGCAGCCCAGCTGACATATAACATGATGGGCTACCTGACAAGAAGTGCAGTAAACAGGAAATATTGGAGCATTGGCACTGTATGAAATTAAGGGTGCCTTAATTTTTATCAACCTTTGAACACGGAAAAGCACGGTTTTACCTGCAAGATAGAGGTCTCGAGATGGGCAAAAGAAGTAAAAAATACGAAGAATCACGATTTGGTAGATGCGAAGAATGCCGCGGCAGCATTCCTATAGAATTTTATTATGAAAAAGGAGATTCTGTTTTCTGCGATGAATGTTCCTCCGAGTACATCATAAAAAGCCGGTCACCGATTAAACTTGTGCAGATTGAAGAGGATAGTGATGATGACTTCTATGGTGATCTTGATTTCGAATAATGTTCGAAAAAGAGTAGCTGTTAACTGATAATAACTTTTGGCTACCTTGAAAAATTGTCTTTTCATCCAATCTCTGCGTTGTACTCAAAATTTTTTCCTCGGAGGTAAGCGAGTTAACGAGACTCCGATATCAAACATATGCCTGTGGTAAAATTTTGAGCACGCCTTGATCTTGAACGAAAATCCTAATTTTTCAAAGTACCCTTTTGTCGAATAATGAGAAAAAAAATCCAATAAAGAGGGAAAAATGTTTAAGAAAATAAAAAGCTCCATCGCTGTTTTTTCAATGGTTTTGCTGTGCGCTTCTATTACCGCTGCTGATGACAGTCGCTTTTCTTCCTGGATGACAGCCAGCTCTCAATACGACTCCAGATATGAAGAACCACAGCAGGAGACAGAAGAGAACTACATAGAAGAGGAAAATATCGAATCCGAAGGACATTATATCGACGAAGAGCCTCAGTACATAGAAGGAGAAGTCGAAGAAGAACACGAAATATTCGAAGAGGAAGGCGAGATCATCTATGAAGAGGCCGGCATAGAATACGAAGAAGCACCTGAAGGCGGACCGGACTCAGAACAATACGAATACATTGAAGAACCCCAGGATGAAGGCGACTTAGTGTATGAGGATATTGAAGTCGTTGAGGGTGAGTTTGTTGAAGAAGAATTTGTCGAGGGAGAACACTACGGGGATGAAACAGCTTCCGAAGAATACGAGGCCGGAAGTGAGGAAATCGTTGAAGAAGAGCCCCATCGCTAGAACGGTTTCCAGGTAACAAATCATTTCGACCACGAAGAACACGAAGAAAAAAAGTTGTTTTTAAAGGGTATCATGACCACTTCAATCATTAAAAAAATCGAGCTTCAGGGCATCCTGGTTGTCAATGATTTTGACACGGACGGAAACCCTATTCGGTTTGCCCTGTTGACTGATGACGAGAACAGATACATTCTCGAACCAGGCCAGAAAAACACAGATATTTTATTCGGGGAATACAACAGGGAAAGAGTGACAATTTCAGGCGAGATGCGTTTTGACGGTAATAAAAATATTATTGATGTTCAGGAGATTCAAATCCTGAAGAAAGCTCATGGAAATCCGCTTGTGGATATTCTTTAAGGTACTTTGAAGTACCCTTTCCTGAAAAAAAGGCGAAAAAAAGCCCCGCAAAAGCGGGGCTTTGGAATTAGCAAATAATTATCGTATTCTTACAGCTGAATAACATTATCGGCAGCAGGTCCTTTCTGTCCGTCAACTACGTCGAATGAAACCCGAGCGCCTTCATCAAGCGATTTATATCCATCTGTTTTAATGGCGGAAAAGTGGACGAAAATATCATCTCCACCGTTATCCTGCTCAATGAAACCGAAACCCTTAGACGAATTAAACCATTTTACTGTTCCTTCTGGCATCTGTACTACTCCTTTGCACTGGGTCAATATAAGACCCTATTAATTAAAAAACGCCGAATTATCGATAATTGACAAAACGGCAGGCAGGTTGTCTGTTGAAATAAAAAAAACCGCACATGGAATAAAGCCTTGTGCGGTTGGATATTTTTTAACAATCTAACAGACACTGCGCTAACTTCCTTAAAAATACCACATTTCAGAAGGATTGCAATAAAATTATACACAATAAACGGAAATAGCGTTTTCCACATACCTTTCCATTCTGGCGGGTGCTGCCTTTATCCCTCCGCCAGAAGCTTTGCAACCTCATCGTGCAGACGTTCAGCCAGCTCTTGCTTTTGCTTCACTGTATAGTCAGACGTATCAATTGGCTTTCCTACCCTAATTGTCACCCGGCCCGGTTTGGCAAAAAGAGATCCCTTTGGGAGCACTTCAAAAGTTCCACAAATTGCAACCGGAACAACCGGTACCCCTGACTTGATGGCAAGAACCATCCCTCCGGTCTTGAAATCATAAAGCCTGCCGTCACGGCTGCGGGTTCCTTCAGGGAAGATGACAACTGAAGTCCCGGATGCTATCCTCTCCGCCGCCTCGACTAAACTTTTCATCGCCTTCCGACCATGGGAACGGTCCACAGGAATGCACCCGGCAAGGCGCATGGCATGACCAAAAAGAGGCACCGCAAAAAGCTCCTTCTTAGCCATCCATCGGAAATCAGATTGAAAACAGCCCTGCATGGAAAAAATATCAAACTGACTCTGGTGGTTGGAGGCAAAGATATAGGGTTTCCCCGGTTCGAGGGTCTCCATACCATTTACCGTCACTTTCACTCCGCTTGCCGCCAGAATAATCTGGGCCCAATATCGCGGAATTACCTGGGCATTCTCTGCGGAGATTCTCAAAACCAGAAGAGCGATCAAGGCCAGAAGACTTGAAAAAAAAGTCAGTACCGGTGTCAGGATAAGAACAAATAATCCCCTGATAAAATGAATAATTTTCATACTGCTCGTTTTGAAAGATTTCTTGTTGATAGTTATGCGCTTGTTATATGATAATCTCTCACAGAGGCACAGAGCTCACAAAGTTTTTCTCTGTGTCTCTGCGAGCTCTGTGAGATATAAACGCCCGTGGAGATTGGGGTTAGTGATCAGGAAACGACAATGCCGATAATACCACAAGGGTCATTCCGGCGAAAGCGGGAATCCGTTATTGATGAAGCGTGCGCTATCTTTTCACTGCACGGTTTCCTGCAAAATCCACAGGGCCATATTCATTTTTCCAGGTCACATATTATTCCTGTTGCACTCAACCAGACTAATGGGTAGCATGGGGCCCTATCTCCTGAAAACAACTATTAAAAGACCAACCTACCGATCACCACGCCCGTATGACAGATAACAACAAAAAAGATCCCGTAGGATCTATCACCATATCTTCCGATCATCAACCCAAAAAAGTTTCAGAGAAAAAAAAGAAAGAACCTTTTTCTGCACCAAAGCAGGAAATTCCTGTTTCCGAGCCTGGCTCCAGAGCACAGCAGAAAGATACTGCACGGCCTCTCCGGACCAGGAAGCCTAAACATTCAATAAAGACAACATCTCTCCTCTTCTGGGCAGTCCTCGGTGTCATTTCTATTTTTGCCCTTTACAGCCTTGCAGGTTTCCTTGTCGTTCCATATCTTCTGCGCACCACGCTTCCTGAGACCCTTGGAAAAAAAATGGATCGTCCTGTCACTGTGGGCAACGCCTCATTTAATCCATTTACCCTGCAGTGCACCCTGAACAACGCTATAATCGGGCCTGTGCTTTCTGATCCGGAAGATAAAGTGGATCCCCTCTGCTCCGTTGACAAGCTCCAATTTTCACTTTCCCTGTCTTCTTTTTTTAGCAAAAAAGTGATTGCCGATCAGGTGTCCATGGATCACCTTTTCTTTCACCTGGTGAGGACGGGAGAGAAGCAATACAACATCAGCCAACTCATCAAAAAAGAGGGCGTCACCGAAAAGACAGCGGAAATGCCGGCAATACACTTCCCCTTCCCTTTTCTCCTGACAAATATCTCAGCAGCCAACAGCCGCATTCTCTTTGATGACCTGCCGACCGGTAAAAACCATGTTATTGAAGAGATATCCCTGGCCTTTCCTGCTTTTTTTCATGACAGAACAGCAGAAGGAAAATCCCAGAACGTCCTTTCAAAAAATGGCACTCTTATTAAACCGCAATTTGCGGCAACAATAAATGGCAGCCCGATTGAACTTTCAGGCGACACAAGCCTCAGCGAAAATGGCATTGAGGCCAAGCTGCGCCTGCAGCTTAACAATATTGATATTCCCGCATACCTGGGCTACCTGCCAAACCAGCAGGCTTTCACCCTCGACAAAGGCACAGCCGCAGGCGAAGTAGACCTGGTGTTCCTCTCTCCAAATGAAGGCAAGGCTCAGCTTGAGCTCAAGGGTAAAGGGAAACTTCTCAACCTGCAGTTCCGCGACAAACAGGGCAATATCAATACGCTCCCTGAAGTCGCGCTGGAAGGCTCATTCACTCCCCTTGGCCGCCGCTATCATTTCTCTGAAATAAAAATATCCAAACCAGTGTTTCACGTTGGCCGACAGAAAGATGGCTCCTGGTCTTTCCCGGAACTTTTCCGTATTTTCTCCTCTTCACAGACAGCAGAGAAGCGGACTCTCCTGTCAGTTAACCTCCTGCAAATCAACGCCGGCTCTCTCTCTTTTGCAGACCATTTCATTCCTGACGGTTTTTCCCATCTTGTTTCCAATCTGCAAATGACGGCAAACAATATCAGCAATGAAAAACAAGCACCGTCACCCTATGTCCTTTCCGGCTCCACAGGCCAGAATGGAAAAATTGTCTGCCAGGGTGACCTCTTTGTCAACCCGCTCCGCATGCAGGGCCTTGCCATTATCAACAAATTGGAGGCCGGCCTGTTTTCACCCTACATGTCGCTGGCAAAAGACGTAAAGATAGCAGGAGGCATATTCCCCAAAATCGAAAGCCGCTTTGACCTGAGTCTTCCTGCCTCTGCCGAGGGAAAACCTGAATTCATAGCAAATGAACTCGGGACAGAACTTATTGATTTCACAATAACCCATAAGGGCCAGCAGTGGCTTTCCCTGCCAAAAACCTCTCTCTCTGTGGAGAAACTCAATCCGACCAAAAAAATCATTCAACTAAAACGCGTTGAAGCAACCGATCCATTCATCTCCTTCTCCTGGGACAAAAAAGGAGTTTCCAACTGGGAAAACCTGCGCAGAAAGCCCGAAAATGGCACCAAAACCCCATGGGATATTACCTTTGCACAAACTGAGATAAAAAATGGTTCCATACGCCTTCATGACAATACCTGGAAAACGCCTTATATCGACACGCTGACCAAGGTTTCAGGAAAAGCCATCGGAATAACAAGTCAGGAGAACACATCCGGCAGCATATCCATGTCCGGTATCTTCGCAGACGGTGGAGCTTTCAGTGCTGATGGCGCCTTGTCGCTATCGCCTTTTTCCGCCAGCGCCCAATGCCTGCTGGACCAATATCCCCTTTCAAAGTCCTCGACATTCCTTAAAAAATGGCTGTCGCCTTCTACATACTCCGGCCTCCTGCGGGCAGAAGGGAAGGC
>JACNJZ010000219.1 GCA_014382295.1 Candidatus Desulfobia pelagia | reverse complement strand
CCTTGCCACCAAACTCAAGAACTTTTTCAGTAGTAAATTGGGCGACATTGCCGGAGCCTGAGACCAGACATTTTTTGTTTTGGAAATTTTTATTGCGGGTGGCGAGCATTTCTGCGGCGAAATAGACATTACCGTAGCCGGTGGCTTCAGGGCGGATAAGGCTTCCTCCCCAGTCCAGACTTTTTCCGGTGAGGACGCCGGTGAATTCATTGCGCAGTTTTTTATACATTCCAAAGAGGTAGCCAATTTCCCTGGCGCCAACTCCGATGTCGCCGGCAGGAACATCGGTGTCAGGGCCAATATGACGATGAAGTTCAGCCATGAAGCTCTGACAGAACCGCATTACCTCGTTGTCCGATTTTCCCTTGGGGTTGAAATCGGATCCGCCTTTGCCGCCCCCCATGGCTAATGTTGTCAGGCTGTTTTTGAAAACCTGTTCAAAGGCAAGGAATTTGATAATGCTCAAATTCACGGAGGGATGAAAGCGGAGTCCTCCCTTATAGGGCCCGAGAGCACTGTTCATCTCCACCCTGAAGCCGCGGTTGACGCGGACCTGTTCCTGGTCGTCCATCCAGGGGACACGAAACATGACAACACGTTCCGGTTCAGTAATTCTTTCAATGACAGCAGCCTGCCTGTATTCAGGGTGGCGGTCTATGACGGGTTTAACCGTTTCGAGAACTTCTTCCACAGCCTGGTAAAATTCTTTCTGGCCAGGATCTCTCTGTTTGATCTGTTCGATAAAATCGTTCATTATTGTGCCCTGGGATATGATGTTTAAAGAGGTTCAATAGATTGTATCACTTTAAGAATTAAGAATTAAGTATTAAGTTGCAGGATATGGATTATAATATGGAGAGGCACAGAGGCACAAAGGCACAAAGTTTTTAGCAACAACTAAAGGCGGATTTGTTTTTTTACTTTATCCCTTTGTGCCTCAACCTATTCAATTTTTCTGTACATCACAATACAGCGATAAAACCAATCAACAATGACTGAAGTTACCCTTGGACTTGCCATATTGCTTTCTGTTGGTCTTCTGTTTGCCAAATTAGGCCAGAAAATCAAGCTGCCGTCTGTGACCGGGTATATTCTGGCCGGTCTGCTTCTCGGGTCGGGCGGGTTAAATATTATATCCCAGGATGTCATTGGCGATCAGCTTGAACATTTTACCCAGATCGCCCTTATGCTTATCGCTTTTGGTATTGGTGAGCATATTGAACTGACACGGCTGCGGAAAGCCGTGAGAAGCATCGGTTTGATAGCTGTTCTTGAGGGGCTCGGGGCATTTCTTATTGTTGCTGTCTCTGTCTACCTGGTTGCACCGTATTCTCATCTTAACTCAGGAAGCTGGCTCAGGCAGGATTATTTCATCCTGGCAATTCTTCTGGGATCAATAGCCATTGCAACCGCTCCTGCTACGATTCTGCATGTAACCCGGGAGCTCAGGGCTTCAGGGCCGCTCACCTCAACTCTTATGACCGTTGTTGCCATTAATAATGGTGTGGCAATCATGATTTTTGGTTTTGCCCTTACTGTGGCCACACAATTGGTAGGTGATAACAGTAATGCCATGTCAATGGCGTTTACCAGTGGTATAATTGAAATATCATTGGCTCTATTGATGGGTGTTACCACGGGTTTACTACTGGATTTTATTCTTCCGAGGTTAAAGCGCCAGGATGAAATGCTGACAGCCGGTTTAGCTCTTCTTCTGTTATGCGGTGAGTCATGCCGGATGTTTGATCTTTCTCCGCTTCTGGCAGGAATGGCCGCTGGATTTATTATCGTCAACAAAGATACTAGAGATGTAAGGCTTTTCAGAATCCTCAATAGTTTTGAACCGCCTATTTATGTGCTCTTTTTCACCCTTGCGGGTCTGCATCTGCATGTTGAAGACATAGGCATGGCAGGTTGGGTTGGTGTGGCCTATTTTTTAAGCCGTATTATTGGCAAAATGGCAGGAGCCTATACCGGCGCAAGGTTAACAGGGGCATGCCGTGCTGTTCAGAATTATCTTGGAATGGCCCTTATTCCTCAGGCCGGGGTTGCCATTGGTCTTATTTTTCTGATCAGCGGTAAAGAAGAGCTTTCACGTTATGCCCAAGTCATTATACCGGTTGTCCTGACCACAGTAGTCCTTACCGAGCTTTTTGGTCCTCTTGGTACACGATTTGCCATTGTGAGATCAGGTGAATCACGGGAACAGAATGTTCTTCGTCCTGAATGTGATGGTTTGTCTGATAAAAGCTGTGATCTCTGGCACCAGGCTTCCCATGGCATTAATATTGTTCCCTGGACATGGCAGAAGCTGATCCCGCCAGCTGAAAGTGAAGGGTTTGTTGCCTTTGGTGCCTCTAATTTGATTTCTGTTCCAGGGTTGGCGCGTATTGCGACACTGCTCGCCAATCATTTCAAGGCAATTCCCTTATCAGTTCGTATTGTCAAGCCAGGGACCATTGACCACCTGACGGAAAAGGGCAGGGGTGATCTTTTCAGGCCTGAAAGAGAAGAGGTGGAACAGCTCGGGTATACTCTTGAAACGGAACTCATCCAGTATGATGGTGTGGCCGATGCTCTGGTCTCCGCTGTTGAATATAATGCAGCTTCAGCCGTTGTTCTCGGTTTCCCTGTGGAAGGAACATTTCAGGGGTTTCAGCAGATGCTTGAAACTGTGGCGCGCCATGTCCTCTGTCCGGTAGTTCTCGTTCGATTTTATGGGGCCCTGCATACGGAACGTATTCTTGTTCCCCTGGTTGATACAAAAGAATTGAAGTGTCTGGCTCCTGTAATTTTAGCACTTTCCAAAATAGGGGAGCATCGTCTTACTTTTTTAACACTGCTTCATCCAGGGGCAACTGCTGAGGAGGTAGAAGAGAAAAGAGAAGAGCTGGCGCAATGGACCCGTGAGCATGATATTGCCATGTCTGCGGGTTTTGATGTGATTTGTACAGATGCCAGGCAGGAGACCATAGTGGCTGAAGCAAACAACCATGATCTCCTGGTTATGGGAGCCTCACGAAAAAGTGCACTCCAGAAACTTTTTTTCGGCTCTCTTGCCGAAACTGTGGCCCAGAAATGCAGGAAGCCGCTTCTTATCGTCTATCATCCCGATGAAAGTGATATTATTCCTGGGTATCACGGATGAGAGGAAGATATTCCGGCTGCCAGCGCATATTGACAATCAATTCCCGCAGCCGTTCAGGGTCGTTGTTGTGCTGGAAATCACTGAAGGCACACAGTCGGCCGAGATTGGCGTTAATTGCTGTTTCGCCCACTGCCTGGGCAACTTTCAGGCTGACATTTTGCAGCTCTGTAACCGGCGGAACAAGTTCACCTTTTGCCATGGCTTCTTCGGTGACGTAGTCTGAAACGGCCTTGGCCGCTGCTGTAAAGAATGACGGCGGGACTTCCTTGGCGCCGGAGGCAATGATTCCAAGACCAACACCTGGAAATACGAAGACGTTATTGCATTGACCGATATGGAATGTTGATCCGCCATGCTCCACAGGGGCAAAGGGGCTTCCTGTGGCAACGAGAGCCTGGCCGTTTGTCCATGCAAAGATATCTTCTGGCAGGGCTTCGCAGTTTGCTGTTGGGTTGCTGAGGGGCAGAATCATCGGTCTGTCAGTGTTCTGATGAACGGCTCTCACCACCTGTTCCGTGAAACATCCATATTGTCCTGAAGTGCCGATGAGAACGGTGATTTTCTCATTCTTGATGACATTTTCAAGGGTGTTGTCAGCACTGTCTTTCAACCATGCACTACGTGCTGGATCTTTG
>JACNJZ010000218.1 GCA_014382295.1 Candidatus Desulfobia pelagia | reverse complement strand
CGCTTGAATTTGTTGGTGCCGAGACCAGGAATCGAACCAGGGACACACGGATTTTCAGTCCGTTGCTCTACCGACTGAGCTATCTCGGCGAAAAACAAAAATAAGATACGGAATGAAGGGAGGCTTGTCAAGGACAATTTATGCCCCGGCCCCTGTTTGCTTCGGGAAAAACAATCTCACTTTCCGCAATCATAGACGACTCTAGACCCGGCCAGCTTATCATGCCAGGTGGCATGATTGCGGTCGAGAACCGCCCACAAAAAACCGGAACCAACAGGAAGAGCTGAAAGGAAATACCCTGTAAGGCGCAAAAAAGAGGCACCAGGAGTCAGAAATTCACCCTGATTCGATTCAACCTTAATTCCCATAAATATCTTACCAATGGTCCTGCCTCCCCAGCTATGAAGCAGGGCAAAGTATAAAGTAGCAAGACATATTGATATCACGGGAAAAAGAAACAGAAACAACCCAAAACCTGCCAGAAAGCCGACCGGGTTGCCATTGGCTCCCAGATAGGAAACATATCCTGCACAAAAGATCAGAGCCAGACTAAAAAAGAAGAGCAGGATCCCGTCAATAATAAAAGCCAGGGCCCTGCTCCAAAAATTCGCTGTTTCTGCGGTGATATTATTATAATTCTGCAGTTCTGTCTTCACGAGGACTACAAATCGATATCAGGAAGCTCAATTGCTCCTTCCAGTTTCTCTTTATCCTTATCACCCTTGATGAGTTCACCATCCTCCATTGCCAACTCCATGGGAATGGAGTCATCTTCAGGCTCAGAAGTCTCAGCGTCAAGACCGTTCTCACCTTCTTCCTCATCAATGATCAGATCTGACTCATCAATATCCTCGAGATTAAAAACAATTCCACCATCCTCTGGCTCATCATCAAAATCAACATCTATATCGAGCTTCACTTCTGGTTCGGGCAGGGGCGTTTCCGATTCCTCATTAACATCCCCTCCGTCACTATCGTCATCCAGGCTGAATTCGATACCGTCATCATCCCCATCTATCTCGAGCTCTTCTTCCACTTCCTCTTCACCGGAGTCATCAAATTGCGAGATATCAACCGTGGGGACTTCTGCTTCACTGTCACTCTGGCCTTCTACAGTTTCAGCCTCAAGCTCTATATCATCTCGAAACATTTCTCCAAGATCAGCATCAAGCTCTCCAGCTTTGCTTTCTTCCCTCCTTCCTCCCAGAACAGAAGAAAGAAAAAGATAACTTCCCACTTTCATCGCTGTCCCTGTCAACTCTTCCGATATCGGCAGAGGACGCGAACAATTTTTACATGTTTCTTCCTGGTCAAATGAAATGTAATCGCATTTGGGGCAACGCATGTCAAATCCTTGAATTAGTTTAATTTTACAGAGTACTCTCTATAGGCTACCTTGAAAAATTGTCTTTTCATCCAATCTCTGCGTTGTACTCAAAATTTTATCCTCGACATATCAAACATATGCCTGTGGTAAAATTTTTCGTACGCCTTGATCTTGAACGAAAATCCTAATTTTTCAAAATACCCTAAAGAAAAAGCACCTTCTCCTAAAGCCCTTAAGCCTGCATTTACTGTCCCTATACATTAGTTGTATTATAGACAATGACGCAGGGTCAAGAAAATTTCTTCATTATCTTCTTATCCAACCACCTGTTTCTGCATATAAAGTGCTGGAAAATGCCTCAAATTAGCCCTGAACACAAATACAGGATTGAAAAACATCATGCTTCAGGCTATCTTGTTCGCATCTTGAACCGATCAACTCTTTTATATAAACTTTAATGATTGCGGCATGAACATACTTTCTAAAATCCTATTCTCTGCTCTTCTCCTCACCATTGTTATCTCGACACAGGGCTGCTCCCGGAAAGGAGTGGGGCACCTTGCCTCAGATATCTGTATGATTTCAAAAGGGATCACCCAAAACGAGGTCTTAACCTATCTAGGGCCGCCCCATGAGCGAAAAGCAGGAGAAACCGGAGAAACATGGGTGTACTATCAGGTCAAAAAAAGTACCCTTCGCAAAACACCTTTCATCGGCAATAATCTCGGTACAGAAAATGTTGAGATGGCAACCGTGCAGTTTTCCGGCGACAAAGTAATTACCTGCGTTTATCGCTCTTTCAAACCTGACGAGCTTCAGGACTCCGGCATATCGCTCCCTGCAGATGACTCCGGAAGCGAATAATTATTCGGTAGCAAGGGCAAGAATGGCCCGGGAACAGCTGATCCCCAGGGGGATTCATGATCAGCGCGTTCTTGATGCCATGATCTCTGTCCCAAGACATCTCTTTGTCGAGGATGCCCTTCAAAGCCAGGCATATGGCGACTTCCCCCTTCCCATTGGCGCCGGTCAGACAATTTCGCAACCGTATATTGTCGCCCTCATGACCCAGGAACTTCAACTCAAAGGAGATGAAAATGTCCTGGAAATAGGCTCCGGCTGCGGCTACCAGACTGCCATACTGGCCCAACTTACCGGCCGTGTCTATTCTGTCGAACGAATCAAGTCCCTGCACATAAAGGCTCGTCGAACCCTTGATCGCCTGAAATTCGTCAATGTTGTCTGCAAAATTGATGACGGGACATTAGGCTGGCCGGATTTTGGCCCTTACGATGCTATAATGGTCACCGCGGCAAGTCCTGATATCCCCGGACCCCTGCTTGACCAACTGGCCGATCCGGGAAAAATGATTATTCCGGTAGGAGACCGTTACAGCCAGTCTTTGGTTGTCATTGAAAAAAATGATGGGAACATCACCAGAAAAACGATTGAACAAGTCCGATTTGTCAGCCTGATAGGTCTTCACGGTTGGCAGGAATAACCCTTATCAAGGTTTAATCAACAGTTCCCGCCACTTCCTTGAACTGGTTAAAAAATTCTCCCATAATTGATTCCATGTTATCGTGAAAATTCGGCACGTTAGGGAGCTCCTGATAGATATCAGGGAAGTCATCGACCTTGAACATATAATCTTCCTGCCTGATTGCCCGGATTCCGATACTCTCAACCAGATAATTGGCAAGGTACACAACCTGCGAGTTAAGAAACTGAGCCCCTTCCCCTCGACCAGTGGTATGATGATAGCCAACCGGAATAACAATATCGTCAGGCAAACCCCATTTTTTGAGTAAAGCCATACCAACTCTGGCATGGTCAGTTTGCAGCATACAACGCTCCAACTCAACCAGGGTGGCAAATTTTTTGTCGAGTCTTCTGTTTAAAAGCTCTTGCTGAAGAGGCTTATTCAGCAATACTTTTCCAATATCATGCAGAAGCGCAGCCGTATACACCGGGGAAACATTTTCAATATTAGCATATTTGGCAATAACTGAAGCAAGAAGCGCACAGGCATGGGAGTGATACCAGAGAGACTTTGGATCAAGGTTATATGCCTCCTGGGGAGAGCTGAGAAGTCCTGACGAGGCACTGGTGATAGCAAGAATCTTCACCATATCATACCCCAACCTGACCACCATGTCCTTGACAGAAGTGATCTCTCTCATAAATCCAAAATAGGCCGAGTTCGCCATGCGCAACATATTTGCCGTCAGATTCGGATCCTGCTCAATCTTTCTGGCAATACCTTCAATAGCACTGGATGCATCCTGGGCCAGGGCTAGAACATCCAGAGCGATATCCGGACGAGGTATGAGCTTATCCACATTTTCTATGTATTGCTTTTCAATATCCATTGACAACCCTTTCTTTTCCCTAGGGGTCTGTCGGGCTTAGAGAATCGTAGCGAAAATTAGAGAAATTGAGACCAGATTTTCATGGATTTGAGGCGAATAGCAGGGCTATTTAACGAAAAACCATGGTAA
>JACNJZ010000174.1 GCA_014382295.1 Candidatus Desulfobia pelagia | reverse complement strand
ACGATAAAATTCGAAGTCAATTATCTAGAACTTAACACTCAATTAACTCTAAATTTTCGCAATCTGCAGAACTAAAAGGAGAATATATTGGAAAGTCTGGCGGGTTATTTTCTTATTGCAACATCCAATATGCCTGATCCCCGTTTTGCCCGGCGTGTTATTTATATGTGCAGTCATGATGAGGAAGATGGGGCCATGGGGTTTATTGTCAATCAGCCTGTTCCGGAAATTACCCTTGCCGAGGTTTATTTGAGTATGAAACTTCCCGCTCCTGAATTTGAATTGCCACATGTTTTTATGGGCGGACCAGTGGAAATGGAAGCTGCGTTTTTTCTCCATTCTTCTGAGTATAATTCATCTGGTTTTATGGACGTCAATAACTCCATTCGGTTATCCAGGGATCCCCGGATCCTCAATGACATCGCAGAAAATAAAGGGCCGAAGGAGTACCTGTTTCTGCTAGGCTATGCCGGATGGGGTCCCGGTCAGCTGGAAACAGAATTGATGCATAAAGGGTGGCTGACTCTGCCTGCTGAGAGCGAGGATATCTTTAATATTCCACCGGAACGCATGTGGGAAAGGATTACCGCAAAATATGGAATTGACATTACCCTGTTTGGTGATGTAACTGGGAGTGCTTGAAAAGAATTACGAATTACGAATTACGAATTACGAATTATGAATTATAAATTGTGAATTTTCAGTTTGGAAGTGAGGGCAACGTGGAAGAAGAAATATTTGAGTGTCAGCAGTGCGGGTATTGCTGCCATGGGGAAACAACAGTTTCGCTCACTCCTGAGGATCTCTCGAGGATGGGCGATTATCTGGGACTTCCTGAAGATGAGGTAAAGGAAAAATATTTGCGTATTACCGACGGCGTTATTCAAATGAAAATTGTCGATGGGCATTGTATTTTTTTTGATGATGGCTGCACCATTCATTCGGGTAAACCGTGGAGATGCAGTCAATGGCCGCTTCACCCGAGTATCCTGGCCGATGAAGATAATTTCAAGGCTATCAACAGATCCTGTCCCGGCATTAAGGGAGAAGTCGGTTACAAGAAATTTTGTGAGGTTTTACGCCGGATTCTGGATCATAAATAAGGTGTATCATGCGGATCGAAATCATTTATCCCGGAAAAACCAAGGACAAGTATTATCAGAAAGGGATAGATGAGTATGTGAAGCGTTTAGGCCGTTATGCGAAAGTCTCTGTTATGCAGATTAAGGAATTCAAAGGTGCGGGAAATGACACTGTCCTGAAGGAAAAAGAAGGGCAGCTGTTATTGTCAAAGGTTCACAAATCCTCTTTTCTCGTGGTGCTGGATCCTGCGGGTAATCAACAGAGTTCAGAGGCGTTTGCAGATTCGATAACCCAATGGGAGGAGTTGGGGAAACAGGCAATATCGTTTATTGTTGGCGGCCCTTTGGGTCTTTCCGGAGAGGTTCTCGATCAGGCGGATTTGATTCTGTCTTTATCTGAAATGACTTTTACCCATGATATGGCAAGATTATTACTGCTTGAGCAGATATATAGAGCATATACTATAAAAGCGGGTACCGCGTATCATAAATAAGGAACTACACGGCCTCAACTGTAGTGACTTCAGGCACCTCTGCTTTGATAAATTTTTCTATGCCTTCTTTGAGGGTGATTTGGGACATGGGGCATCCTTTGCACGCTCCTGTCAGTTGAACTTTAACGATGCCGCTGTCAGTAACGTCAACAAGGACGACATCGCCCCCGTCTTTCTGCAGAGTCGGCCTTACCTGGTCCAAGGCCGCTTGTACTCTTTTTCTCATAATGGATGCTCCGTTGATTATTAAAAGGAATAGTCAACATACCACAGCAAGATAGTGTAGACAAGGCTCCTTCGATTTGAAAATGTCAGCTTGAAAGGGGATTTTACTTTGTCTATAATGAATTTTTAAATCTTCAGGCAACCTTTCAGTTGAAAACTATAAACGGAGTCACAGTATGGCAAAACAATATGGATCCCAGAGTAATATCCTTCTTGAAGTCGGGACGAATGAGTTGGAAGTTATCACTTTCTGCCTTCAGTGGATTGATCCTGCCACCAAGGAGAAAAGAAAGAACTCATATGGTATCAACGCCGCTAAGGTAAGGGAACTTATTGCCCTGCCTGAGGGTGTCACTGAAGTGGTCAACAGCCCTCCCGCTGTACAGGGTGTTTTCCTGCTCCGTGATCGCACTATTCCGCTTATAGATCTCTGTACCTGGTTTGATTATCAGGTCGATATGACGGATACGGAACAGAAGAAGTGGGTTGTTATTGTCGCTGAGCTTAATGGCAAACCGTTTGGCTTTATTAGCCATGGGGTGGACAAGGTGTATCGTATTTCCTGGTCGCAGATCTCCCCGCCCCCTGAGATTCTTTCCGGAAGTCAGTCCATAACCGGCATTTGCCAGGTGAATGACCAGATTATTCAGATGATTGATTTTGAACGGATTATCAGTGAGATAGATCCGACCATGAAAATCAAGTCATCACTGGATAAGAAAGACGCCCATGAAATTGAAGAAAAATATGACAAGTCCGTTCTCGTTGTTGACGACTCTCAGGTTGTCAGGATCCAGCTTACCCGTACCCTGAAGGATGCCGGATTTAATGTTGTTCCACATAATGATGGGCAGGCTGCCTGGGATTATCTTGAAGGGCTGCGAAAAGAAGGGGAGTTGGAGAGTAATATTCTGGCCATCATTTCTGATATTGAAATGCCCCGTATGGATGGCCATCATTTCTGCATGAGGGTAAGGAAGCAGCCTGCGTACAGTAAAATCCCCATACTGCTTTTCTCTTCAATGATCAATGAAGCTCTGCGGCGTAAGGGAGAAGCTTTAGGGGCCGATGATCAGGTCACCAAACCGGAACTCGATGACCTCATTGACCGAATGGAGCAATGTGTTGCCAGGTTAAACCCTTAGGGATTTCGGATATCCTCTCACAGAGGCGAAGAGCTCTCAGAGAAATAAAGAGAAAAAACCTCTGTGTTCTTTGTGTGCTCTGTGAGAGATAAATTTTATAAAATCATATAAGTCCTATCTCCGCCAACAGCATTCTGGCTGTCTTAAATAGATCATTTTTGCCTGATTCGGTTCGGGCTTCAACATAAAATCTGACTTTTGGTTCTGTTCCTGAGGGTCTGATCATCAACCAGCTGTCATCGTCTAAAATGAGTTTCAAGCCGTCTATGTTGATAACCTGACTGATCGTTCTCTGGTTTTCCCCAACGTCTAGTGTTTTTCCTGCACCATATTTTTCCAGACCGGCCAGTGTCTGCTTGAGTTCTTTTCCCTGCTGGCTGACGACAATGCCATCTTTCTCGGGATAGTAATAGCCAAATTTATTCCTTATTTCAGTGAGATAGTCACCAATGTTCTGATTGCGCATTAGCATCATGTCCAGGGCAAGGACAAGTCCGATATAACCATCTTTTTCAGGTGTATGGCCAATGACGGTAATGCCGTCCGATTCTTCAAAACAGACAAGTGCCTTATCAATAACCGGTTTGAATTCTTTAAATCCGACCTTTGGTTCAAAAATATCTTCCCCGAAGGCACGGGCAATGGAGTTGGCAAAATTACTGGTGGCAACGGTCTTGGCAACCATGCCTGATTTTCCTTTTGCTTCGTGAATATAATGGTACGCCATGGCCCCGAAAAGATTCATATTGATCTCTGTTGTGCCATCGGTGAATCGAATGCGGTCTCCGTCCGGATCAAGGATAATTCCTAATTTCAGGGGTTCGGGTCTGGATCTCAAGATGTTAGTGACCATTTGCATATTTTCAGTGGAAGGTTCAGGGGCCACTCCGTCAAATGTCGGGTCATCATTATCTCTGATAAGTATGAGCCTGTCTGTTTTGCTATTGTGGAAAAGGCTCCTGATATGAATTCTGCTGGCACCATGGACTGAATCAACAGCAACGACGCAATTTTCATTTTGCAGGAATTTTTCAATAATTTCATCATAATCAATCCCATGCAGAGAAGAGTTTTTTCTGACAAGAGATCTCCAGGTGTCAAGGGCATTGAAGGGTTGAATCAGATCAGGATTGGGGCTGATTGATAGGGTGGAGTTGTCCTTAATAATTTTGCGGGCAAAAGCGGTGATTCTATCAGTAATAATCGGAGCAGCAGGTCCGCCGTCTGAAGCGTTGAACTTGAAGCCTCCATACTCCAAAGGGTTATGGCTTGGTGTCAGATTGGTCGAAAAGGCCGCGTTGAGTTCAAGGACCGCTGCTGAAAGGCATCCTGTGGTGGATTCGCCGGCATAATGAACGGTAAAGCCATTTGATGTGAGTACATCAGCAACAGAATCAGCGAGAAGTTTTCCTCCAAACCGGTTGTCATGGCCGATAACGCAGCCCCGGGTTCGGGCTTCGGATATTGTTGATACGCCTAAGGCATCAGCAAGAAGAAGATCATTTTCCATTTCCCGGTAAACGTCAACAATAGCCTGGGTTACCTGCCTGACAGATCTGCAGGTGAGATCCTTGCCAAGGATTCCACGCCATCCGGATGTTCCGAATTTTATCTGACTTATTGGAGCTTTCCGGCTGTTTTTAATCTCGTCCTCAACATATGTATATATTATGTCTATTGCCACCTGGCATTGGTGAAATGCAGGGCTGCTTTCAATAAAAGAATTTCTAAGTGACACCACTGTTTTTATAATAGCAAAATAATCATTTGCTGAATGGTCATTGGGATCAATATCTTGTAACAGCAGGGAAATTTCCGGTGTGCTCATTGGGACCCCTTTGTGTTGAATTTAAGTAACTATTCAGGAGCACCCCATCTTGTCCCATTTGGGCCTTCTCGAATAACACAAGTATGCTTCGAAGTCCCAACTGAACCAATATGGAGCACTTCTGAATAGTTACGAATTTAATAGGTAAATATTTGATAGTTTCGCAAAAAGTCAAAAAAAGTTGTCATTCGGAGTCTCGCAGGCTCGCTTATCTCGACCGAAGGGAGAAGTCTTAAATGAGAGGATACAGATCTCTCCCTATGGTAGAGATAACAATAAACAAGCATGGAATGACATGTGTGAACATTTTGACTTTCTGCGAGATCATTAACATTCAGACATTTCTTTTATTAGAATGAAAATCAGGCAAAAATCAACAGATAAATTAGGTTTTGCCCATATATGAACGCCTGCTCATTCTTTCATTGACCGTGCGGCAAAGATTGGCTATAGATTATAGGATAATAAAATTCATAGGGCATAATAATTATAAGGACAAGACCACATATTTAAGGAGAAAAAAAGATGGGAGTAGATCACGAAAAGGCCTTTATCCTTTGGTTCGATGACATTGGAATTGACGACGTACCCTTGGTTGGCGGGAAAAACGCTTCACTGGGCGAAATGTATCAACACTTGACTTCAAAAGGTGTTGCCGTACCTCATGGCTTTGCTATTACTGCTTACGCATACAGATATTTGCTTGAAAAAGCCGGTGTAGCAGATTCAATCAAAGAAGTTCTGTCTGATCTTGACACAGAAGATATGCATAATCTGGCAGAGCGCGGCGAAAAGTGCAGAAATATTATCCGCCATGCCGAATTTCCTGATGATCTGCGTGATGCCATCATTGAAGCATATAAGATTATGGAAGCCGAATACGGTGAGAATGTCGCTGTCGCTGTTCGCTCCTCTGCTACAGCGGAGGATCTTCCTGATGCTTCTTTTGCAGGACAGCAGGAAACATATTTGAATATCCACGGCTATGAAAATATTATTGAAAACTGCCGTAAATGTTTTGCCTCCCTCTTTACTAACCGCGCTATCTCCTATCGGAAGCACCAGGGTTTCGGCCAATTTGATGTTTATCTTTCAATTACCATTCAGAAAATGGTTCGCTCTGATTCTGCTTCTTCAGGTGTACTTTTCTCTATCGATACCGAATCCGGTTTCAAGGATGCTGTTTTTCTGACTGGAGCCTGGGGGCTTGGTGAAAATGTTGTCCAGGGTGCTGTCAATCCCGATGAATATTATGTCTTTAAGCCAACCCTGAAAGAAGGGAAGCGACCCATAGTTTCCAAAAAGGTTGGATCGAAAGAAATAAAAATGATTTATGACGATGATCCATCCACAGAAGAGCCTGTTAAAAATATCGAAACGACGCCTGAAGAGCGTAGTGCCTATGTGCTTACTGATGATGAGATCCTGAAACTTTCCGAATGGGCCTGTATTATTGAAGATCATTACGGCAAAGCAGTTGATATTGAATGGGCTAAAGATGGTGATGGTGTAAATGTTGGCACTGGAAATCTTTTTATTGTACAGGCTCGTCCTGAAACTGTTCACTCCCAGGCATCCAAAGGCACCATGGAGACCTATAAGCTGAAGGAAAAAGGTACAGTTATTGTTGAAGGTCTGGCTGTTGGCACCAAGATTGGGCAGGGTATTGCCCACTGCATCAATGATGTTTCAGACATTCATACTTTTAAGGCTGGCGAAGTTCTGGTAACAGATATGACTGATCCCGACTGGGAACCAATCATGAAAATCGCCGGCGCCATTATTACCAACCGTGGCGGTCGTACCTGTCATGCTGCCATTATCTCCCGTGAACTTGGTATTCCCTGTGTTATTGGCACTGGGAATGGTTCCAAACTTATTAAGACAGGCCAGAAAGTCACTGCTTCTTCGGCAGAAGGTGAGACAGGATATGTCTATGATGGACTTCTTGATTTCGAGATTGAGAAAGTTGATCTCGGAGATATACCTGCCACTAAAACCAAGATTATGATGAACCTGGCCATTCCGGAGAAAGCTTTCACTGAATGCCAGATTCCCAATGACGGCGTAGGTTTGGCTCGTGAGGAGTTTATTATTAACTCCCATATCGGTCTTCATCCTCTGGCGCTGGTCAATTATGAAGAATTGAAAAACTCTGGAGATCCCGAAAAATTGGCTGTAGTCAAGAAAATTGACGAAAAAACAGGTGCCTACGCCGATAAAAAACAGTTCTTTATTGATAAGGTGGCTGAGGGTGTTGGCCGTATTGCTGCCGGCTTTTATCCAAAAGATGTTATTGTTCGTCTCTCTGATTTCAAGAGTAACGAATATGCCAATCTCGTAGGCGGTAAATTCTATGAGCCTGAAGAAGAAAACCCGATGATTGGATGGCGTGGCGCATCACGGTATTATGATCCCAAATATCGCCCGGCTTTCGAGCTTGAATGCCAGGGCCTCCTGAAAGCGCGTAACGACATGGGCCTTGATAATATTAAGCTTATGGTGCCTTTCTGCCGTACTCCAGCAGAAGGGAAAAAAGTCATTGAGGTAATGAGAGAATGTGGTCTGGTGCAGGGAGAGAATGGGCTGGAGGTCTATGTCATGTGCGAGATTCCAAGTAACGTTATCTCTGCAGATGCCTTTGCTGATATTTTTGATGGCTTCTCCATTGGTTCCAATGACCTGACCCAGTTAACTTACGGTCTTGATAGAGATTCCGGTCTTATCGCCGGTATTGCCGATGAGCGCGATGAGGCAGTGAAGGATATGATCAGAATGGTTATTGCGACTGCGAAGCGTCGTGGCAAGAAGATAGGAATCTGTGGCCAGGGGCCCTCTGATTTTCCTGAATTTGCTACCTTCCTGGTTGAGCTGGGAATTGATTCTATGAGTCTGATTCCGGATACAGCGATCAAAACAAGACTCGCTGTTCATGAGAAAGAAAAAGAGATGGGGATTGCTCCCAAGTAATTTTTAATCTCAGAGGTAAAACAAAAAAAGGACTCATGAATTCAATTCATGAGTCCTTTTTTTGTTGATGGCCTGTTTGGGAAAACTTTTACTGCC
The DNA here is from genome assembly GCA_014382295.1 of Candidatus Desulfobia pelagia. Classification (GTDB taxonomy): domain Bacteria; phylum Desulfobacterota; class Desulfobulbia; order Desulfobulbales; family SURF-16; genus Desulfobia; species Desulfobia pelagia. The sequence goes on along the minus strand of JACNJZ010000174.1, from coordinate 12,195 downwards.
CCAGTTCTTTTAACCGTTTCTGGGCGTCTGCTGCCTGCTCACTTTTCGGGTATTCGATGACGATTTTTTTATAGACGATCTTTGCGGTTTCTATATCCTGAAGTTTTTCGAATGAAAGAGCCTGTTTGTACAATGCGGCTGGCGCTTTGGCATGATGCGGATTATCGGCAATCACGTTTTGATATTCAAGAATGGCCAGGGCATATTCTTTTTGATTATAGAGGCAGTCGCCGCTCCAGAACTGGGCATTCACTGCAAGCTGGCTTGAATGGTATTTTTCAGTAAAATCAGAAAACAGGGAGTAGGCTTCATTATATTTCTTTGCCTGAAAACTTGACAGGGCTTTGTCGTATGCCTGTTGCTCGACGCTTTTAACTTTGGAAGAGGTTTCAGCAGGAGCCTTGTTTTCATCTTCATTGCTCGGTGTTTTCTTGGTTTTCTGTGGCGATATTTCGTAGGGTTCACTCTTTTTTCGTGCCTGTTCCGCTTTTTCACTGGCACGGGCGGCTTCGCGCGCAGCTGCATCTGCCTTGGCAGTTGCTTCTTCAATCTGGGCTGTTTTTATTTGCTGTAAATTTGAATCAAGAGCCCCAACATTGGTGTTTATTTCACCAACCTGCTGATAGAGAGTTGTTGTCTGGTTTTCGACAGTGGCAAATCTGTTGCTTATCTCTTCCTTTAATCGCATATTTTCTGCCTGAAGGCTTTGATGGCGATGCTGGGTTTCATCTAACTCAGAAGTGACCTGCAGTAATTGAGCATTAAGCTGATCAAGCGTAACGCCAATACCTGCCTGTTGTTTCTGCATTAATTCTACAGATGATCCTGTGCCTTCTTTTATGTCTGTAATTTCCTTTTCAACAGTTATAAGACGGCTGTCTATACTGCGAAGCCGCAGGTTAAGGCTTTTCATATCCTGGGGAGTGACAATGCAACCGGTAAGAACAGGCGCAGTTATCAGGGTAAGGAGAAGGCTTTGGGAAATTAATTTTTTTATCATGATGATATCCTTTAAATAAATTCCATCCGGAAAGATTTACTCGCCGAGCGGAGGAATGAGTACTAATTAAACCTGTTTGACCATTGCGGAGAAGTCTGGTTTCCCTTGATTTTAAACAGCGGGGTAAGTTCTCTGCCTGAGTGGCTCATTACGACAAGTTTGGTTTCATCGTTTCTTTTACGGCTGAAGACAATTTGCCTGCTGTCCGGAGACCAGTTTGGAGATTCGTGGTCTCCCCATGTTTTTGTCAGTTGTTCAGGGGCACCGCCATCCGGGCGTATTTTGAAAATATGATACTGACTGCCTTCTCTTCCGGTATAGGCAATCCATTCACCGTCAGGGGACCAGGCGGGTGTTGTGTTTTCAATTCCCTGGTATGTGAGCCGCCTGGAGGTGCCATTTTTCATGTTCATGATGTAAATTTGTGGCTGACCACTGCGATCTGAGACAAAGGCAAGTTCTTTGCCGTTAGGGGAGTAATTCGGAGAAACATTGATACCTGCATTTGCTGTTAATCGCTCTATTATGGCACCGTCTGTTTGAAGGAGATATAAGTCCGGATTACCATCTTTACTCAGTGTTGTCACAAGTCTTTTTCCATCAGGGGCCCATGCTGGCGCCATGTTCAATCCTGATCGTCTGGAAATAGCCCTGGTAGTTGTCCTGCCGATATCAGTTATATACAGGTTTGGATTTCCTTTGTGATACGATGTATAGGCAAGTTGCTTGTTGTCGGGAGAGAGGCGAGGGGAGACAGCAAGATGATTATGCTTGGTTACCTGTTGGATTTTTTCTCCCAGTATATCAGCCATGTAAATTTCTTTATGTCCTGTCGCGTCAGATACAAATGCGATCTGTGTTGTACTGATTCCCGGTTTGCCAGTGAGCCTTTCTACAACTTCATCACAGAATTTCAGGATAAATTTGTTTTTGTTGTTCAAGTCGCCTTTATATCTGCGGCCGAGAAGCATACGGCCTTCATGAACATCATTTAAACGAAGTTCGAGGATCAGGCCGGTTTTGTCCACTGTGTAATTGCCAAGGATAGTAAAGTCTGCTCCCAGGGATTGCCATTGAGTATCCTGTTTGCCGCCATAGGAGGCAGGATCAACAATTTCAATGAAGCCATGAAAGTCAAGGGCACGTGAAGCAATATCTGCCATTTTAATGCCGGAAGCAGAGCTTGTACCAGGTTGTTTCTTGTCTTCAAAATATGGGACGGCAAGGGGCAGCTTGCGAAAGCTGGCAGCTGTAATGTCAAGATTTACTCTTTTCCCGGCTGTAACAAATGAGGCAGGAAAAAGCAGGAGCACAGTTATGAAGCTGATGGCAATATGAAAATAGGAAGATCGCATATGTTTAGTCCGTAATTACATGAGACCGGCCGGATGGAAAACAAGGCCAATCTCGAGTTCGTTTTCTTTTAAGTCGGGAGGAAAGGGTGGCAGGGGAAGTGATTCCCGTAGTGTTTTGTCAACAAACTGGTTGAAAAAAAGGTTTGGTGATTTTTTTTCAAATTCTTTTTTGGTAACAATACCGTCACGGCGAACATGCACAACCATGATGGCTTCGAGATTTTCATCCCATTTCTGCATTTCAGGCAAGATCCAGTGGTCATGAATTTTCTGAGAAACGGAAATATAGTATTGTTTCAAGGCAGCGTCCACCTGAATTCCACCTCCACTGCGACGGGCACCTGAGTGTGCAGCGGTTCCTGAACCTGTAGCAGAAGGGGTCGGGGGGGAACTGGTCCTGATTGAAGCTCGAAGCAGATCAACAGCTTTACGGGCGGCGGCATCGGCAGAGGCCCTGGCTTCAACGGCTTTTTTCTCTGCGTCCTCGCGAGCCTTCTGTTTCTTTAGCTTTTCTATTGCACTGGTGACGCGAATTTCTTCAGCCTGTATAATTTTTTCTTTTTCAAGATGAATATTTTTTTTCATCTTTCTTGGATGCAGGCTGATAATTTCAGCTGGTGCAGCAGGCTTTGAAGGTTCCTGTGCCAGAGATATAACAGGTTCAGCGGCGGCTTCTTTGACAGGGGCAGGGGGTGTTTCTGTTGCCGGGGCCAGAGCAGGAGCTGCAGGTTCTATTTTGACAACCGGTTCATTGATATCAAAAAGGTCGACGGTGTAGATTTCTTCGAGATTAAGATTTCTTTGAAACAGTGAGGCGGGTAACGACCCAATTCCAAGGGCAACGATATGGATCATAATAGCAAGAAACAAAGGCAGTTTCAGCTGCTTATCGTCCATAATTTTCTGGAATACGATATTGATCGTCTGATTTGCTCCCATACCTGTTGCCATATCAGCGTGTTTTATCTTCGGGCTTTGTCACCATGCCAAGTTTGTTAAAGCCGGCTTTTTTGATATCGGCCATTACCTGGGCAACAACACCATAGGCAACCTGTTTGTCGGCTTTTAATAGAATTGTTTTCTCCGGATCAGTCATGGCAAGTTTGCTCAGTTCCTGGTTGAGGAGATTCATATTGCCCTTGATGTTGCCGATGGAAATATCGCCTTCTTTGCTGATTGAAATAACAACAGGTTTTTCGTCCTGTCGCAGTGGATTTGCAGTGGTCTCAGGAAGATTGACATCGACACCCTGAGTCATCATGGGGGCAGTTATCATGAAAATGATAAGCAGCACCAGCATGACGTCAACCAGGGGGGTGACATTAATGTCGGCCATCAGGGCTTTTGACTTTCTACTTTTTACAGGTCCCATAATTGAGTTTGTTGAGTTATTGGGTTTGTTGAGTTATTTGGGTTATTGGGTTTGTTTGTTGAGTTGTTTGCTTGAGGTAGGTTCCTAACCCTAGAACTCAATAACTCAAAGAACACAATAAGCTCAATCAACGCGGTCATCTTCTTGAAATCAGGTCTCTTTCAACGAGGTTGAGGAAATCGGCTGAAAAGTTTTCCATGTTGTTTTCAATATCTGAGAGCTGGCTGGAGTAATAATTGTAGAAGATAACGGCCGGTATCGCAACGGCAAGGCCTGCGGCAGTGGCCACCAGAGCTTCAGATATGCCTGGTGCGACAACGGCAAGAGATGCTGAGCCCCGAATGCCGATTTCCCTGAAAGATGTCATGATCCCCCAGACGGTCCCGAAAAGTCCTATGAATGGAGTAGCACTTCCTGTTGTTGCAAGGAAAGGAAGGGACTTGCCAAGGTGAGAGGATTCCATGCTTACGGTTTTCTGTAAAATGCGTTTGAGGTTAGCCATGCCGGCAGCCTGCATTTCAAGCGTTGCCTCGGCTTCATTGCTTCCTTTGCGCCCTATTTTCTGCAGTTCAGTATAACCGGACCTGAAAATAGCAGCTTCGGGACATGTCTGAATTGTTTCGGCCAGTTGATATGCTTCAGAAAGGTCTTTACTGTTCCAGAATGTGTCCAGAAAGTTTTCAGATTCATTTCTGACTTTTTTGTATAGTATCTGCTTCCTGAAAACAATAAACCAGGAATAAACAGAAAAGAAGAGAAGCAGCAGCATTACAAGTTTTACCATTGCTCCGGCATCCCAGAACATCGTTATAATATTTATATCTTGCACAGTGTGTCCTTTATGAGGAGTGTAAAAGTTTCGTCAATGAATGGTAGCCTTGTTCCATTACCCGTAATGCCCAGATCCGGATGAAGAGTTACACAGGCTTTGCAGGGGAAAATCGATTATTGTAGGTTGTATTGAATTGATTGATAAAAAAAACAAAAGTAAAGATCCAGTCAACATAATTATATAAATCGTTTTCAAACTGTTTTAAACAGATTTTTGACGTTATTTCAATGACACATGAAATAATCTTTCGTTCCATCTGGCTCCTTAATATTGGGATGGTAAATATTTTGACATCATAATATAAAGCAGGTAATCATGGTTCCCTAAATAAGGAGAGTAGGGTATATTGTCAGGTTATTTAAACCTTAATTTTGAGATGGCTGAAGTAGTCGATTCTGATTGTAATCATGAGAGAGCCAGCTGCATTGAAATTAATTAACTTTTTAGGATGAAGATGAAAGAAATACAAGTTGGAATTATTGGTTTTGGCACAGTGGGAAGAGGCACTGCCGAGGTTATATATAAGCAGGCCGAGCGCATAGCAAAACGATCCGGTTTGAAGATCGTTTTAAAACGCGTTGCTGATATTGTATCAGACACACTGCCCGCTCATTTTGGAAACGTCATCCTGGCGAAAGATGCCAACGACATCTTTAACGATCCGGATATAGATATTGTTGTTGAGCTTATAGGCGGGACTACTATAGCCAAAACATTCATTCTGCAGGCTATTGAAAAAGGAAAACATGTTGTTACGGCCAATAAAGCCCTTCTTTCCATTCATGGGACAGAAATATTTGCGGCGGCTGCCGCTAAAAATGTTGAAGTAGGTTTTGAAGCCAGCGTAGGCGGCGGTATTCCTCTTATAAAAGCCCTGAAGGAAGGCCTGGTGGCCAACCGGATAGAGTCAATCATGGGTATTATGAATGGTACAGGGAATTATATTCTTACCCAGATGACAGATTATGGAACACCTTTTGCCGAAGTTTTGAAGGATGCCCAGGAAAAAGGGTTTGCCGAGGCCGATCCGACCTATGATGTTGAGGGAATCGATACAGCCCATAAACTGGTTATTCTCATGACCATGGCCTACGGGATGCACATGCGTCTGGAAGATGTCAGCTGTGAAGGAATAACTGCTATTCAGCCCATTGATATCGAATTTGCCAAGGAATTCGGGTATCGCATTAAACTGCTGGCTATCAGCCGGAACCATGGTGATACTGTCGAGGCAAGAGTTCATCCTACCCTTGTGCCGGAGAAACATCTGCTCGCCAATATCAACGGAGCATACAACGCTATTCATTTCACCGGTGATATGGTCGAGGATGTTTTACTGTATGGTAAGGGTGCAGGCATGATGCCGACTGGAAGTGCTGTTGTTGCCGATATTGTTGATATTGCCCGCAACATAGACCGTCAGGCGATAAACAGAGTACCCAGCCTCTCCTATCTCCCGGATCAGTTTACCTCCCGGGGGATTACGCCAATGGAATCTATACGCTGCCCCTATTATTTCAGGTTCTCCACGGTTGACAAACCTGGAGTTCTGTCTAAAATTGCCGGCGTTCTCGGCAACAATGGCATCAGCATAGAATCCGTCATCCAGAAAGCAAGGAAACAGAAAGGATCTGTCCCGATAGTCATGCGGACTTATGAAGCGTGTGAGGCTGATGTGACAAAGGCTCTTGCAGAGATTGAAAACATGGATATCACTATTGCCGATACCGTGAAGATACGAATTCTGGTTGATGAAGAAGAGTAAAAGAAAAATTATTATACTGGTGGGGGACGGTATGGGAGATTATCCCATAGCAGAGCTGGACAATCGAACTCCACTGGAAGCAGCGTATACTCCTGCCATGGATTATATATCCAGTCATGGTGTGCTCGGGAAGTTGCAGACTGTTCCCCAGGGGTTTCCTCCCGGTAGTGATGTTGCCAACCTTTCTTTGCTCGGCTACCGACCTGAAGATATTTATACAGGTCGCTCACCTCTTGAGGCCGCAAGTCTTGGGGTGGATCTTCAGGAGGGAGAGATTGCCTTTCGCTGTAATCTTGTCACTCTGGAAGGAGAAGCATTATCCCTGAAGATGGTGGATTACAGCGGCGGACATGTTAGCACTGATGAAGCCAGGGAGCTTATCGCAGCACTTGCCAGTCGCCTCAATGATGACAGCCTTAAGCTGTATCCGGGAATCAGTTACAGGCATCTTCTCGTGTACAGTAAAGATGTCGCCGGCCTGATAACAGCTCCCCCTCATGATTACACCGGTAAAGATGTTTCAGCTTTCTGGAACGGCTATAATCATGTCCCGGACCTTATGGCATTCATGGAGAAATCCAGAGAAATCCTCAAAGATCATCCTGTAAACAAAAGACGCCTGGAAGCTGGTAAGCTGGCTGCAAACGGCACATGGCTCTGGGGTGAAGGGAAGGCCCCTGACATGATGACTCTGCAGGAAAGGTATGGGCTTACCGGTTCGCTTATTTCTGCTGTGGATCTCTTGAAAGGTATCGGCGCATACGCTGGAATGGAGATTGTTGATGTGCCTGGAGCTACAGGGTATCTGGATACTAATTATCAGGGCAAGGTAGATGCTGCGCTTCATGCCATTAACAGCAAGGATGTCGTTCTTGTTCATGTTGAAGCCCCAGATGAAACAGGTCACCAGGGGGATTTAAAAAACAAGATCAGGGCAATTGAGGAATTTGACCAGAAAATAGTACAGCCCATCCTTGATGGTATGCCTGAAGATAAAGATTTCCGTGTGGTAGTCTGTATGGATCATTTTACTCCACTCAGCCTGCGGACTCATACCACTGATGCCGTTCCTGTCGCTGTCTACGATTCGAGGGATGGTGAAAAGAATTCCGGACTGGCCTATAATGAAAAAAATGGCGCCGCAGCCAAACTTGAATTCAAAAATGGTGAAGAATTTTTCCAGTATGTGATTGGAGAGTAGTAGCTTGAAGTTTCGAGTTTCGAGTTTCAAGTTTCATGTTGCACTGATCATACATTTTCATTACACAACATATCAAAGAAATCGTACCAATAATTCTCAATTTCCAATTCTCAATTATCAATTGCCGCTCTCATGTCTCACCTCAAAATTGAAATGACGGGTCCTGTTCACCAGTGTGAGCAGCGTGTTATATACGGCGATACCGATGCCGGCGGGGTTGTCTATAATGCCAATTACCTACGCTATTTTGAGAAAGGGCGGTCCGGTTTCATGCGTGACTATGTGATGTCATACAGGGATCTGGAGGAGATGGGTTTTATTCTTCCCGTGGTCGAAAGTTACGTAAGATACAAGGCGCCTGCCAGGTATGATGATCTGCTCATTATCAATACCTCAATGCAACCGGTCTCTGCTATTTCCTGGCGTTTTAATCATCATGTCCGCATGGCCGCAAACGACAAGCTTCTGGTCAAGGGCTTTACAGTCCACGCCTCAGTAAACCGTCAGGGGAAATTGACCAAAATGCCTGCTGAGATTATCCAGAAAATGTGTGCCGTTTTAAATTCAACTTCCGAGGCAAAATAGAATTACCTTATGTCAGAAGAACAGCAGAATATTACTCTGGTAGAAATCTATCGTTTTCTTGCCCAGTCAATGAGGTATCCCGAGGCGGATTGGCTCGATGATACCTACTGGTCAGTTTTGACGACATTGTTAACGGAACTGGAATGGCATGAAGAATTAAATGAGCTGACAACGCCGCGTAATAACATAGCCGACCAGCTGGAAGATCTTCAGGTTGAGCATACCCGGCTCTTTATAAATGCGGTTCCTCATGTTCTTGCCCCGCCGTATGCTTCTGTTTATGCTCATGTTGACGGGTCACTGTATGGCCCCATTGCTGAAAAGACCAAAAAATTTTACGGGGAAAAGGGTTACTCGCTGTCCCAGAACGATATTCCTGACCACATAGTGTATGAACTGGAGTTTCTGGCAATTCTTGCAGATCAGGATCCGGAAGCATGTGAAGAATTTCTGAAAATCCTTTTCCTTCCCTGGTTCCCTCTGTTTCAAGAAAGGGTCCTCGCTGCGGCCAAACTTCCCTTTTATCCTGTAATGGTAAAACTCATAGATTTTTTTACCAGACAGGAGTCTTTGTAATCCTGATTATTTGGCTTTTTAGTTGCCAGACCTTCCAGTTTTTACTCTAAATGTCTGTTTTTGTTGCCTGCAGCCCACAAAGTAGTACCACAAATGGAGATAAATAACTTGTATCCATGCCGGATTAGATTATATTAAATCGCTTATTGTTAATTAGAAACAGGAAGCTATGAAGTGGTAGCTTATAAGGTATTAGAAGGGGTTTTATTAATTCAATACTTAGGGAGGAGAGCTGATTATGGCATATAATCTAACACGACGAAAATTTTTACAGACTGCGTCACTTGCAGCCGCCACCGTGCCATTGGCAAAGGTGGTCACTGCTGATACAGGTTTTGTAAGAAAACCATTTACTCCGCCAGGAAGTTTTGCTGACACAAAAACAGCAACGGGCGGCATTTGTGAAATGTGCTTCTGGCGCTGCCAGATAGTAGGTAAGGTGAGAGAAGGCAGACTTGTTAAGCTTGAGGGGAATCCTAAGAGTATTGATAATGGAGAAGCTATTTGTGCCCGCGGAAACGCCGGAGTCAAATTGCTGTATGATCCGGATCGATTAAAATACCCCATGAAGAATGTCGGTGAACGCGGCAATCCAAAGTGGAAACGAATTTCATGGCAGGAAGCCATGGATGAATGCGGGTCAAAATTGAAAGCCGTACAGGATACATATGGTGCCCATGGTATTTCCGTGTTCCCACATGGTGCTTCAGCAAAATACCCTATGCATTATTTTGAAAGAATTGTCGGTACCCATAATGTGAGTGAGGCTTCTTTCTTTCAGTGCCGCGGTATCCGTGATACTGCTTATGTAGCAACTATCGGCACACCTCCAGGTGAAAATGTCGACATGCCCTCTGCTAAAGCCATGTTGTTCCTTGGTACTCATCTCGGTGAGAATGTTCATGTCTCCCATCTTAAGAGATATCTTAAAGGCCTGGAGAATGGTGCAAAGCTCATCGTGGTTGATCCGCGTTATTCGGCATCGGCTGCAAAATCAGATATCTGGGTGAAAATAAAACCTGGTACGGATACGGCATTCCTGTTGTCAGTTATGAATTACCTCGTTGCGAACAAAAAATATGATGTAGAGTTTGTTGAGGAATATGGCAGCGGTTTTGATGAATTTAAAAAAGGTATTTCCCACGCAACACTTGATTGGGGTTCTAAAATCTGTGATGTTCCTGCAGCGCAGATCAAAGAGGTTGCTGAAATGCTGGCAGCCAATGCGCCCCATGTCTCCATACATCCAGGCCGGCATGTAAGCTGGTATGGCAATGATTTCCAGAGACAGCGAGGTCTCGCTTGTCTTACCGGTCTGCTCGGCGCAGTCGGTGTGAAAGGTGGTTTTGTTAAACCCAAAGGACCCAAAGTAAAGGGAATCAGTTGGGCAAAAGGCGACCATGGTGGTGAGCATAATCTGAGGGAAATGGCTGATAAGCATCATTACTCTCCTCCGGGGACTCCCACAGACTTGATCCGTGAAGCGTGTGTTACAGGGAAGCCTTATCCAATTAAAGGCTGTGTTATCTGGGGTCAGAATCCTATCCAGACGATTCCGAACCAGGAAATGACAATCAAGGCCCTCAAACAGATGGATTTTGTTGTGTGTGTTGATGTTATGCCAACTGACATAACAATGTATGCCGATATTCTGCTGCCGGAATGCTCATATCTGGAGCGTTATGATTATATTAAGAAAGGTACCCAGTGGAATTTTGCCGATACGCATCAGCAATATATTTCTGCCCGTACGCCTTTAGTTGAGCCTCTGTTCGAAAGAAAAGATTCAGTCTGGATTACCAATGAGATTGCTAAACGCATGGGTTATGGCGACAAGATTCCTGTGGCAAGTCAAGAAGAAAAGGTCGACAAGGAGCTTGCCTCTGCCGGTCTTTCTATTGCTCAGCTCCAGAAAGAAGATGGTATTCATATCCAGCCGGGTAAAGATCCGTATGGTGTGCCTGAAGATTTCGAGGTGCTCTTTTATAATGAGGACATTGAAGATAACGGCTATCCTGGTGTCCCTACTTATATACCGGTTGAGGAAGTTCCCAAAGGGTATGCCCGCCTGCTTTATGGCCGTTCGCCGGTTCATACTTTTAATAGAAGTCAAAATAATGTCTGGCTGTTTAATGCCATGCCTGAGAATCCTGTCTGGATCAATGATGAATCAGCCCAGAAGCTCGGCCTGAAAGATGGAGACAGGGTCACCATGGTAAACAGTGAAGGTGTTAAATCAATAACATCGACTTCTGTCAAGGTAACCCCTGGTATTCGTAAAGATTCTGTCTATATTGTCCATGGATATGGCTCTATGAATCCAGCGATGACGGTGGGAGTCGGGGCTGGTATCGATGATCAGCGTCTGATAACCAAACTTGCTGTTGATCCGGAAACCGGGGCTCATGGAATGCGGAATAACTTTGTCAAACTCGTCAAGGACGGGAAAGTACTCGAAATTCCAGCGTAATTCGACGTGATTGACTTGTTTGTATAGCTAAAAACAGATATTCCGGATGTCCGGAGTTGGAGGAATGATAATATGCAATATGCAATGGTAATTGATCTGAACAGGTGTGTAGGCTGCCATGCCTGCACTATTGCCTGCAAGGCTGAATGGGATGTGCCTGCCGACCAGGGCCGTAACTGGGTCCGTCGTCTCGGTCCATCCAATACGCCTCATGGCCTTGCCTCGACCTACTACCCAGGGCTGTGTAATCACTGTAATGAGCCGCCCTGTGTAGAAATATGCCCGGCTGATACAGTGGAAATGACTTTTACAGATGTGAAGACAAACAAGACCAAGACCATGGAGGTGGCTGCCACCTGGAAAGATCCTTTTGATGGTACGGTGCAGATTGATAAAGAACGCTGCATTGGTTGTGGTGCCTGTGCTGACGCCTGTCCTTATGGGGCCCGTTATGTGAATCCTGATTTGGGTGAGGATGGGAAGGCGGACAAATGTACTTTCTGTAAACCTCGTGTTGATAAAGGTCTTGAGCCATCCTGCGTCCAGACCTGTCTTGCTGATGCCCGTATATTTGGAGACCTCAATGATCCCAAGTCAGCTGTCTCTGAATATGTTAAAAAGGGAGCAAAGGGTCTCACTTCTGCAGCAGTGAACATCGGTCCGAACGTTCTTTATTTCGGCAACCAGAAAGATGATCACCTGCTCAGGACAACATCAACACCGACTGTAATGCCTGAAGCATCCCTGCGTCGGAGCTTGCTGGCCCGCATGAAGCCTGAGATGAAGAAAATAAAGAATCTTGGTCTTCTTGGCCTTGCCGGTGCTGTGCTTGCACATAGCATGGATGAGGATAAGTAGTTATTGTTAAAAGTAAAAAGCTGTAGTTGAATTAAAATAAAGCCTGCGTGCCGAAACGGCAGCAGGCTTTATTTGTTTCTTCGTTATAAAAGGTGTTGAAAAGTAACCAAAACCAGCCAGAAAATAATTTCTCAACCGACCAAATTGGCTCGTTTTATTTTATTTTTTGTCTCTGCTGATG
>JACNJZ010000113.1 GCA_014382295.1 Candidatus Desulfobia pelagia | reverse complement strand
TTTTTCCGGTATTGGTGGGAAAAAGGAACTTGGCGGTTTTCAGGCCCCCCATGATGTAACCAACCTGTTACCCATCAATAAAATTCATTTTCTCGCCTACCCCAGCCTCTTCCCCCTTCTCGCCATAATCAAACTTCTCTTCAGCCTGAACTAAACCTGCCGACAGAAAAACTGCCAGACAGACTATAACCGCGGATATTCCCTTCATTTCTCCCCCATTTTTTTTTAACAACCTGTTAGTCTTCAAGGTGGCCTTTAATATTGAAGATCAAATCCCCAGCCCCGTATGTTTGCCAGAGGTTCTATCCAGAAATCTTTCGGCAGGGACAAAGCCATTTTCTTCAATGCCTTCTGGTCAGATGCCAGGGAATTTGCCTTGTTTCTGGAAACTCCGGCCTTATCCTCCAGCTTTGCCCGTGTATACAGAATTGAGGCTATCCACCAGAGAGAGTAATCTTCCGGTATGATTTCCAAGGCCTGTTCCGCCAATTCAATAGATTTATCCAGATCCTTCTGGCTGTAATACAGAGCCAGCTCTTTTAAAAACAGAAATCGGTAGCCGTCACTCAAATCAGCAAAAGCAACCCCCTCTTCCAAATGTTTGAAGGACTCCTCCATCAAACCGACAGATGCCAGCGCGACACCATGGACATAATGGAATGCTGCTTTATCAGACACACTTCTTGCCTGATAGATACTGTTGTAATTATGATCCATCAGCTTCTGCCCCCAGTTCGGCGGCAGGACAACATCAAATTTCCGTCCCCAGGGTGCCCACATACGATCAAAATCATCATAAGACACCTCCCATGCCGGGCCAAAGGTCGGGTCATGAATGATAAACACTTTTTTCGTGTCGTCAAACCCGACAACGAGGCGAATAACAACATGAGAACTCTGACTGATCAGAATGCCTGGAGTATCCCCTGCAAGATGCTCCAGAACAGGCAGCGGCATCAATTCTCCCAGGGCTCCGCCGTATGGGCCTTTGTCTGCCGGCAACAACTGGTTGAGGCCTGAGAGGAAAGCATCGGCAGTAACAGGATGGGCAAAAGGTGTCAGGGCCATGGGAACATGAACAGGAAGATCATCGGCCACAATCTTCTTCAATGTCTCAAGATTTGCCTTCTCACGACTTATGCGCATCCATCCATCCGAAATGGCTGTATCTTCAATTCCGGCTCCGGGAAGCCAGAACTTCAGGGACATCAGCGTCGCTGCCACACTGGAAGGGTTGAGCACCTCCTTATTGGCATACTGCATGCTCGCCGCTTCAGACCAGCTGACAAAGGGAACTCCCGGAATAAGATGTTTTGACGGTGGGAGTGAGGCAATACTCGAGGCATCAACCTCGTAGACATCCCGACTCTGCACTGCAGCATCTTTGCCTCCACAACCACAGAATAAGAAAATCATGAACAGGCTCAAAAAAATAGTGCGATATTCTTTCATATTAATGTGTTCCTGTCGCCCCTGTTGCAGAATTCCCGCGAACAAGAGGCAATCCTTCCCTGTGCCAGTTTTCTATGCCGCCTTCAAGATTATAGACTTCCTGATATCCCTGCCGGGCCAGAAGCTTGCCTGCAGTATAACTTCGGCCGCCAACAGCACAGACCAGCAGAAGAGGCTTCTCCTTTGGCAGGACAACTCTGCCACTGGCCAGATCCCAGAACGCCACAAGGGTGGAGCCCTCAATTGCCGCGTAGGCACGTTCCTGGGGAGTCCTGACATCCAGAAAAATAATGTCATCACGTTTCTGAAGCATGGTCCATGCTTCCCTGGGACTTATGGACATGAACCCCCCTTGCGGTGCTGGAGGTGCACTTGCCTGCTGCGGGGCCTTTTGAGGGACTGCGGCCACAGAAGCTGTACCTTTTTTTGCCGGAGAACCCGTTACGGTTTCATCTTTCCCGCCGTCAGAACAGGACACTGTCAACAGAAAAAGAAAACAGAGAAAGAAAAGGGGGAAATAATTAAAATATCGTCGCATTGTATATGAAAGTTTTAAGTTATCAGTTTGCAGTTTGCAGTTGATGGATGTGACTCTTTTATTTTATTGGAAAGTCTCTCTTAACCGTCATGCCAGACTTGATCCGGCATCCAGAAAACTCCCAGAGATCACAGTTGCTGGGATTATTGAATTTATCCGAAATCCAAAATCAACATTCACTTCATGGCCGTTTACAATCAAGCGTTACCTTAAATGAAAAAACTACAGGCTTAATCCATTTTCCGGCTCGATACTGCTGCCGGCCTTTTTCCAGTCCGTCAGCGCCTGTTCCGTGAGGGCCACATCGCCATACCTGATGGAAAGCTTTGACTCTACAGCACTGTCAGTGCATGTAACCATGACAATTTTTCCGGTGTCGGTATCCGAGAGCTTCACTCCAGACTTGGCAGCACCATCACCAATATTTTCTTTCAAATCAACAACATCCGCGTATTTCTTACCCAGAAAAAAAGTGATCATGGTGACCATCTTTGTGCACTGCTCCATGGTCGGGAAAGTATTTATCCCCTCCAGGGCAAAAATAGTATTTGTCTTCGGGGCAATATAGGCCTGCACCGTCTTCACTGTGCCGGCCTTCTTTTTCGGGACAATATCATGGGGGCCCATACCCTGGCGTCTGGTGAGAATATCCTGCTCAACCAGTTCCTCACCAAAGGTATATCCAAATGCCCCGGTAATCTCTGCAGCATAACCACCAGTCGCCAGAAGGCAGACTACGCAGCATATACATGCTGTCATCAACAGACTGCGATTTCCTTTTCGAAGCATAATCAATTATCCAATCCAGCCCTTTTGGCGGGCCGCTTCAACAACGAGTTTCTTCAGGCCTGTTATGAACTCAGGCATGATGTTAAGTGACTCTGTTCTTTTGAGCTCAATACCAAGACCTTCGGCAAGTTCTTTATATTCGATATCAATTTCACAGAGCGTTTCGACGTGATCTGAGACAAAGCTGATCGGCACCATCAGCACCTTCCTGCAGCCCTCCCCTGACAGAGATGCCAGTGTATCGGGGGTGGATGGTGACAGCCATTCAACAGGTCCGCTGCGGCTCTGAAAACAGAGTTTCCCGGCAACCCCTGTCACTTTTTCCAAAGCCTGGATGGTTCTGTTAATATGGTCAAGATAGGGGTCACCCTCTTCAATAAATGTAACCGGAAGGCTATGGGCGCTGTATACCAGCTGGACGTCTGAAGAATTGAATGCCTCCAGGCCTTTTTGAATATTGCCGGCAAGACAGGCGATATAGTCTTCCTGTTCGGGCCAGTCACGGATTTCTGTTATTTCAAACGGCACGTTGAAACCGGCAGCCGTTTCATGAAGATCCTCTATGGAAGACCCGGTGGTGGCTTTGGAATAATGAGGGTACAGAGTAAGCCCAATTATTCTGGAAATACCCCTGTCAGCAAATTTCTGCAGCGTTTTCCCTGCAAAAGGCCGCCAGTAGCGCATAGCCATATCAACGGTAAAATTTCCGGCAGAGGCAAGCTGTTCCTCAAGAGCTTTTCCCTGGGAGGCGGTAATGCTGTTCAACGGAGAACCGCCACCAATCAGCTCGTAGTTTTTTCGGCTTTTGGGAGCCCGCCGCCGGGCAATCATCCAGGCAATGGGCTTTTGAAGAAAAGAAGGACCAAGGCGGATTATCTTCCGGTCGGAAAAAAGATTATACAGGAAAGGTGCGACATCAGCAGGTTTTTCAGGGCCGCCAAGATTAAGGAGGATAACGCCGACAGGCTGCTGCGAACCACTCATATCAACCAGTCCCTTTTCTTCTCCACCATGGGTTCAACATCCTCGGGGGCAAAGGGAAGATCGGCAAAAATCAACGTTTCCAGCTTGAGGCATTTCATAAAATTAACCTGTATCAACTCCTGCCGTTTTTGATTATCGGCACCATAGGTTTTATTGATATACGCCAAACGTTCCTCCAAAGTAACAATCTGGTTATGATTGACCCGTTTGTCAGCGTAGTAGACGATCTCTTTTTCTGTTACCGGGCCGGAACCATTACTTTTCAAAACAACATGGGATGCGACAATGTCCCCCACCCGTTCATAACCATGTTTCAGACAGATTTCCCGGCCCATCTTGGCATGATTGCCATCGTTATCGCCCAGACACTGGGTTTTGGCAATATCATGGAGCAACGCACCAGCAAGGGCCAGATCCCTGTTCAACGAAGAACCGTTTTTTTGAAACCCCTGAACAAGCAGCTGAGCAACCCTCGCCACCACAATCGAATGCTCCCGTATATTGGGGAGCATCTGATAATCATCCATGAGAGAAAAACAGATTTGAATTGAAGGGATCATTGGTGAAAAAGTTTTAAGTTGAAAGTTTTAAGGTTTAAGGTTGAGGATGTGACCTCTTTGTCTGATACGCATGAGGCCTGACTATCAATTTCAGTTACTTCTAAAGGCAAAAACACAGAAGTCACGAAGAAAAAAATCTCTGTGTCCTCTGTGCTCTCCGTGGTTAAAAAATCATGTTATCGCTTTGACAATCTGTGAACAGTTTCAACGACAAACTTCGCCTTTGCGGGATCTGTTTCCGGTATTATACCATGACCGAGATTGAAAATATGCCCTTTGGCTCCTTTAGCTCCATCAAGGATACGGGCAATCCGTTTTTCCAGTTTATCCTCAGGTAAGAACAGAGCGATAGGATCAAGATTTCCCTGCAGGGCAATATCAGGGCCGACAATTTTGACGGCATCTTCAATATTTATCCGCCAGTCAAGGCCGAGAACATCCGCACCGCAGGTCATGCTCTGATCAAGCAGGGTTGCTCCGTTGTTTGCAAAGTAAATAAGCGGCACACCGAAAGGTTTCAGGGCATCGATTATCCGCTTCACGTAGGGCAGGGCAAACTCAGCAAAATCGCAGGGGGCAAGAACACCGGCCCATGAATCAAACACCTGCAGTGCCTGGGCTCCGGCTTCAACCTGGGCCTGGAGATAGCTAATGCAACACTCTGTCACCTTATCCATCATGGCACCATACAGTGCGGGTGCGCTATACATCATATTTTTGGTGTTAAAATAATTTTTCGAAGAGCCGCCCTCAACCATATAGGTGGCCAGGGTAAATGGTGCCCCGCAGAAACCGATAAGAGGCACTCTTCCTTCCAGCTCTTTTCTCAGCAAACGAATGGTATCCATTACATAGCCAAGTTTATCCACAGGATCTGGAACAATAAGCTTATCGACATCAGCCTTGGTGCGGATGGGCTCGGGCAAGATCGGCCCCCGTTTTTCCTCGAACACAAGGTGCATACCCATTGCTTCCGGGGTAACCAGAATATCGGAAAAAAGTATAGCCGCATCCACATCAAGAAAATCGATGGGCTGAATCGTTACCTCTGCAGCACGCTCCGGATTTTTGCAGAGTTCCAGAAAGGTTCCTTTTCCACGTACATCATGATACTGGGGTAAGTAACGGCCAGCCTGCCGCATAATCCAGATTGGAGTGTGATCTACAGCCTCGCCCTTACATGCCCTTAGAAAATTTGTATTCATTGTGTACCCTTAATTTATATGAAAGTTTTAAGTTGAAAGTATTAAGTTTTAAGTTAGAGGATGTTACTCTTTTTCCGTTTCTGCTTTATAACCGCGGGGAACATGGGAACAGAACGGCTCTTCCGCCATATAATCACCATGGACAGCATAGGCCCTGGCACGGCAGCCGCCGCAGACACTTACATATTCACAGGCCCCGCAGCGTCCTTTATACCCTTTCCAGTTCCGCATATCTTTAAAGAGCTCCGAGGTATCCCATATCTCTTTAAAGGACTGCTCCCTGACGTTGCCGGCAGGTTTAGGGAAATAACTGCACGGCAGAACATTGCCATCCACATCAAGGAGAGCAATAAGCTGCCCGGCCAGGCATCCCTTGGATCCGCCGGTGGAGAACTTCAGGGTCCGCCGTTTGAAATCATCGCCGCTTTCCTTCATCTTCTGCAGCACCACACGATAATAACTTGGGGCACAGGTAGGCCTGACCAGCATATCGTGTTCCTTTTTCTCCATTTCATAATGCCATTCGAGGAGTGCTTCGTAATCCTCCATGGAGATCAGCTCTTCCATGATATCTTCGCCGCGCCCGGTGGGCACGATCATGAACATATACCAGGCAGTGGCCCCCAGCTCCTTGGCCAGCTTGGCTATTTTCGGAATCTCATCCTGGTTTCGCTTGGTAAATGAAGAGTTGATAAGAAATTGAATATCGTTCTTCTTGAACAGTTTCGCAGCATTGAGAGTACCGTCAAAAGCACCTGCCACATTACGGAAATTATCATGAATGGCAGCACTGGCGCCATCAAGGCTGAGGGAAACCATCTTGATTCCCGCCTCTTTGATTTTGTCACAGATCTCCTGGGTGACCAGTGTACCGTTGGTGGCCAGACACATCCTGAGTCCCTTATTCGTGCCATACGTTGCCAGCTCAAACACATCCTTGCGAAGCAGGGGTTCACCGCCGGAAAGCACAACAACCGGCGAAGAACATGAAGCAATATCATCAAGCACCCTGAAGCCTTCTTCAATTGGAAAATCCGGATGCCCCTGGGCTTCAAGCTCCGATGAAGACCGGCAATGCACACATTTCAAATTACAACGCCTGGTAATCTCCCAAGCCAACCATTTCAATTCAAATTCCATTCTTTTGTCCTTTTACTTAAGTTTGATGGCGTCGTGAAAAGTCCGATCTACTGCGTTGTAGCAATTTTTCAAGCACTCGGCATACTATATGTATAGCCTCACACCTGAAAAATTACTACGCCTTGTTTATCAAACTTTTTACTTAGCCATCCCAAGACTTTTTACGAGTTTGTCACGTTTAAAGTTTTAAGATTTAAGTATTAAGTTGAAGGAAAAACGAATTGTTATCACTTAAAACTTAAAACTTTCTACTTAAAACTGTTTTTTTTTTACAAATACCCTGCCGCGACTTCAGCCAGCTTACTGCGCTCGCTTTTCCGCAGAGTAATATGACCATGAATAGGCAGTTCCTTCAAGCGATCCACCGCATATGTCAAGCCATTACTGCTTGAATCCAGATATGGATTATCGATCTGATACGGGTCACCGGTGAGTACCATTTTCGTCCCCTCGCCCGCCCTGCTGATTATGGTTTTAACCTCATGGGGCGTCAGATTCTGGGCCTCATCAACAATAACAAACTGATCGGCAATGGAACGGCCCCGGATATAAGTAAGGGCTTCCATTTCAACAATATGATCCCGCATCAGGTCATCAACTTTATGCCGGAGGGAATCATCTTTCTCCCTGTTTTTCCGAAAAAGCCCTCCTCCCATCAGAAATGTCAGATTGTCAAAGATGGGCTGCATCCAGTGGGCCAGTTTTTCGTCTTTATCACCCGGCATATATCCAAGATCCTTGCCAAGGGGAATAATCGGCCGGGATACAAGAATTTTCTCATAATTTTTATTGGTCAAAACTTCTTCCAGGGCTGCGGCAAGCGCCAGAAGTGTTTTCCCTGTCCCCGCCTGGCCGACGAGGGTCACAAGCTGGATTGACGGATCCAGGAGAAGCTCAAAAGCCATGCGCTGCTCCTTATTGCGCGTCCTGACATGCCATGCTGAATCATACTGCGGATTCAGCTGCACCAGCCTGTTATCACCATTTGCTCTGGCAATGGCCGTATGCTTGGGATTTCCTTCATCCTGAAGAAGAACAAATTCATTTGGAGTTAAATGAAAACCTTCTCCGTCCAGTTCATGATCTGCAAAAAATTTATCGACAATTTCGCCTGGAACCTCCTGAACACGATGTCCGGGAAAGAGCTCATCGAAATTAACCTTCTGTTTTTCAAAATCCATGACATCAATGCCCAGGGCGTCCGCTTTCAGCCTTGCATTAATGTCCTTGGATACAAAAACAACCCGCTCTCCCTGTTTGAACAGCGTATACGCCACAGCCAGGATGCGATTATCCGGCACATGCATGTCCATGCCGGTACTGACGACATTTTCCCCTTCAAGAAAAATCCTCAGGCTCCCACCATTGTCCATATCAACGCCTTGGGACAGCTTCCCTCTTCCCCGGAGACGATCCAGACTCCGAATAACCCTCCGAGCATTGCGGCCCAGTTCATCATTATGGGATTTAAAGCTGTCCAGCTCCTCAATAACCGACATGGGAAGAACAACCACATTATCCACAAAAGAATCAATGGAATCAGCATTATGGAGAAGAACGTTGGTATCTAAGACAAAATGTTTTCGCATAGGTTCCCTGATCTTTGATATTTGACATCAATTGCTAGGAGTTTGTCTCGTCCGGGGCAGTTTAATCGTGACTGACCTATAGTTTCCGCTTCCGGAATTCGATCACCTCGAACGGCTCGACAACCCCGACAGTGTTTGCAAAATTCCTGAGCCTGTCTAAAACGGTGGCCGACACTTCCTGACCCCGGGACGCTATGAGAATACCAGTCCTGGTTTTAACATCCTGATTGACCACCATTCCCGTCTGCAGGCTCATTGCCGTGATCATATGAATAACCTTCTCCAGCAGGATATCATCCATCTCCACCAGTGCCGCCATAATATGGGGATTATGTTCACCTCCCCTGGTTGCCAATATCTCACATGCTTCCTTATGGGAACGCCCCAGAAAAATAAGCTGGTCATAATCAATAGCCAAATGCAGAATCTGAGCCCCGACAAACGCTGTTTTTTCGTTGGCATCCTTGGCCGGGGCCTTAAATGCGCTGTATGGCAGCATCTGCATTTCGATTATCTTCGAAATAATTTTGAAACGCGGGATATTCACCAGAAGTTTTGCACCGGCAGCTGGATGGCCATCATACATTTTCTTCTCGGCTTTATCCAGTTCCTTTCCTTCGTATACCTTGTTAATAGTGTCTGTAGGCAGGGTGATACAGCCTATCTGTGACAATAATGCCGCTATCTGGAACTGCCACAGATTGCGAAGTTTCAATTTGACGGCAATCTCTTTAACGTAATTCTTAATGCGGTACGATCGGCTGAATGCGGCGGGATTGACCAGACTGAGAATCTCCGACATGACCTTTATGCTGCCGTTCAAGGTCTTATTAAGCAATTCTTTTTCAGCAGTAATGAGGCGATGCTGCTCTATCGCCGTATCCACAGAGTTAGCCAGCAGGTCAGGCGCGCATGGTTTGGTAAGAAAACGGAAAATGCTTCCCTGATTGACCGCTTCCATTGCCGTTTCCTGATCAGCATTACCGGTAAGCATCATCCTGACAGTATCGGGATATAAGTCTTTCACCCTGGCAAGTAGTTTAATGCCGTCCATCTCCGGCATTCTCATATCAGAAACAATAACGGCGATAGGACCTTCTTTTTTCATGACCTCCAGGGCCATGTCTCCGCCAAGAGCTACTTTGATCATAAAATTTTTCTTTCGCAATTGACGCTTTACTGCCTCAAGCACATTGGGCTCGTCATCAACGAAAAGGACTTTTTCAAACATTATCATTCTCTCCCAGATCTTGCCGGCACGCCTCGCGCCAGCTATCAATACGATCTTCACAGTTTACTCGAACAAGAAATTCAGTGTCAAGCAGGGATCCGTGGCCGCCTCCGGCCCCACTCTTGTTTTCATGGGCAAAAGCATTGGCAGCATGTACGGCAACAACCGTATCAAAACTGTCGCCAGGGTATTTCAATGGCTTGTGATGATAGACAATAGCCTCAATAACCGCAGCTGGAAAACCCCATAACCCAAGAAGGTAGGCTCCTATTTCCGCATGGGTGGCTTGAAAAATTTTACTTTCAGCTTGATATACCGGAATGTTCTCCCTGGCGGCAAGATCAAGGGCTTCCTGATATTTCTCAGGCATGTTGGCAAGCAGCACCAGCTTACCCAGATCATGCTGCAGCCCTGCTATAAAAGCGTCATCGATTATCTTCTGGTTACTGGTTTGCTGTTCAGTGATCTTGCGGGCATAGGCGCCAACCATCATGGAATGTTCCCACAGATCCTCAAGGCGAAGGGATGGCACGCCTTGAGCCTCATCATATTGCGAGAAAATCTTCACCGTAAGAACAAGAGACTTGATGGTATCGAGCCCCAGGAGGTGAACAGCCTGGGCAGGACTTTCTATATGCTGGAAGAGACCGAAAAAAGCAGAGTTTACCAGCTGAAGAATCTTGGCGCTCATGCCTATATCCCGGGCAATACATTTTGCCACATCATCAACAGATGAGTCAGGATCAGCGAGCAGATCCTGCACCCTGATATAAATCTCCGGAAGACTCGGAAGAGTATCTATATTGGCAACCACCTTGCGCATGACCGGGTGGGAAAGGAGGTTGTGAAGCAGGCAGGCACGGTGCAGTGTCGTCTTCAGCCTCTCCGGCTCACAGGGTTTTGCCAGAAACTGGTGGGCCACTGTCACCGTCCGCATAACCGACCCGGAATCCGCCTGCCCCGTCAGCATGATACGAATCGTTTCCGGATACTGCTTCCTGATTTCCGTCAGCAGTTCCGCACCATCCATACCGGGCATCCTCATATCGGAGACTACGATATCGAATGGTTCATCTTTCATCAACTCCAGGGCCTCTTTGCCGCTCTCGGCAAAGGACATATCAAGCCCGTTGCGCAGGGACCTGAGCATCCGTTTCATTCCTGAAAGAATATTCGGTTCGTCATCTACGAATAAGACTCTTTTTGTTGCCACTTCTCTCTCCTATCTCTTGGTTTGAGGTCCAAGCACCCGCAGCACTTCGGCCGCCGTGGTGAGCCCCTGGTGTACTTTCTGACTGGCATCTTCAGCAAGAGAGATGCTGTTATCTTCTGCGGCTGCCCGCTGAACTTCGACAATACCTCTGTTTTGTGACAGTAAATCCATGATTTTTTCGGTGACGATGAAGACCTCGTGGATGGGATAACGCCCCTTATATCCGCTGTTATTGCACTTCGTGCAGCCCCTCCCCCTGTAAAAATGCAACTTGTCATGATTAAACAGTGGCCCCAGCCTCGGAACTATGACAGAGTCCGCGTCCACCTGCTCCCGGCAATGGGTACATATTTTACGAACCAGTCGCTGGGAAATAACGCCCTTGAGGGCTGTTGCAATAATGTATGACCGCAATCCCAGATCCACCAGACGGGACAGGGTCTCGATGGCGGAGTTGGTGTGCAGGGTCGAAAACACCTGATGACCGGTCAGGGCCGCGTGAAAGGCAACTTCTGCCGTTTCAGAATCCCGAATCTCGCCAAGGAGAATGACATCAGGATCCTGCCTCAATATGGTGCGCAGCACCGTGGCAAAATCAAGACCTATTTTCTCACGGATATGAACCTGGGAAGCGCTGTCCAGGTAATACTCCACAGGATCCTCCAGGGTGACATAATTCTTCTGGGCGGTGATATTATGCTGAAGCAGGGAATAGAGTGTCGTTGTCTTGCCGCTTCCCGTGGGGCCGGTGGCAAGCACAATACCCTGGGGGGTGTCAACCAGATCCAGGACCTTGGCCAGGTTCGATTCAGAAAAACCAAGCTCATCCACTGTATGAATGGAAGCGCTCCTGTCAAGAATACGCATGACGACCTTTTCCCCGTTCACCGTAGGCATGGTTGAGATGCGCATGTCTATAATCTTCATGGGAGTCTTGACGGTAATGCGGCCATCCTGGGGTTTTCGCCGCTCGGCAATATCCAGTTCGGACATAATTTTAATACGGGAAACAAGCGGCTTCAGCAGGTCATGGGGGATCTGGATTTTATCGGACAAGATGCCATCAATCCGGTAACGGACCACAATACTCTTTGTCCGGGGCTGAATATGAATATCACTGGCATTATGCCGAACAGCCTCAATGATAATGGCGTTAATCAGACGAATTGCCGGCGGTTCCTCGGTTGCCCGGAGCAGTTCGGTGAGAGATATATCCTCATCTTCTTCAATAACAACCTCTATGGAATCAAGAGGGTCAACAGTGGAAATCACTGTCTCCAGGTCCTTAAAAGAGACCATTTCCTGTTCCGCCCCATAGACCGCATTAATTTTATCTTCTATGGATTTGAGATCAGCCAGCACCGTCTCAACCTGCAGGCCGGTAATGAAACGCATGTTTTCCAGCATTTCCCGATCCGTCGGATCTGCCACGGCGAGAAGGAGCCGGCGTTTCCCCTGAAACTTAAGGGGTATGACCAGCTGCTGTTTACAGAAATTTCGAGGAATAAGCTCTGTAGCCCTGGGATCCACCTGGAACTCAGGCAAGGCAACTTCATCAATCATTATTTCCTTGCGGAGTATTGCCCGTATTTTCTTCTCGTCAACCCATTCCTTGGCAAGAAGAATCTTCAGCATGGAAATCTTTTTCTGCTGCTGGATGCGATACAGCTCCTGGACCTGTTTACTGTTAAGAAGTCCGTGCTGATGCAGCAGGGTCGGCAGCTGGCTGTGACAGCAGAATGCCAGTTTTGACAGCGCTCCTATTTCCTTGGACTGCTTGGTGTTCCTATCGAGAAGCACTTTGTTTTTCTGTATAATATCATGCTGCTCCAGGGCAAGAGCAACACTGACCCGCAGATCATCCTCCTGGGCCGGCTTGAGAATAAAACGGTATACCGCTCCTTCCCTGATGGCCCCCATGACTGCGGCTGTATCGGCATGTCCCGTCAACATGATACGGATGGTGTCCGGATACTTCTCCCGCACCCGTTGGAGAAGTTCAGCCCCTGACATACCCGGCATCATATGATCGGTGATAATCAGGTGGAAGCTCTCTTTTGACAAAAGATCAAGAGCCTCCTGGGCGCTTGTCGCCGTACTGATATGATAGTTCTCTCTTCGAAAGATGCGCTGAAGGGATCGAAGAATATTGACTTCGTCATCAACAAGAAGGAGTCTGTATTGCTGGGGGCTTTCCTGCTGGGGTTCCTCCTCGGCAGGCTGGCCGGTAAAAAAAGATGTGTAATCAATCATTTATTGAAGTTTTAAGATTTAAGTTTTAAGCCAATGACACAAACTCAAGATGTCTGCCACGGAATCCACAGAATGACACGGAAAATTAAGAAAAATTTTTCTGTTATTCCAGAGGGTTCAGTGGCAAAAACACTGTGAAAGTGCTCCCTTTGCCAACTTGGCTCTGTACTTCTATCCGGCCGCCGTGCGCTTTGATAATATTATTAATTACCGTCAACCCAAGGCCTGTTCCGGATCCAACCTCTCTGGTCGTAAAAAAAGGATCAAAAATCCTGGGGAGATCCGCCTCGGCAATACCTGCTCCTGTATCTTGGATGACTATGCGTATCTCTTTCGTATCACATGCAGTTGCTATACGAATGGTGCCCTTGCCGGCTATTGCCTGTGACCCATTCAGAATGAGATTGTAAAATGCCTGTCCGAGATGTCCGGGATGACAGGTCAGAGATGGAATTTCCTGGAGGTCGAGCTTGATATCAACATACTCCGGCAGTTGGTGGAGTATCATCTTCACCACAGTCTTCAAGCGAGTATTGATATCATCGAGTATCTGTTCCGATTTATCGATATTGGAGAATATTTTGAGGTCAGCAACAATCGCCGCCACCTTTTTGACGCCATCCAAATTGTCCTGCAGGAGCTGGGGAAAATCATCCATAATATAGTCGATTTCCTGCTCTTCCCAGGCCTTTTGCAATACAGTCTGCTCTGCCCCTTTGTGAACCAGATCCACGAGCACCGTGAGATCTTCCAGGTAGGTCAATGCCGAATCAAGATTGCTCTGGATATAGGCCAGCGGGGTGTTAATTTCATGGGCAACACCGGCGGCAAGCTGGCCCACCGAGGCCAGTTTCGCGGTCTGGTACAGTTTCGATTGGGCGTCCTGAATCGTTTTGACCTGTTCAGCGACTTTCTGTTCAAGCTGTTCGGCAAGATTTTTATATCGGTTTTCGGATTCCTGCAGGGCGGCATGTTTCTGCTGCAATGCTTCATAATCGGCATGAACAGTTTCAATATGGAGATCCGATGCCATTTGAAAACGGGCAGCACTTTTAATCAGGAGCACAATCAAATTGACACAGGCCTTTAGCTGGACCTCATCACCTCCAACAATATCCACATGGCCGATTGTCTCCAATTCCCACTGGAGAGCTGAACGGACAGCCCCTGCCGGGGGCGGAACCTCTGGACCTGAAAGAGTAACCTGCCGATCCAGCAAAAGTGACAATGAGGACGCAATCCGCTCCTGATCAGCAGCGCTCAGCAGATCCTGCAACTGGAACTGACGGTCAAATTGTGAAGGAGTTATTGACATGTCACCCTTCCCCCATGACAGCTTTGACAAAATCGTTTTCATCCATGCCGTGCTTCTCTTTAAACGAATGCTGTCCATCAATAACCCGATACACCTGGAGCAGAAGCTGGCGAAAGGTTTCCTTTACCCCTACACCCGTTAGGGCAACACTGAAAATTACCGGCCAGGGTGCCTGCCCCCATCGCTCACCGATTTCTTCCTCGGTCAGGATATCCGGCAAATCCCGTTTATTGTACTGAACCACCAGGGGCAGTTTCTGAAAATCCAACCCTACTCTACCGGCATTATCAGCAAGGTTCTGGAAAGACTCGCCATTATTGATCGCCTGGTTGCGCTGGGAGTCTGCCACAAAGACAACACCGTCTGCCCGGGACAACACTGCCTTTCGCGTCGAATCATGCTGAACCTGCCCTGGGACCGTGAATAATTTGACTTTCACCAATAAACCGGAAGGTGTTTTAAAGCCCAGTGGCAGGAGATCAAAAAACAGCGTCCTGTCATTTTTGGTCTCCAGGGTCATCATCTCGCCAATAAGCTCCGGTTCCAGCAGATCATGGAGCAACATGATGTTGGTTGTCTTCCCACTCATGGCCGGCCCATAATAGACCAGCTTGATAACCATCGGTTTATCCGGATTAATTTCCGCCATCAAATATCCTTTTCTTTATTCATTCGAATTCTTTCTCGCCTTCAGGGGAATCCTGACGATAAAAGTTGTTCCCTTCCAGGATTCCGTCTCGAAGGTAATAGTCCCGCCATGCTTCTGAACTATCACGTCATGGGCAATGGCCAATCCCTGTCCAGTTCCTTTCCCCACTGTTTTGGTGGTAAAAAACGAATCAAATATTTTATCCCGTGCCTCTTCAGGAATACCATTGCCTGTATCAGCAATTCGCATCTCTACCCAATCGTCATCAGCTCGTGTGCTTATAGATATAACCCCTTTCTCTCCTTCAGGATTATCACCCAGCTTAGCAGCAATAGCATGAGCCCCATTTACCAGTATGTTAAGAATTACCTGGCCCATCTGGTCAGAATAACAGGGAACTGAGCGAAGATCCGGTTGGAGATCAGTCTCAACGTTTGCAACATATTTCCACTCATTACCGGCAACAATCATTGTGGTCTCTATAATATGATTAAGATTTGCCAGTTCTTTATCCTTGCTTCCCGGGTGAGAGAATTCCTTCATGGCCCTGACAATCTTGGAGACCCGCTGCACACCCTCCTTGGATTGACTGATAGTCTGCGGGATTTCTTCAGATAGATATTGCCAATCCACCTCCTCCAGGGTTTCTTCCAGTTCAGTGATGAGTGCGGGTGATATTGTATTATTTTTGGCAGCATCCAGGAGAACCATCAATTTCCCGACAAGCTCGCCGACATCCTCAAAGGCCTCCTGCAGAAATTCGATATTCGATCCGACATACTGGGCGGGAGTATTAATTTCATGAGCAATACCCGCTGCCAACTGGCCCACTGATTCCAGTTTCTGTGCCTGAAAGAGCTGCTGATTGGCATGATCCAGTTTGTTAATATTCTGCTTCAGGATAAAGAGCATATTATTGAAATGCTCACCTATCTGGTAAATGGGATCCGTTATCGTATTTTTATACACACTGCAGGTCTGGCACATCGCAATCTTATCCGTAAATGCGCCTTGCTCTTCTCCATGACAGTATGTGCCATTTTCCTGCCAGCACCGCAGGGCTTCCTTGCCAAAACAGGGACATTTCACCTCATCGCACTTCAAAACCTCCCAGCATTTCTTCAGATTCTGGTTCGTAAAACTTGCATCAAGACTTCCACCCTGTTCCATAACCTGACTGATAAGAGCTGAAATTTCATCCAGGGCTTTTTGCAATCTCATCCTACTCTTCTCGATAAGCTTATTTTTCATTTGCAAAGCAGTCGTTCGCCGCTCTACTTTTTGTTCCAGTTCTTCCTGGTGATTCCGGAGGGTTAACAATACTTTTTTAAGCTTTACCCTCATGGCATTGAATGCCTCGCCTATCATCCCTATCTCGTCATTTCTTGCCATTTTCAATTCATGGTTCAGGTCTCCTTTTGAAACCCTGTTGATCTCCTCTAATAGAAATGTCAACGGCCTGTTAATAATAATATGAGCTCCCCTCTGGGTGAGAAAAAACATAACCACCAGGATACCTATGAAGATGGTGATCTGCTTCCATATGAGAATGGAAATATCGCTGGTAAACACAGAAATCGGAACTATGGCTGTCATCATCCAATTCGGACTTCCTACAGCAAAATCAATCTCGTAAATATGATAGAGGTGGTCATTTTCTATTTTACTAAAATGAGCGCCTGACTGAATATGAGGAATCAGGTATAAGTCATCCCTATACAAATATTCCATAGAACCTCCGATCATCTCAGGCTGGTTTATACTCGCTACCACAGTTCCTAAATTGTCAATGAGGGCCGCATCCATTGTTTTTCGAAAATGATCGAAATCCATGAGTTTTTTCTGCAAAATATCCAGCCGCAGATCAATACCAACAACACCATAAAAAATATCGTTGTGGAGCACAGGAACAGTCACCGTTGACACAAGAGCCTTGAACTTCTTACTATAGTACACATTGCTAATAAAAGGTTTTCCGGTGCTCATAGGATTGGAATACCATGCTCCTGGCTGCCCATCAACACTGTGGTCAGTACTTTCCAGAAGGGGGCTAAGGCCAAGTCCTTTGTCAGACTTTGCCCATAATACCGCAAATCGGCCGCTGGCGTCATGGCCAGGCTCACCTGCATACCCAACGTCAAGGGAATCATATTCCTCGGGCTCCCAACAGACAAATGCAGAATTAAAATTTGTGTTCTGCACTGCAATATTTTTCACAAGGCCCATTGCTTCATAGCGTGGAATATCCAGGGGTGACTGTTGATCCCTGACTTGCCCTAAGATCTGGGCCATGGACTGCAATCTATTAATAGCATTGTGAAAATATTCATTCACATGCCCCCCTTCCTGATGGGAGATAGTATGAATATTTTCCTTGGCAACTTCAAGCACACTACTGCGTAAAGAAATGGCTGAGTAGCCGACAACACCGGCGGCTGTGATAACAATAATCAATCCGGTCCAAAAAGTTATTTGGGTGCTTAGCGAATTGCGTTTCACTTATCAGGTCTCGCTATAAAATTTCGATTGGTAATATTTTTTCCCTCGTCACTCTCCATAAAAGAAAAAAATGGCCGAAGCTCCTTCGATTTTCTCTGGTCGGATATGATGTAATAGTTCACCATGAGGGGATAGCTATTGTTTAAAATAGTTTCCTGGCTTGGGACAACATCATTGACGTTTATCAAGAATCCATAGCGCTCTCGATAGGAGGCAAACCCCATAAACGAGATGGCACCTTTATTCTGGGAGACGATGGCTCCAAGATTTTCAGGGGAGGAAACCTTCACAGCATCTTTTTTCAAGACAAGAAGTGAACCGTCTTTATTTTCTCCCAGAACAAGTTCCTTAAAGACCGCAAGGACACCGCTGTTGGCCGTTAAATCGAGATAGGCTACCTGTATCTCCAGAGCCTCTCCCCCCACTTCCTTCCAGCTATTTACCTTTCCTGTAAAAATGTTGTGGATCTGCTCCAGGCTCAGAGATTTTACCGGATTATCACGATGAACAAGAACCACAATAGGATCACTGGCAATGATTCGCGATGTCCAGTGGTCCGCCTGCTCCTTGGCAACAGAAATATTCTCAAGTAATGCCTCCATAGGTTTACAGGTGAAAGCAAAATGTATCTTCCCGGCCTCCAACAACTTTATCGCCACCTTATTCCCTGTTTTCTTAGGGACAACAGATAACGGCCCTGTTTCATTAAAAGAGTCCGCCAGATCTTTAACAAGAAAATATTCTGTCTTGCAACCGGCTGACATCAAAACCCCGTTTTGATCAGCCCCCAATGCTTCCTGAAAAGGATCTGTCATAAGGCACACTGCTACAACAGAAACAATCAATCGAAATATTTTTATCTTCTGAAACATCTTGTTTCCTCAGCTATAGGCTGCCAGTGGCAACCTGATTATTAAGGTCGTACCTTTGCCCATTTCAGTCTCGAAGGATAGATCGCCGCCATGCTTCTGGGTGACGACATCATGGGCAATGGCCAGGCCCTGCCCGGTTCCTTTGCCGACTTTCTTGGTGGTAAAGAAGGGATCAAAGACACGGGCCCGTGCTTCTTCGGGGATACCCGTGCCGCTGTCGGTTATTCTCACCTCGACCCAGCTTCCGTCCTGCCTGCTCTGTATTGAAAGGACCCCTTTCTCTCCTTCCGGATTCTCTCCGAGTTTGGCCGCGATGGCCTGGGCCCCGTTTACCAGAAGATTGAGAATTACCTGGCCCATCTCGTCGGTCAGTAATGGAACAGATGGCAAATCCGGACTCAGATCCGTTTCAATACGTGCGACATATTTCCATTCATTTGTCGCTACAGTTATCGTTGTTGTAATGATGTGATTGAGATCCACAGGCTTTTTATCTTTACTGCCGGGATGGGAGAATTCCTTCATTGCCCGGACAATTGAAGTAACCCTCTTGATACCGTCCTGGGACTGACTGATGGTTTGCGGAATTTCTTCCACCAGGTACTCCCAGTCAACCTCTTCAAGAAGTTCTTCAACCTCCTCTATGAGTTCCGGTGAAATATTTTCTTTCCGGACCGCATCCAGCAAATCCTTAAATTTATCGACAAGCCCCCTGATGTCCTCAAAAGCCTCCTGGAGGAACTGGACGTTGGAACCTACATACTGGGTAGGCGTATTGATTTCATGGGCAATCCCGGCCGCCAACTGACCAACCGATTCAAGTTTCTGGGCATGGAGAAGCCGGGTCTGCAGCTTGTCCCTGTCGTGCTCATATTTTTTACGGCTGTTTATATCCCGGGCAACATGCACGGAACCGGCAACTACCTTTCCCCCCTCATCTTCAAAATACGGAACCACCGTTACTTCATAATGACCGCCGAGGCGTTCATCAAAAATTTCGACAGTATGTGGCTGGCCGTCATCCAGGAGCAAAGCGTGAGGACAATAATCAGGCGGACTATTGTCTCCCCGAAAACACAATAAACACTTCTCATCCACAAGATCCCTGGGTTCCTTACCCAGAACCTTGGCCATGGCCTTATTGACCCGGACCATTCTAAAATTCCTATCTACCAGAGCTACAAGATCGGGCATGGCGTCCACTGTCCGCTCCCATTCCTTCTTGGCTCTGACAATCATCATTTCAGCAATCTTCCGCTCGAGGATCTCCTCTTCCAGCACTCGGGTCTGCCTCTCGAGATCAGCTGTTCTCTCACTTACCGTTTTCTCAAGAAGCTGCTGATGCCCTTTAGACTCTTTAAGCAAACTTGCTTTTTCCAGGGCGCTCGCCACCGCATGATAGAGAAACTCCATATCCTCTATAGGCTTGGTGATATAGTCCCAGACGCCATTCCTGAGAGCCTCTATAACATCCCCCATTTTTCCTATTCCGGACACTATGATAAACGGCGTGTCTATACTCTCTTCACGCACCGCGGAAAACAGCCCAAAACCGTCCATCTCTGGCATACGCAGATCACTGAGAATGAGATCAGGCTTTTCAGCCCTGAATATTTCAAGGGCTTCAGCACCATCATTGGCCTCCAGCACCACATATCCCTTTTTGCGGAGATAGGCAGATATGCTTTTACGCAAGATAGCGTCATCTTCGGCAGTAAGTATTGTAAATACTTGTTTTTTAGTCATTG
>JACNJZ010000062.1 GCA_014382295.1 Candidatus Desulfobia pelagia | reverse complement strand
ACACCATCTGCCATCTGCTCCAGAACCTTATACGTTGCTCCAGTCAGATCACTATCACGCCCCCTGGTCAGCTTTTGAGTGTATTCATCCCAGATTGCTTTGGGCAGATCATAATCAGGCTCCAAACCCTCAAAAGGTGCAATACACTGTGAAATAACAGGATCATTCATCTTCTGGGCAAGCTTCTTCGCCCATTCTCGAACGATCCACACTTCAGGCATGGCTCCTTTGGGAGCATCAACTGCTTTCACCGTGATCTGAGAACGGCGTTCTGTACAGCCATATACCCCTGTTTTCTCAAAATGAAAGGCTGTAGGCATTACCAGGTTAGCCACTTCGGTTGTCCTGGTCGGGAAAATATCAGTACAGACTATAAAAACATCCTCCCGCTGCATACCCTTTGTATACAAATTGGTATTTGGGAGACTCTGAACCGGACTCGTACAATTCACCCAGAGCGCTTTCAGCTTGCCCTCATTGACTGCTGAAAACATCGCCATCGTATGCAGACCAGGCTTGGGGGGGATACGTCCCTTTGGAATTCCCCAGGCGTCCTCTACCTGATTACGAAGAGGCTCTTTTGCCACCAGTCGATGGCCAGGAAGAATATGACAGAGGCCGCCCCCTTCACGAACACCACCACAGGCGTTGGGCTGACCGGTCATAGACAGGCTGTCGGCACCCGGCTTCATAAGCTGTCCTGTGAGGATATGGAGGTTATGTATCAGGTTGTTTGCCCAGACACCCTGCTTCCTCTGATTGATTCCCATTGTCCACAACGACATGGTTCCCTTGGACGTGGCAAACCAGCGTGCTGTTGTCCGGATCATTTCCGGAGTAATATTACCCCTGCACACTCTTGCCGCCTTTTCAGGTGTATAGTCTGCAACAAATTTTTTATATGCCTCAAAATCTACAGAATCACCCTTGCCCTGCTTGAATGAGACATAATCATTGATAAATTTTTCATCATGAAGATTTTCCTCAATGATGACATTGGCCATGGCATTGAGAAGTCCCAGATCGGTTCCCGGATCAAACTGCAGGTGAAGGTCGGCAATACGTGATGTCTGGGAAAACCGTGGATCGGCATTAATAAATTTGACGGTATCCTTATTATCAAGTTTTCTCCTCATGAGACGGCGGAAGATAACAGGATGGGCCTCGGCAAGGTTGCTGCCGATGAGAAAAAAACAATGGGCCTGCTCTATATCGGCATAACCGCCGATTGGTTCATCCGCACCAAATGAGGTCAGATAACCGCCAACAGCACTGGCCATGCAGAGCCGCGGATTTCCTTCAACATTATTGGTCTGCAAACCGCCACGAAAAATCTTTTGAAACAGATAGGTCTCTTCCGTCAACGCCTGACCGGACCCATAATATCCCACGGCGTCATTACCGTCTTTTTTGACCACATCAGCAAATTTTGATGCGGCTATGTCCAGGGCCTGATCCCAGGTTATCTCCCTGAAAGCATCCGTCTTCTTTTCGCGATAGAGAGGCTTGGTCAACCGATCGGGGTGATCCATACATTTATAGAAAAGCATGCCTTTCATACAGACATAACCGAAGTTGGTTCGAGCGTCCTTTATCCCGCGGAGCGCGACAGCTTTTCCGCTTTTCACGCCCAGCTCTACCCGGCAGCCTGCGCCGCAGAGCCTACAAGATCCCTTGTGCCAAGACTCAACATCAGCTGCGCCCGCAACGCCTATCCTTTCATACGGGAGGTTCACTCCCGCATACGAAGCCGCGCTCAGGGCAGCAGTTTTCTTGAGAAATTCTCTTCTCGTCTGTGCCATGATATCTCTCCTCCTTATTTTTTCACTTTAAAAGTATGGACTGCGTGACACTGCCAGCATGGCTTGTCTGCCGGGCATTTCTCCAAAGCTCCATTATGGCAGAAACCACATGTGCTTTTTTCAGGCACCGTCAGCATATTTTCGTAGGTACCATGACACTGGTAACACTTGACCATGCCGAGACCATGACGGGAATTGTACCACTCATCATAAATTTCAGGAGTTTCAATCTGGTGACATTCAGAACAGGGCCTTAGCTTCTCCTGTTCAGTCAATTGGGGATGACCACCATCTTTTGCTGCAGCACTTCCGAAGAGAATGGGGCCTGCGCCGCTCACATGAGCGACAGTTACGACCAGGAGAACGGACATGATGATTTTACGCTTCACAGGAACCTCCTTTTCAATTGTTTCGAACTCTGTGCCTGAAAGAAAAGCTGAGACAGGGTCATACTTACCAGCTCCTCCTTATTTATTTCGGGCAAAAAACAAGTTGAAAAGGCAGCCTTTTTTGAACAAGGGGGAAAAAGAGAGATGCGTCTAACAGACATGGTGACTACCCTTTCAACTCGTGCAAGGATATTATTGCAACACCCATACCAGACACCGAGGAAGAGGAAGTTCTTTTGAAAACACTACAAGGACAAGGGATTCACAAAAAGAAGGAAATACTTTCGGAACAGAAAAAAGCCGGGACGCTACCATAAGGTTACGCCACAGAAACAAACGGCGTTACTTTTCAGTAACGCCGTCATGCTAAACAATTTACATCTCGTACAAACTACATGTTATGAGTTTTCAACTTTTCCCACAGGTTCTTTCGACTTATCCCCAACAAACGGGCAGCTTCTGTCTTGTTCCCGTTACTCTCCTTGAGTGCATTAACAATACAGGCCCTCTCAGCCTTGGCAACGGCATCAGCAAGCTTCAGCGGAATATTCCTTCGCTCTTCCCTGAATGAAGAGCTGATATCTGCAGGAAGATCCCAGGCCTGAATCATCGCCGAAGGAACGAGAACAGTTAACCGCTCAATAATATTCTTCAGCTCTCTTATATTGCCAGGATAATCATACCCCTGCAATAACGACATAGCCTCATCTGAAATTGACAGAAACCGGCCCTTTTCTCTTCCGAACTCCTTCAGGAAATAATTGCAGAGATCCGGGATATCATCTTTTCTCACCCTGAGAGGCGGAACTTCAATGGGAATAACCTGGAGGCGATAAAAAAGATCTTCCCGAAACGATCCTTTTTTCACCTCCTGCACGAGGTTTCTGGACGTAGAACAAATCACCCGGACATCAATAGGTATGGTCTGGAGCCCTCCAACCCGCTCAATCTCTCTTTCCTGCAGCACGCGAAGAAGCTTCGCCTGGAGGTCAAGAGACATTTCACCAATCTCATCCAAAAAGATTGTACCCCCCTCAGCGAGTTCAAACTTTCCTATTTTCATGGTCTGAGCGCCTGTAAAGGATCCCTTTTCGTGACCAAAAAACTCGGATTCCAGCAACCCTTCGGGAATAGCCGCACAATTTATACGAATATAAGGCTTCTCTGACCTCCCGCTGGAATAATGGATGGCAGAACCCACCAATTCTTTCCCTGTACCGGATTCACCTGTCACCAGAACCGTGGCATCGGAAAGGGCCACCTGGCTGATCAAATTGATTACTTTCCTGGTGGCACTGCTACTGCCAACAATCGGGGCATGCTGCTCCCGGCATTTCTCTTCAAGAGACATGCATTTCGCTTTTATTTTCTGCATGTCCAGCAAACGATTGATCCGAATAGTCAGATCATCCATATCAAAGGGCTTCAGAATATAATCAGTAGCCCCTTCCTTCAGACATTTTACCGCATCTTCAGTACTGCCGAAGGCTGTCATAAGGATAACATCTGTTTCCGGAGACCGCGCCATTACCTCTTTAAGCAACCGCGGCCCATCGAAATTTGGCATACGGATATCTGACAACACCAGCTGGTAGTTATTTTCTTTTAAAAGCTGCAAAGCCGCCTTGCCGTCTTCAGCTTCGTCCACACACCAGAGATGCTTCCTGAGTCGATCACTGAGTGTAATCCTCATAATCTCGTCGTCTTCCGCCAGTAATATCCTTGCCGTGCAGCTTTCTTTCACCTGTATATTCATTATGCCGGTTTCTCTCCCTCTTCACGTTCTTCGAAATCCTTCCTCAAGTCAGGAATAACAATATGGAAAGAAGTCCCCTCACCTCTTGTGCTCTCGACAGATATATTGCCACCCATTCTCTCGACTAGGGAATAGCTGACTGAAAGCCCTAACCCTGTCCCCTCGCCCACATCTTTTGTGGTAAAAAAAGGATCAAATATTCTCTGAATATTATTCTCGGAGATACCTGTCCCCGTATCCGAGACCTGCAGGTGAATCATATCTCCCTCAAACCAGGTATGAATGGTCAAAACACCGCCGCCTGCCATGGCGTGGATAGCATTAATACCAAGATTCATAACAACCTGCCGCAACGCCTCGCCATCAATGACAACATTTTTTGCCAATTCAAACTGCTTCCTGAACTCTATATGTTTCACCCCATACCCGAGCAGCTCAAGACACTCACTGATCATCGGGTCGACATCGACATTTTTCAACTTCAACGGCTCCATACGTCCAAAATTAAGGAGCTGATGCACCGTGTGCTTGATACGATTCAGACCCTTATCTATCAGACCCAGATATCGCTGATACAGCCCATGGTCACCGGGGGACTCGTTCATTGCTTTAACGCAGTTAAGCATCCCACCAAGAGGATTATTTATTTCATGCCCTACACCGGCGACGAGTCTTCCGAGAGCCGCCAGTTTTTCACTCTGAAAAACCTGCTCCCGGGTTTTCTTCAAATCTTCACGGGAACGCATAAGCCTCTGGCACAGTTCCTGGAATTTAGAAGCAAGCTGCCCCATCTCATCATGTGACCCGGCCTGAGATTTCATCAGAAAAGATGTTTCTCCGGCAGCACTTTCATCAGGAAAACGATCCATCTCACTGGCCAGAAACTGGATACGCCTGACCACCAGGAGATCAATGAGCAGAAAAAGGGAAACGGAAACTATAAGGATAGTGAGAATAGCTATAAACAGAAGCATCTGATTATTTCTATGGATACTTCTATACATTGACTCAACGGGAATTGTGACACTCAGACCACCGCGTATATCTCCAACACTATATCCCTGGTAAGCGTGACATTCGAGGCAAGAATCTTCAACATACAGAGGAGCGATGTAACGGAGCTGTCTTCCGGCACCGGCGTTCTCAACCTCGAGGACTTCTGTAACCCCATCACGGAAACTTCTCAGGCTTCTGGCCTCAAAATCATCCGGCGCATTTGCAGGATTAATAGGATCAAGACTTGTAACACCATAACGGCAGAGCCCGGCTTCGGCAGCATAAAGAGACAGTTCACGTGTCACCATTGCAGGATTGCGCTGGACCAGGTTCTGGCCGTCAGGAACAACTATTTCGGGAGTATCCAGAAAAGGATTGGGCTCAACCCCTTCTTCCTTGAGAAGAAAGATACCGTTGTGGTCAGCAACCCATTTTCGGGTCAGGAGGATCTGACTATGCATCATCCGCGCCTGCATCGACGCCTGGGCAATAACCAGTTCTTCCTGAAAGCCTGAAGTTCGGTAAAAAGTTATACCGTACGATATAACAACAACGACACCGATGAAGATGATAAACTTTGTTTTGAGCAGCATGACATCTCTCCTTGTCAGCGGCCTAATCTACCAGACACCACCAGTACCTGCAAACTATTTGTTACCTTAAGGTAACACGAAAAATATGTACACGGCAGACGCTGAGAAAAAAAACAGGGAGAAGAAAGGAGCCGGGGAACAGGTGCTCCCCGGCAGGGAGGAATATATAAAAAAGATTAGCTGCCGTGCTTAGCAAGGTAGCCGGCAACACCTTCAGCTGTCGGAGTCATGGCATCATCACCCTGTTTCCAGTTGGCCGGGCAGACATCACCATGCTCTTCATGGAACTGAAGGGCATCAAGCATACGCAGCGCCTCGCCTACGTTTCTTCCAAGGGGCAGATCATTGATGACCGAGTGACGGACTATTCCCTCTTTATCAATAAGAAACAGGCCGCGAAGAGCAATGCCGTCCGGGAGCAGCACCCCATACTGATTGGCTATGGTCTTATTCAGATCAGCCACCAGAGGATATTTGATATTTCCAATACCCCCTTCATTTACCGGAGTATTTTTCCATGCCCAATGGGTATAATGGGAGTCAACAGATACCCCAATGACCTCACAGTTTTTTTCCTTAAAACTATCCAGCGCCTTATCAAAAGCAATAATCTCGGAAGGACAGACAAAAGTGAAATCCAGAGGATAGAAGAAAAGAACGACGTACTTGCCGCGAAACGAAGACAACGTAAAATTTTCTTCGAAACTGTTATCGCCCATTACTGTGGTTGCAGTAAAATCTGGGGCTTCTTTTGTTACCAAAGTACACATAATGCATTCTCCTAAAAATATATGACAGATTAAAATATTTGAATTTTAAGTTTTGATGGTCTCGTGAAAAGTTGAAAAAGACTACACAAGCGCTTTTCTTCCTTCCTCGGTAATTGCATATTTACATCGTACCGGGCTGTCAACATATCCCTTTTTCTTAAGAGCCGTGATACGGCAGCTCACCTGTTTACTCTCAAGACTTGTGGCGACAGCAATATCTTTTGCACCGCAGGGATCCGAACTTGTAGCCAGCGCACTTAATACCTCTTTTTGCTCATCGCTCAACTCTCCGCATTTGTTTTTACATGCCATGACATTCTCCTTCATTGATTTATATTTAAAATTGAGTATTAAAATTCTAGATTATGTCTCTTTCTTTTAATTCAGCGTACTATTGTAATTAATAATCATTATCAAATCAAGAGGTTTTTTACTTTCCCTCTGTTTCGCCTGCCTGGAGAACAGCACAGCGACACCACACTCTATTCCTCCAGGACCAGCCAGAAATATATTCACTCACAAACCCATGACACTTTTAACAGAAACCTTTTCAGGCATCGTTCAGAGAATCACCTATCATAACCCTGATAATGGCTGGTCAGTCCTCCGGGTGCAGTCCTTTATCAGCCATGAAAAACAGGAAACCGTGACCGTTCATCAAACCAAAGTGTTTGCCGGGGCTACCATGGAATTTAAAGGAGCATGGACCACGCATCCTAAATTCGGCAGGCAGTTCAAAGCCGTGGAAGCTCTTGAGAAAAAACCTGCCACCGCAGGTGCTCTCGAAAAATACCTGGGCTCCGGCCTTATAAAAGGAGTCGGTCCAAAAACAGCAAAAAAAATTGTTCGCCACTTCGGGAAAGAGACCCTCGACATCTTTGAACACAAAATAGACCTCCTCACTGAAGTTCCCGGCATTGCACACAAAAAACTGGAAATGATTGGCAGCGCCTGGCAGGAACATCGATCCATACGGGATGTCATGATGTTTCTTCAGCACCATGGAATCAGTACTCTTTTCGCCGTCCGTATCTATAAGGAATATGGAGACAACGCTATCCAGATTGTCTCCCAGGACCCCTATCGGCTTGTCCATGATTTCTATGGCATCGGATTCTTTTCAGCTGACAAGGTTGCCTTAAGCATTGGACTTGCAAGGGACAGCGACCAGCGGATCATTGCCGCCATAAAGCACGTCCTGGCAGGAAGCCGGGAAGAAGGCCACTGTTATTTGACCCTCAGCCAGCTTGAACAGCAGGTTCCTCAACTACTCGAGATGGTGATGGGAACACCTCTTCCCCACTACCTTGATGTCATGGAAAAAGAGCATCATCTCCGAGTCCGACTTATTCCTGACGAAAATAGGCTTGAGGAACGCTGTTACTACTCCAACACTCTGTATCATGATGAAGCTGCAGTCGCGTCCTGTATTCACACTCTTGCCGGAAAAATGCAGATTGAACAACAGCGGATCAAGACATGGACAGACAAGTACTGCCAGCGCCATTCCATTCAATTAAGTGATGAACAGGCTGACTCTGTCAGAGGAGTGGCAAGCCATGGATTTTCTATATTAACGGGTGGTCCCGGATGCGGCAAAACAACGACTACCCTGGTTATCGTCCGACTGCTAGAGGCTATGGGTCGTAAGGTCCTGCTTGCTGCCCCCACAGGAAGGGCCGCTCAACGAATGTCTGAAGTCATCGGCCGCGAGGCAAAAACCATTCACCGACTGCTGGAATGGCAGCGCGGCTTTTTTCAAAAAAACGCAGAACAGCCCCTTGAAACTGATTTCCTCATTATTGACGAATGTTCCATGCTGGATATCTCGCTATCTGCGGGACTTCTTTCAGCAGTCCCTGCAGGATGTCAGGTCCTGTTTATTGGTGATGCAGACCAGCTCCCATCGGTTGGTGCCGGGAACGTCCTGGGTGACATGCTCATGTCCGGAATGATTCCCTGCTTTCACCTGACAAAGGTATTTAGACAGGCCGAGAAATCAATGATTATCCACCATGCCCACCACATCAACAAAGGAGACACACCCCGTATTGACTCCCCTTTTAAGACTCCTGAGATATGGAAGGATGAGACGGACTGCCTCTTTATTGATGCTGACGAGGCCACCCAGGAGCAGATCCAGTTTGTCCGACGGATAAAATGTTTTTTCGACCAGCAGGAAACATCTTCCATCAATCAAGACGTAAACGATCAAAACCTGTTCGAGTTCCGAACGGAAGAAGCCATCACGTCATCCTACGAAAAAGATCTTGTCATCCCGCCGAAATTCCAGCACGTTGACCTGCAAACAGTATACAATGCAGCAAACTCCATTGAAGAACTCAAATCCGTCCTCCAGAAAGTTCACCCCTGGTCCTCACTTCATTACGGCTTTTCAGCACTTGATGTGGTTGAAAAACTCTACCTTGAATGGATCCCGAAATACTATGGCGGAAACTGTGAAATCCAGGTGCTGTCACCGATGACAAGAGGGTCTCTGGGTACCACCAATATCAACGCAATGCTCCAGAAAAAGGCAAACCCGGAACAGCCAGGAAAACGACAACTGCAGTTTGGTGAAAAAATATTCAGAGAGGGGGACAGGGTCATTCATCGCCGCAACAACTACGACCTCAACGTCTTTAACGGTGATATCGGCAGGATAGTCTCAATTGACACCGAGGATATGACCTGCGTCGTCTCCTTTTCCCCAGATAATCGGGAAATCATATACCAGAAAGAGGATATGGCGCAACTGGACCTGGCTTACGCCATTACCATCCACAAATCCCAGGGA
The DNA here is from genome assembly GCA_014382295.1 of Candidatus Desulfobia pelagia. Classification (GTDB taxonomy): domain Bacteria; phylum Desulfobacterota; class Desulfobulbia; order Desulfobulbales; family SURF-16; genus Desulfobia; species Desulfobia pelagia. The sequence continues at coordinate 10,966 of JACNJZ010000062.1, read as the reverse complement.
AGCGAATTTGAGGCAGTCATCATTCCGGTTCTCACCCAGCATTTTAAAATGCTGTACCGGAACCTGATCTATACAGGCCTCACGAGAGGAAGAAAACTGGCGGTATTTGTTGGAACCAGAAAAGCGCTGGCAATGGCAGTGCGACAGCAGGACACAAGCAAGAGACAGACAGCATTAAAACATCTGCTCATAAACACATTCACAGGCCCTGACAGAACATGACCTCAGACTCTTTCTGGCACGTATATATTGTTCAATGCAGTGACGGCTCCCTGTACACAGGAATTGCCAAAGATCTGCAGCAACGCATCAAAAACCACAATTCAGACAATGGCGGCGCAAAATATACCCGCCCCAGACGCCCTGTCTTCCTGGTATATCACGAAAAAGCCCCAGACAGATCTGCAGCAGCCAAACGTGAGCATGAGATTAAAAAGATGACAGCGGCCGCAAAAAGAACACTCACAAACACCCCACAGAAAATCTGACAAAAAAAACCTCTGTACCTCTGTGAGAGCAAACAAGGCCCTCAATCCTTCAAAGGAGCCAACTTAATCGGACAGCTCCTCTGACTGATTCCCCGATTGAGCACTTCATGATTATAGGCATGGATAACATCACTTCGCTTAATCATCCCCACAACCCATTTTGAGTCGGCGGATTCAACCACTGGAATTTTCTCAAATCCCCTGCTGTCAAACATCGTCATTGCCGTATAGAGATTATCATCCGGGGTCAAAAAGACTACCGTTCGAGAACAGACTTTACCAACAGTAGCATCACAGCGCAGTTTTTCATCATGAAGCACTGTTTTCACATCCGTCAGGGAAATAATCCCTATCATCTGCCCCGTATCATCTTTAACCACAGGAAAATAGAAGCTTCCCTGGGCCGAACCGAAAACTTGAAGCAACTGATCGACATTGGCGTTTTCATTTATAACCTCCACATCTTCAGTCATGGCACGACCAACCTTGATAGACTTCATAACCGCAGTTTCCCTGCCCTCGTGAATATCAATGCCTTCCCGTGTAAAATCTACTGTATCTATTGAATCACTATTAAGCCTGGAAGAGACAACTGTCCCAATGATACTGGTAATCATGATCGGGATAATAATCAGGTGATCTCCTGTCATCTCAAAAAGAAGAAAGATAGCGGTCAGAGGGGCATGGGTCGTTGCCGCCAGAAAAGCGCCGATACCCACGGCGGCGTAAGCCCCTGAAGAAGCGGTTACCGACGGAAAAAGGGAATGGACAACACTTCCGTAGGCTCCGCCCGTGACGGCCCCGATGAAAAGGGCCGGGGCAAAAACACCCCCTGAACCTCCGGATCCCAGGGTCACTGCTGTTGCCACAATTTTCAGCAAAATAAGGGCGGCCATAACCCAGAGGACTCCCTCTCCTGACAACACATCCTTGATATAGTGGTAACCGTCTCCCATAATCTGCGGAAAGAATATGGCTGTTACCCCCACCATAAAAGCACCAATAATCGGCTTGACATGCTGATTAATATTTAAGGCCGCAAAACGATCCCTCACCTGATAAAAGACGTAAATATGAACAACTGCAATAACCCCCATCAGCAGTCCCATGATCATGTAAAGAGGGATTTCAGCCAGTGGATTCACCAAGTGAAAATCAGGGATGGGAAAGGCCGGATTTTCTCCGAAATAAGCCCTGGAAACAACTGTCGCCATAGCAGAAGAAATTACCAGAACAGAGAACGATGAAATCTCGTAGGTTCCCAGCAGAACAATTTCTGAAGCAAAAAAAACGCCGGCAATGGGCGCATTAAACATGGCACCCACACCTCCGGCGCAGCCGGCGGCAACATAAATCTTCATCCGGTCAGCGGAAATCCTGAAGATTCTTCCAACCAGTGAACCGAGAGCTCCGCCAACCTGGGCAATGGGTCCCTCAACCCCGGCGGAATTTCCGGTACCGATAGTCAGGGAGCATGAAATAATCTTCAGAATATTCTTCCTGAATTTCATGCTGCCGCCGCGAATATTCACCTTCCTCAAGAATTTAGTAAATCCGTACCCATATATTTCCCCGGGGAAAAGGAGTGCAAGCGGAATCAATAGAAGCATCCCAAACATAGGGATAAGGGGAAGCAAAAGGATATACCAGCCGCCCTGGTAGGCTATTTCAGAACCGGGAACAAAAATCCAGTGGTGAACCAGTTCGAGGACGGTCCGAAAAAGAATGTTGGCGTGCCCCGCAACAATACCGATACATGTTGCAATAAACACCATGACAAAGTTTTCGCCGGGCAGGAATTTTTTGGTATTAATTTTCATGGGGTACGAAGAGGGATACAAGCCTTATCTCTGGTTACTACTTATCTGACAACCTCTGGTAATTCTGACAGCCAAGCGAATTCCCCAGATCACAGCTTTTATTATAACGGGACAGAGCCGCAGCCATATCTTCCTGCTGTTCAAACACCCAGCCCAGATTATTATAGCCCATGGAAAACTCCGGATCGATTTCAACAGCCTTGAGGCAATCGTCCTGCGCGTCCTTATAAAGATTTTTCATTGATCTGGCTCCGCATCTGTTCGAATACGCCTCGACGTTTTGCGAGTCAACCAAAAGGATAAGGCTGGACATTTCTATAACCGCATCATAGTTCTGACTGGCAAACTCCCCACGGCTTTTTTCAAGCAGAGCTGGGACATTCACCTCGAGGAGTGAATCCTCAACTTTTTCTACAACAGTATCTTCTGCAGGCGCAGTATCGATCTCTTTCTCCGCCTCTTCCATAACGGGAATTGCCGGCTCCACAACAGGAGGTGCGACCGCCGCCTCTCTTTTTTCAGCATCGAGCCTCACGATGGACTGACATCCTGTCGCATTTTTCAACTCACAGCTGATCCTGTAGTTCAGAAGAGCGGATTCAAGATCGCCCTGCTGTTCAAAAACAACTCCCAGGCTGATATAATTCCCGGCATTATCCGGATCTAACAGGATAGCTTCCGAGCAGTCAGGATAGGCTTCTTCCAGCATTCCTTTGACAACATGAGCGCCGCATCGTCTTGAATAGGCTTCCTTTTTGTGGATATCGAGAGAAATCAGCCGGCTTGTAGCATCTATGATGGAATCAGCACTCTGCGCAGCAAGCTCCTCGCCGCTCTTTGCCAGCAGGAATCGTATTTCCTCTTCCGGGGAAAGCCTGGTGATTTTCTTGAAATTTTCGCAGGCCGCTTCCAGCCCTTTCAGACATGCCGCATCATAATCCTGCAGGGCAGCTGGGATGTCGCCTTTTTTCTGTAAGGCCCTGCCCCTGTTGTTGAGTGCAAAAAAATGATTTCCATCTATTGCCAGGGCCCTGTTACAATCTGCAATCGACTCATCCAGGAGTCCTTTTTCGTAATATCCCCAGGCCCTGTTGTTATAAGCATCCGCATAGTCCGGATGTAAGTCCATCGCCTCGGAGGCTGTACGGATTGCCTCACTCCAGTCATGATTCTGCAGACTCAAGTGACTCTTCTGCAGTAATTTCTTGGCCTTTTCCTTGCCGTTTATTATCTCCTGGAAAAACTGCCTCTTTTCATCAAATAGCAGTGTGTCATCTTGAGCCTGAGGCTCCTGAACCTTGGCCACGACACCCTTTTCTGATTCCTTTTCTACTGCAGGAACAACAGACCGTGATTTCTCTTCACCTGACTTTTTCTCGGTTTTCGGCTCCTTTCTTTCCAGAAAAGGAGTAACAACGATTTTCTCTCGTGCCAGCAATACCTTTTTATTAACAGCAGCTACTTTAGAAAAATTTCCCCATATTTCCTTATAGACAGCGACCTGGGATTCAAGGGAGATTCCTTCATCGCTGCCGGCAGCTGGCTCAGCATTAAGCCACTCAACACCTTTCTCGAAATTTCTTTTATCGTAATAAATATTTCCAAGCCTTACAGAGGCAATCCGATGCCCCTTCTCGGCGGCAAGCGCATACCAGGACAGAGCATCCTCTGTATCTCCTGAAATATACGCAGCCTCTCCAACCAGGAAATAAGCAAGGGTTTTGTTGTTTTCAGCGGCAATCTTAAACCAGCGCACAGCCTCTTCACTGTCCTCCTGATCGTAGAGATACACAAGCCCTATGAGTATTTCGGCATCACCATCGCCATTTTCGTGGGCCATGGTATACCAGCGGAGAGCCTCCGGGATGTCCTTTTCGACAATGTCACCAAAATGAGCCAACAAACCCATCTTCCTGCAGGCCAGAGTGTGTCCCTGCTCTGCTGCTTTCTTAAAAAATGTAACAACAACAGCAGGATCTTTCTCCCCACCAAGGCCAAGATAGGATATCGATGCCTGCTGATACTGGGAAACAGCATCTCCTGATTGGGCCTCCCGGATGACATCATCCAGGTTCAACTCCTCCAGCAGATGGATTTCTTCTTCGCTGTAATAGAGGCTTCCATCCTCCAAAGCAGAAAGTGGAGAAACCATAAAGGAAAAAAGCAGTAATGAGAGGATAAGCCCCTTACCCAGGGAAAAAAATATTCTTGTCATTTGTAGATCCTGTTTTGCAGTTATTTAAGCTCTGGTCATTTTTTATTCTATAAAAGCGACAGCATATAAGTAGAATTGTTCGATTCTTACTCTTAAAAAAACCGTATTGCCAATTAATTCTCTACAAAAAACCTACCCCTGCCCTTTACATGGATCTCTTTTCCTGTTTTTTAAGCAAAATAACGAAACCGGATGGCGGCATTTGTTGTCTTGAGCTATAATTGATGGCGTCGTAAAAAGTCCGATCTACTGCGTTGTAGCAATTTTTCAGGCACTCGGCATACCACATGTATGGCCTCGCACCTGAAAAATTGCTACGCCTTGTATATCAAACTTTTCACTTAGCCATCCCGAGACTTTTTACGAGATTGTCATAATTATGGCCCTATTAACAAAACCTGGCGGGTATTTTTCATAAAACAGATATCCAGACGAAAAAATCCACCAGCAATTATAAAAACATCCATGACCCAGCCAACAAAACCTGCACATAAAGATGCTGACTGCCCGCCTGAAAGGCCGGCCATTGCTATTGTCGGCAATATGAATGTTGGCAAGACAACGCTGTTCTCCCGACTATGCGGATCTGACACTCGAAGCGTCAATTTTCCCGGCACTACTGTTTCCGTTTCCCGCGGCCGCATCAAAGGCTCCTGCTGGGACGCCATCGACACGCCCGGCACCTGTTCCATCTTTTCTGAAAACGAAGACGAGATTGTTTCCCGGGAAGTCCTTATGTCCTATGGTCTTGAGGGGGAAATCGTCGGTGCGATACTGGTGGCCGATGCTAAAAACCTGAAACGATCCGTTGCATTAGCCCTTCAGTATGCTGAATATGGCGTCCCCATGCTCCTTGACGTCAACATGACAGATGAAGCCACTTCCCGAGGCATTGAAACCGATTTTGCACAGCTTTCAGAACTCCTAGGAATCGAAGTGCGGATGACCGTGGCAAACGCCGGCTTTGGAATCCCCAGTGTCAAGTCAGGGCTTGACTCTCTCCGGATCCCGCCGAAACAGATAACATACCCGGCACCTGTTGAAGAATTCCTTACCGCAGCTGAACGCCATCTGCGCTCCTCAACCGTTGCCCCAAGGCTTCTTGGCCTTCTTATCCTCGCCGGTGACAGAAGGGCCTCGGAATATGTAGCTAAAACCTTTGGAACCGGAATGATCGAGCAGCTCAGTGAACTTGCTGCCGCCTACCGGGTACAGACACATTCGAACTTCAGTGTTCTCCTTACACATATCTATAATCGGAAAGCAGAACAAATAGTCAAGGAAGTACAGCATATCGAGGTCCGGGAAACCCCTCCCTTCCTGGAAAAATTCGGGAGCTGGTCCATGGATCTCTGGACAGGAATTCCCATTGCATTAGGTATCTTGTGCCTGATGTACATTTTTGTCGGTATGTTTGGCGCCTCTTTTGTCGTTGAATCACTGGACCAGTATCTTTTTGCCGGTTTCCTTATTCCCTGGTCCACTGTGCTTGTCAGCTATATCCCTGTGCCTATATTACAGGATATGATTATTGACCCAGATTTCGGTGTCCTGCCGACCGGTATTTTCCTTGTGGTTGGCCTTGTTTTCCCGGTTCTACTCTGCTTTAATATCTTTTTTGGCCTCCTGGAAGATTCAGGCTACCTCCCTCGTTTTTCTGTTCTTCTCAACAAAGCCTTCGTAAAAATAGGGCTCAACGGCAAAGGGGTGATGCCTATTGTCATGGGATTTTCCTGCATTACCATGGCCATACTGACCACCCGCGTTCTGGACAGCAAAAAAGAAAAAATCATAGCCACGATCCTGCTGCTTCTCGGCATACCCTGCTCACCGCTTCTGGCCGTCATGCTGACTATTCTTGTCGATCTTCCTGTTTCGGCGGCCATTACCGTTTTCGGCCTCATCTTTTTTCAAACAATATTTACCGGCTACCTTGCCTCCAAAATTGTTCCTGGCCAGCGCAGTCCCTTCATAATGGAAATTCCGCCCATGCGGCAGCCCAAGATCTACCATATCCTTGTCCGATCACTGCGCCGCACCATGGCTTTCATGAAAGAAGCAATACCGGTATTTATTCTCGCTGCCCTGCTCGTTTTTACCGCTGACCGGCTTGGAGGACTCAAACTCCTGGAAGACCTGACCCGGCCATTAATCAGCGGCATAATCGGCCTGCCGGAAAAAAGTGTTCAGGTATTCATTAAAACAATCATCCGGAAAGAAAGCGGAGCGGCCGAACTGGTCCACCTTAGAAACAGCTTTGAACCTCTCCAGCTGGTGGTAACGACATATCTGATTGCCTTTCTGATCCCGTGCCTTAATGCCGCCATGGTTGTCTTCAAGGAACGGGGAGTAAAAATGGCAACCATGATATTAGGCGGCGTCATGTTCTATGCTTTAACTGCAGGAGCCGCCCTTAATTATGTCTGCCGGTTTCTTGGTGTAACTTTCAGCTAAGAGCTGTGAAAAAATCACTGATAAGAGGTTGTATCCATGACTGATGAAAAATATGACGAAATCCTGGAGTCGATATGGAAGACTGAGGAGCAGGGCGAATTCTCAGATGATGCAATACGGGCGAACTGCACTGTTCCCTTTACGGATAATGACCTTGAGGAACTGGTTCGCAACGATATGATCACCGTAGAAGATACGCGCATCCTCTTTACCAGAACCGGGAAAAAGAAGGCGGAAAGAATAGTCAGAAGGCACCGGCTGGCAGAGGTACTGGTGAGCACTATCCTCCGTTTGAAAGATTCCCGGATGGAAGAGGTGGCCTGTAAAGTCGAGCATTCCCTCCTGCCGGAAGTTGAAGAGGCCATCTGTACCCTCCTGGGACACCCGGAAAAATGCCCGGACGGAAAGCCCATTCCACCCGGTCCCTGTTGCGGGAAATGTCTTCAGTCCGTTGAGACAGTCGTTCAGAGCCTTGCAGACCTTAAACCTGGCGAAAGCGGGAAAATCATGTACATCAAACCCGGCAGCCACTCCCACCTCCACCACCTTATTTCTTTTGGACTAAACCCAGGGGTCATTGTTACCGTACACCGTTCCGTACCTGCCTTCTGCATCAAATTCGAGAATACGGAACTGGCCCTGGACGAGGATATTGTTCGCAATATCTTTGTGTGGAAGGCAAAGTAACCTTTTGGGGATACGCGCACACTCTCTGCCCGGTCAAGGGCATCCCCTTCAACTGAATACCTGTTGACAAAAATAAGCACTCCGAACAAAAATAAGAGCTCGTCGTCAGATAACTTTTACAACATGAGGTGACATCATGAAATACGTACTACCCTTTGTTCTTAGCATCAGTCTTCTTGCAGGATGCGTTACCATGCCGCAAACTAAAACCGGTCAGGGCGCTGTTTATGGAACGGCTGGTGGAGCTGCGGCCGGAGCAGTTTTGGGCCAGGCCATTGGCGGTGACACCGAGGGAACACTCTGGGGGGCTGCCATTGGTGCCGCACTGGGCGGACTTGCAGGAGCCGGAGCCGGCAAAATGATGGACAACCAGGAGATGGAAATGCGCCAGGCTCTGGCAAATTCAGAGGCCGCCTCAGTCCGCCGGGAAGGCAACCTCCTTGCCGTTACCTTTAAAAGCGACATGTCATTTGACTTTGACTCCGCCACTGTCCGCCCTGGCCTCTATACTGAAATAGACAGAGTTGCCACTATTATGCGCAACTACCCCCAGACGCTTATCCGGGTTGAGGGCCATACAGACAGCCTTGGCAGTGAAGATTACAACCTGAACCTTTCCCGGAAACGAGCTGTTGCCGTGCAGGATCTCCTGGTGCAGAGAGGAGTTGCCACCCATAGAATCGAAATCATCGGCTATGGAGAATCTTCTCCTGTTTCGACAAACGCCACGGAAAGTGGACGCCAGCTGAATCGCCGGGTTGAAATTAAAATCGTCCCTGCTCCAGGCCAGCAGGGCTGATAATGGATATGAACACATTATTGGCTGCCGGGATTACGTTTTTCCAGAATCACACGATCCCGGCAGTTGCAATCCTCGCGGTTGTTGCAGTGATGGCTTTTGTAAAACCGAAGGAAATCTTCAAACTCCTTCTTGTCGCTCTGACAATTGGTATTATTTTCTACCTGATCAGTTTCATGTCCGATTCCATGTCAACCGGTATTGAGCACAAGGATACCTTGACCCATAAATCAGGTAAAAATATCGAATAATTTTTTTTCTCCTGCGCGCCGGTCGGCAACCAATCATGACTAAAGACAGAAAACCGAAAATTCTCTTTCTCTGTACCGGGAACTCCTGCCGAAGCCAGATGGCTGAAGGGTGGGCAAAACATTTCCATGGAGAAAAGTACAACATCTACTCAGCAGGGATAGAAAAACACGGAATGAATGCCATGGCTATTAAAGCCATGGCCAGGGCGGGAGTTGACATCAGCGGCAACGAGTCGAATGTTATTGAGGAATTACCAACTCAGGATTTTGATTACGTAATCACTGTCTGCGATCATGCCAACGAGAAATGCCCGTTTTTTCCTGCAAAGACCAGAGTAATCCACCACGGGTTTGATGACCCGCCAAAGCTTGCCGTCAATGCCGTATCAGAAGAAGAGGCCCTTGGTCATTACGAACGGGTACGCAACGAAATAAAGCGTTTTGCAGAGAGACTACCCCATCATCTCAGATAAATCCTCATCCTGAAGATGGGGCACGCTGTCCTCCTATTTCGCAAGAATCCCTAAAGCAGCTTCATAATCCGGTTCCTGGGCTATCTCCGGCACCTGCTCGGAATAAACAACCTTCCCATCCCCATCAATGACAACAATTGCCCGGGATAACAGCCCGGCAATGGGACCGGTGGTTATCAAGACACCATAGTCCCTGCCGAAATCCGGAAACCGAAAAGTGGAAAGAGGAATGACATCACTCAACCCATCCGCCTCACAGAATCTCTGGTGAGCAAATGGCAGATCAGCGGAAACACAGAGGACAACCGTGCCATCCAGTTTGCTTGCCTCTGCGTTGAATCGACGTACTGATGCCGCACACACAGAGGTGTCAATGCTGGGAAAGATGTTCAGTACAACGGTTTTCCCAGAAAAATCGCTAAAGGTGCAGTCAGAAAGATCTGTTTTAGTCAGGGTAAATCCCGGCGCCTGGCCCCCTGTTTTCGGAAGTTCACCAATTGTGTCTATCGCATTGCCCTGCAGGGTAATTTGAGCCATCTTAGTCCTCCTTCTGTATCATTTATCTTAAGGTACCCTTAAGGCTACCTTTTCATTTCACAAACGAACAACAATAATCCGTCAGGGTTTTAATTTTCAGCTTAAACGACGCCTGGGCAGGTACCTTGAAATCCTCTCCTCCTTGAATCGTACGCCAGTCACTTTCTCCTGGCAGCAGCACATCAAGGTCACCGGAAAGGATTTCCATGATTTCCTTATCAGCAGTATTAAATACGTATTCCCCAGGCAGCATGATACCCAGTGTTTTTTTGGTTCCATCCGGGAAAATCACCGAACGGCTTGTCACTTTGCCCTCAAAGTAGATATTTGCCTCCTTCACCACCGTAACATTCTTGAACTCAGACATGAATCCCCCTTCCTTTCTTTCTCTTCTGTCGCAGTAAATAGTGTTATTTCACACCAAACACCCTTTTCAACAGATCCGTGGTCTGCTTCGCAGGGTTCTGGCGGATAGCCGCTTCCTCTTGAGCAAGATAATAAAATATTCCATCTATTCCTTTCTGAACCACATGATCTGTCAGATCAGCCTTCACATCCGGCACAAAGGGCATGGTCCGATACTGACCTATTACATTATCGTAGGCCTGAACGACTCCAACCTGAGACATGCTGTCTTCAACCAGAGGCTGCATTGTCTCTTTGAGGCTTGGAGACATTTTGCTGCGGAAATACTGTGTTGCCGAGTCTTCCGGACCTTCATAAATAGTCATCACATCTTCAAAGGTCATTTCTGTAATTGCCTGCCGGAATAATTCTTTCGCTTTTGGCGTTGCATCTTCCGCTGCTCGATTCAGCTTCAGCTCAAGATCATCAACTGCCTGTGACATACCTATTTTCGATAATACTTTTTTAACCGTATCAAGTTCCTCGGGCAGAGGGATATGAATTTTAGGATCGGAATTGAAACCGTCAGTCTTCCCCAACTGCTGAACAACAGTATCGGAACCGATCCGCAGCGCCTCTTTAAAAGCCTGGCCTATTTCACCTGCACCTGGCTTCACTGCAACAGTTTCTCCACCAAGAGGCTTGAGGATTTCAAGACCTTTATCCCACCATGCCCCTTCGACCCTGTCCTGCATAAAGAAAAAAGAAAGGACTATACACATTGCAGAAACTATTCTTTTCTTCATAATAAAACTCCTGATGATAAAATTAAAAGCACCTTAAGTTTCCTGTTCCTGCCCTACCCGAAAATCATCAACAGACAGGGAATCGTCAAAG
>JACNJZ010000216.1 GCA_014382295.1 Candidatus Desulfobia pelagia | reverse complement strand
CGACGCGCAGATTGTCGGTATGGTACGCAATGAGGTCCGAATTTTCGCACCCAATCCTCGGAGAGTTCTGCGGGATGGCGACATATTGGTCATTGAAGTCGATCCTGAGTCCCTGCCCCTAGCCCTTTCAAGCCTTGGGCTTGGTCTTGAAGAGGTTGTTCCCTCAATCGCTAATACGAATGATACAAAAATCCACAGTGAGATTACGTCAGGAAGAAATAAAGAAATTCCAGACAATGTCATTCCAGAGGGAGAGAATGACAAAAATAAAGCCAAATCAGACGAAGTCGTTATTCAGGAGCTGGTTGTGTTGCAGAACGCTGCTTTGGTTAATCGCTCTGCTCTTGATATTGAATTGCGCAACCGATACGGCATCAATTTGCTTGCCTTATCCCGCCAGGGACTACGAACAATCAAACGCTTGCGATTAACTCCTATTCTGGCGGGTGATGTCTTGTTGATCCAAGGTACACCTGATGCATTGTCCGGTTTTGCCTCAAACTATGGCTGTTTGCCCTTGGCTACACGTGATATCAGGATTCCGAAAAAGGGACAGGCACTCACAGCCTCACTGGTTATGGCTGTTGCTGTAGTTGTCGCAGCCTTGGGAATACTCCCTGCTGAAGTTTCTTTTGCTACAGGGGCACTCGCCTTTTCTGCGTTGGGAATTGTGCCGTTACGCTCAATCTACAAAGCTGTCGACTGGCCGGTTATCATACTTTTGGGAGCCATGCTTCCGGTTGCCGATGCCATGGCCGCTAGCGGTACTGCAACTATGATCGCACGTTTTTTACTCAACAATGTGGCCCAGGGGCATGTCATTGCCGGACTGGTTGTGTTGCTGGTGGTGACCATGTTCCTGTCGAACCTGATGAACAACGCTGCAACGGCGGCGATGATGTGCCCGATTGCTATCGGAGCTGCTCATCAACTAGGCGCAAATGCCGATCCCTTTTTGATGGTCGTTGCGGTAGGAGCCTCCTGTGCTTTCCTGACACCTATAGGGCACCAGAACAATACTTTGATTCTTGGTCCAGGCGGCTTCCAATTCGGCGATTACTGGCGTCTGGGTCTGGTATTGGGAATTATAGTAGTCGCGGTCAGCATACCAATGATTTTCTGGGTATGGCCGCTATGATACAAAGACTGATCACTTTTCAGACTGTTGTGGGCAGATTACATTGATTGTTATTATGCAAGTCAATACATAATGCTATACCTCGTCAAAATAAAGGGTACTTGACAAAAAAGAGAGTCAGTTGTGGAGAATAATTATTCTGATCGAATTCATGGAATAGCAAGCCTAATTGGTGATACTCCTTTACTGGCAATAGATCTTGTCTTTAATGGGAAGAAGGCTACTGTCTATGCTAAAGCGGAGTACTTAAGCATGACCGGAAGCATTAAGGACAGAATGGCATACAGCATCATGCAACAAGCTTTCAGGAGAGGATGTCTGAAACCTGATAGTCACATAGTTGAGGTTACAAGCGGCAATACTGGGATTTCCTTTGCTGCAATCGGTCACGCATTGGGGCATCAGGTTACGATTTATATGCCGGATTGGGTGAGCAGGGAACGTTTTAAGCTCCTAAAAAGTTTTGGCGCTGAGGTTATTCTTTTTGGCAAGGGTGACGGTGGGTTTCAAGCAAACATTAACCGAGCGGAAGAATTGGCCAAGTCTTTTGAAACAAGTTTTCTTCCTGCACAATTTTCCAACAAAGATAACACAGCAGCGCATTATAATACGACAGGTCCTGAAATCTGGTACCAGTTACGGTCTCATTCTGTTTGGCCAGACGCCTTTATTGCTGGTGTTGGTACTGGAGGAACTGTAATGGGGGTTGGGCGTTTTCTGAAAGAAAAAAATCCTTCTATAAAGATCTATCCCCTTGAGCCAGCGAATGCCCCATTTCTTCATACTGACCATAAAGATCATAGCAGTCATAGGATTGAGGGGATATCAGATGGTCTATTGCCGCCTATTCTGGATATGAACGCACTTGATGCCGTAGTGAGTGTCCAGGATGGTGATGCGATCCTGATGGCGCAAAAACTTGCGGTCCAAATTGGTCTTGGAGTAGGTATCTCTTCAGGCGCGAATTTCTTGGGAGCCTTGAAAGTTCAGAAAAACATGGGGCGCGATGCAGTAGTGGTTACGGTTTTCCCCGATGATAACAAGAAATATCTCAGTACCGATCTCTTTAAAGAGGAGTCTGTAAAAAAAGGATTTCTTTCCCCGGATATCAAACTTTTAGGGGTCGAGGCATTTGGTCGGGTGTGTTACAAATGCTGCCTGGAACAGATACCTAAAAAAGGTGGCAGCTGATGGAGAAAGATTTTCGTTGTGAACTGATATCCTGGAGGCGGGTGTATCTACTAGCCCGGAAGCTCGCATGTATGATTAATGGCGATAATTTTCAACCGGATGTTATCGTCGCTATTGCCAGGGGTGGATATGTGCCGGCACGAATTTTATGTGATTTTCTGGATGTCAACACCCTGGCCAGTATTAGAATTGAACATTACTTTCCTGGCGCAAACAAACAGAAGATAGCTAGGCTCACAGATCCGCTTGCAATAGATATCAAGGGGGGAAATATCCTGGTGGTGGATGATGTTAATGACACTGGAGATACCCTAGAGGTGGCCGTGCATCACCTTAAAGAATTTTCTCCGAAGGACGTTCGAGTGGCTGTTTTAATCCAGAAGACAACATCTCATTTTCGTCCTGAGTATTTTGCCCACAGAATTATTAAGTGGCGCTGGCTGATTTACCCGTGGGCAGTCATGGAGGATATCAGCGGCCTGCTTGCCAAGATAGATTCACAACCTTCCACTGTGGAAAAAGCTGCCTCGGTTTTCCTTGAAAAATATAGGTGCAAAGTTCCTCGGCAGCTCCTTGAGGATGTTTTTGTGAAAATGAAAAAAGGATGAAGCCGGTATCTCAATAAGACTTTTACATCTTCCCCTTTCTAAAGGTTGCAGCTATAGCCGTTCTTTAGCCGAAGGGAAGAAAGGTACACTTGCCAGATCCATACAGTTGTTACGTATTTAGGAAGCTCCACATTACGTTGCTTACAAGCCTATTTATCTTACCCCTGGCAGTCCTATTTCACGAAACACCTTGATTTAACGTTTGTTTTTTTTGTTTCATATAATAATAGCATCTCTTTTCTTCAATGGTTTCTACTCTAGAATTAAAAAGGATGACTTGACATGCCTATCTTTATTTTCTGTTTTTTTCTAACTGTTTTTGTCTCCCCTCGCTCGACTCATGCTGATGTCTCGCTGAGCTTCGGCCTCTATGCTTCAGACAAACCAACTGTCATTGTTAAACAATTTCGACCGATTATAAATTACCTAGAATCATCGTTACATGAAAAATTACATGAGCCTGTTCATATAAAAATTCAGGTCGCTAGTAGTTATGAAAAAGGTATACGTTCTCTGGAAACAGGTGCCGTAAATTTTGCCCGTTTTGGTCCTGCGTCCTATGTGGAGGTCAAGACTCGCAATCAAGGAGTACGTATCATCGCAATCGAAAGCAAAAAGGGCAGTAAGCGTTTCAATGGAATTATCTGTGTTCAGAAGGACAGCCCTATAATCCAAATAAACGACTTAAAAGGAAAACGTTTTGCTTTTGGAGATCAGCTATCCACAATTGGGCGCTACCTGTCACAACAATATTTATTTGAAAATGGGATAATGGCTGCTGATCTAAGCAGTTATGATTACTTAGGGCGACATGATAAAGTAGGATATGCCGTTGGCATTGGTCAGTACGATGCGGGGGCATTAAAAGAAAGTACGTTTGAAAAATTGTTAAAAAAAGGGGTTCCTCACACAAATGTATGCAAAATTTGCGGCATTGGTAAGTCAGCCATGCA
>JACNJZ010000045.1 GCA_014382295.1 Candidatus Desulfobia pelagia | reverse complement strand
TATAAAAGGATAATTAAAATGGATCGTATTTTCTTCGCGATTGGATCGCTTCTGGCCGGATTGGCGGTTGGGGCTGGTGCCTATGGCGCACACGGAGAACCGGCTCTTGATGAAGACCAGGTCAGATGGATTGCGAAGTCAGCCCGCTATCAAATGTATCATGGTTTTGGGCTCATCTTCGTTTCGTTGGCAATATCTCACTGGCGTGAAAGAGCTGCGTTGTTTTATGCTGCCGGCTGGCTTTTTCTATCTGGTATTGTATTGTTTTCAGGAAGTTTGTATGTAATGGCTTTTGCAGGACTTGATTTGGGGTATATGACACCTGCAGGAGGAATCGCCTTTATGGCAGGATGGGTACTCATGGCATATGCTGGATTATTAAAAAAAGAAGGTAAGGGCCCAGGGCTATAGGCGGTTTCAGGAAGATGACGAAAAACACCATACCAACGCCAACGTGTTCAACATGCGGGGAGCAGGGCGAAAGCAACTATACACACGGCGAGACTTTCTACTGCTGCATTCATTGTGGGACGGAAATGAGATACCTGCCTGCCGGAGAGCTTTTGAATACCGGCGGAAGTGCTGCAAAAAAAAATAGCGGTTGGGTAACGAAATTTTCAGTGTTCAGCTCTGAACTCTATTCCAGCAGGGCAATGTTGGGATTAGGTGTTGGGATCCTGGTTTTAGCCCTTTCTTTTTTGTATTTTGGAAAAATAGGGGCTGAAAATGCACTTTGGGGCTCAGGCTCAGGAATTCTTCTCAGCATTCTTGGTACACGAAAATTGATTACCCAGAAGAAGAAAATGCAGGCAACCATAAGTCGTTATCCCTACTGGAAAAAATAGTCCCTGTTTCTATACTGTAAACACCTTATTTGGTAATTCATTAGTGTCATCATCTTTGACCGGAAAATGCTCGGCAAGGATTTCCCCTACTTTTGATATTTCCTGGCACAGTACTTCAGCAGCCCTGCCTTTCTTAATACCTGTCGCGATATCAACAGCATACTCCTGTAAAGTCTCCTGGGGGATTTTGCTGTAAATCCCTTGATCTGCCAGGACCCAGGCTTTGTGCTCCAGGAGAGAGATGAAAAATAAAACACCGGTGTCGTCACGGGTTTTATAAAGTCCCTTTTCGTAAAATGCCTGTATGGCACGCTGTTCAACCTCTTCTTCTATACGGGCTTTGGGGATGAAATACCGTTTTATTATTGGTGCCTGGTTGGTGAGCCACCCGAAAACAAAGGAAAAAAGAGTCGCCAAAGGCAAGAAGATCCACAATGAATCGTTGAAAAAAAGATCTGTCACAAGCAGTGCTGAAAGCCCACCCATCAGGACACCGGCAAGGACCAAGCTTTCAGGGTAGCTGTCGCTTGTGTCAACGACCATAACGGCAACTTCTCCGGCTGTCTTTTTTTCTACCTTGCCAATGGTTTTGGCAATAGTATCTTTTTCTTCAGATGTGAAAAAATTATCTGCTTTCATGATCTACCATCCCCCCGAGGCTCCACCGCCGCCAAATCCTCCACCTCCAAAACCACCGAAACCTCCTCCTCCAAAACGGCCGGAACTTCGGCCGCCAAATCCGCCACCATAATAGTGGCCTCGACTGCTTAAAAAAGAGCTCAAAATAATCGGCAGCAATAGTCCTGACCCCATGCCAACAGGGATCAGGAAAAGTAAAAAGAGAAGAGAGGCGCCAGGGCCCAGACCTGTAAAAACAGCTAAGGGTAGCAGTATTGCACCGGCTGAAACGCCAAGCTTCTTTGAAACACTTCCCAGAAAAGCAACAATGAGCATGCCCATGAACAGATAGCTGAAGACAGGAGGAACTTCATCCCGGCTTCGGCTGCGCTGTAGACGACCTGTTCCTTTGAATTCTCCTCTGGTCGCATCAACGATGGCAATAATGCCGTTGGCGAATCCTTCATCAAACTTGCCTGCCTTGAAAGCCGGAGAAATAACGCCATCAATGATCCGGCCGGACAACAAATCGGTTAAGACACTTTCGAGGCCGCGTCCTACTTCGATGCGCATCTTTCGATCTTTTTTGAAGATAAGCAAAAGAACACCGTTGTCCTTGCTCTTCTGGCCAATTTTCCATTTATCGACCGTTCGGATGGAAAAATCTTCAAGGGAATCCCCTTCAAGAGAATCAAGGGTAAGGATGGCTATCTGGGTTGAATCGGACAGCTCAAAAGATTGCAGGGCCCGTTCAAGTTTGCTCTTCATCCCGGGTGAGATCATATTGGCATAATCATTTACATAGCCATGATACTCAGGAACCTCCAGACCACTGGCTGGAGAGATAAAAAAGCAGCAGAGGAAAAAGACGGCAATAAATACACTGCGCCGACGTGCCCGCCCCTTTTTGCAAGAATTTAGGTGTGTTGAAAACCTATTGAAATTATTCACTTTTCCCTTGGTTAACTAAAATGAAACAGCGGGTGCTTTTTCCGATCCGGCCTCAGCCTTAAATGGTTCCTTTCTTGGAAGTTTCAATAACAGGTTGTTGGTCAGATTGTTTGGAAAGGTCCGGATAGAGGTATTAAACACACGGATAGTCTCATTAAAACGGACTCGGGCCACATTGATTCGGTTTTCAGTCCCTTCCAGCTGGTGCTGGAGATCCAGGAAATTCTGATTGGCTTTTAAATCGGGATATCGTTCAACAACAACCATCAAACGGGAAAGGGCTGAACTCAACCCTCCCTGGGCGGCTTGAAATTGTTCCATTGCCTGGGGATTGTTAATGATATCGCTGCCAAGCCGTATTTGGCCGACTTTGGCACGGGCTTCGGTGATGGCGGTGAGTGTTTCTTTTTCGTGGGCGGCATAGCCTTTGACAACTTCTACCAGGTTTGGAATCAAATCCGCACGGCGCTGGTAGGACGCTTCAACGTCACCCCAGGCGGCAATAACGGCCTCGTCGTTTTGTTGAATCTGGTTATAACCGCAGCCATTTAATCCTGCGGAAGCAAATATGATACACAAGAGTAAAGCTAATCGTTTCATGACATCCTTCTCCTTCTTGACAACGGTATTTGTTCGTTCCTGAAATAGTTATTTACAAATATCAACTTTAGTTCAGTGCAAGGCTATTTGCAACCTTAGTTCGTAAAAGCATTTTCCTTTAAAAGTGTAATGAGTTTGCGGTGTCCGGCAGGGAAGGCAAACTCCTCTAGTTCTGCAGCGCTCACCCACCGGAAATCCTGGGCGGCATGGAGGATCGGCTGCTGATCTTTTTTGTACTGATCACAAAAGAAACCGTGCAGTGTTACTCGATAATTCATGTAGGAATGTTTGACTGTCGCGATGGGCCTGACATTATGTATCGCAAGTTCAGTTTCTTCCATAAATTCACGCACAACGGCTTTTTCAGGACTCTCATCTTCTTTCAGGCGCCCACCGGGAAACTCCCAGAGGCCGGCCCATACATCATTTTCCTGTCTTTTCTGAATAAAAAACAGGCCGTTTTTTTTAAGAACACCACAGGCCATGTTGATCTGGATCGTTTTTTTCGAGGGTGCGGAAATCGGACGCTGGTCGATCAGGCCCAGATTAAGGGCTTTGCATCCGTCCTGGACAGGGCATGAGTCACAGAGAGGATTGGTTTTAAGGCAGATAAGGGCTCCCAGTTCCATGAGCGCCTGATTATATTCTCCCGCCTGCCCTGAAGGCAGGAGCTGTTTCGCTTTTTTCCAGAAGATATCTTGCGCTTCACGTGACTTGACGGGATGATTCACATCGAAAAACCTGGAAAATACCCGTTCGACATTGGCATCAACCAGGGGCTCATCTCTGTTAAAAGCGATACTCATTACAGCGGCGGCAGTATATGGGCCGATTCCCGGAAGGGAGGTTAGTCCTTCAATGCTGTCCGGTACATTTTTTCCGGTACTGTTGAGTTGGATTGACGTCTTGTGAAGATTTCTAGCCCTTGAATAGTAACCGAGGCCTTCCCACAGGGTGAGGACTTTTTCTTCATCAGCCGACGCAAGAGAGGAAATGTCGGGGAATTCGTGAATCCAGCGCAGATAATATTCTTTGACCCTGTCCACCTGAGTCTGCTGCAGCATGATTTCGGAAACAAGGATGGAATAGGGATCCTTGGTCTTTCGCCAGGGAAGGTCGCGGCGGTTTTTGCCGTACCAGGCCAGTAATTTCCTGGAAAAATCAGAAGGGCTCATCAAATTAATCTTTTTTGCGAAAATCGGCAGACTTCATATTGTACCGGCGCATAATCCGCTGCAATGCCTGACGATCCATGCCGCTTTTCTGGGCAGCGGAGGTCACATTGCCATTATTCTGATTGAGTACATTTGAAATATAGGCAACCGTGAAATGTTTGGTTGCCTCAGCTTTTGCGTCATTATAGGGAAGGCTGAATATGGCCTGCTGCATTTCTGAACAGTTTAATCTTCCGGAATGCTTCTGTTCCGCGTTCTTCAGGGCAGCGGCATCAATAACTTCTTCTCGGGCTACAATAACAACTCTTTTGATGATGTTTTGCAGTTCTCGGACATTTCCAGGCCAATGCCGATGGTAAAGATAGTCAATGGCATCCGGAGCAAACTGGATATCAGGCCTATTATATTCTTTTTTGAAAAGAGCCAGAAAATGGTGGGACAAGAGGGGGATATCCTCGGACATATCGCTTAAAGACGGCATGGTAATATTTATCACATTGAGTCGGTAATACAGATCTTCCCTGAATTCTCCGGATTCTATCTTTGCCTCCAGATCCTGGTTTGTTGAGGCCACAACCCGGACATCAACCTTGATGGATTTATTCTGGCCCAGCGGCTGTATTTCTTTTTCCTGGAGGACTCGAAGCAGTTTTGTCTGTATTGAAACAGGAATATCAGCGATTTCATCCAGAAGAATTGTTGAATGGTTTGCTTCTTCAAACAGGCCTTTTTTGTCGGATGTTGCACCTGTAAATGCCCCTTTGCTGTATCCGAAAAGCTCGCTCTCTAAAATCTGCTCTGGAAGGGTAGGGCAGTTTACAGTAATCATCCTGTTTTGTTTACGATGACTCAGGGCATGAAGTGCTTTTGCCGCCCCTTCTTTTCCTGTTCCGGAATTTCCGCGAATAAGAATCGTTGCATCGGTATCTGCCACCAGTGCAATGAGGTCCAAGGCTTTTTTCAAGGCGGGAGAATTGCCGATAAAACCATGGAGCTGATTGCTGTCAATCAGTTGTGCCTGAAGGCTTTGATAGTTTCTTAAGAGTTTGGTTCTTTCGAGGCAATGATGAATTGTGCGAACAATATGGTCTTTGTTGAAGGGTTTTTCCAGAAAATCATAGGCTCCTTCTTTCAGCGCCTCAACAGCCATCTCGACGGTGCCGTAGCCTGTCATGATAATTATGGAGATTGTGTCGTCGATATCCCTGATTCTTTTTAACAGGGCAAGACCGTCCATGTCGGGCATCTTGATATCTGTTATCACGACATCAGGCTTGTATTCTTTAAGTTTTTGCAGGGCGTTTTTCCCTGATTGTGCCAGGACAACCTGGCAGTCGCATTGTCGTTTCAATACGAGCTGGAGCATGGTGAGCATATCGGGCTCGTCGTCAACAATCAAAACGGTTTGAGGATTGTTTTTGGTATCAGTGTGTGCGCTCATGGTTCACAAGGTTTAACTCATCTGGGAGAGTTTTCAAACAAACTATTTGTCCTGATTTTCCAGTGATGCAAGAAAATGGAAATAAATCTGGGCAAACCTGCCGGAAACCGTGTCTGCACAGGAAACGAGAAACAGGTTTTTCTCTGGGAAAAAGCCGGATAAAGACATGAACAGAGACCTGGAGATGTTGGTGAGCATCTCTTCAAGAAGATTCATGTCGATCACTTCTTTTTCTATACCGTATAACCGACAGCTTAGTGGTCGATAATCTGTGATCTGGCACCCGTCTACATATAAAGGACAAAGAATATTCTTTCTCAGGTAGTGATCTTCCAGATCTTTTTTTGAATCCGCTGACTCATTGCGAACTATAGCGCGTATCTGTTTCCAGACGTCAACAGCCCGCTCAATTGCCTGCTGTCGTTGTTCTGCTGTAAGTGTTTTGTTTATCTTGTTGCCGAGGTAAATAGCCTCGATAAACTGCAGTTCAAAATATCGGTAACAGCCCTTTGGGTCATTGATTCCGCATCGGGGAGGATTTGTTTCGGATTGACCGGTTATTTTATTTTCGACCTCGCTGACAAGGGACTCATA
Source organism: Candidatus Desulfobia pelagia (assembly GCA_014382295.1). GTDB lineage: Bacteria > Desulfobacterota > Desulfobulbia > Desulfobulbales > SURF-16 > Desulfobia > Desulfobia pelagia. The sequence continues at coordinate 65,702 of JACNJZ010000045.1, read as the reverse complement.
CTCCATGAAAAAACTGCTCAGGTCAATCAAGTGACCGCTTTCCAGCGATGGTTCCCTGATGGTGAGTTTTCCTGATTTTTTGCCGTATTTTTTCAGCAGCCGCCACTGTGAATAATTACTGGCCTGGGACCTGGTTCCTTTGAGTTTTTTCTCCGCCATTTTAAGTCCCAGCCCCCTGCGAATGAGGTATCCAGTCACAAGGGTTCCTGTTCTGCCGATGCCGTGCCGGCAATGTACCAGTACTTTTTTCCCCAGATAGATTGCTTCATCAAGCCAATCCAGCCCCTTTTCCAATTCGGCCATATCCGGGGCAGTTTCATCGGGAATAGGGATATAGTAGACCTCGAATCCCGATTTTTCTTCAATCTCATGGAGATCGCAGAACTCCCCACAGAGATTAATAATAGCGTCAATTCCCTGGGAACGAATGTCGTCAAGTTCAGCATAGGACATAGGCGCATGGCCGACCGCAAGACTTTCTGTGACCCAGGTTAATTCGTATTCAGACAAAATATATTACTCCTTGGAAAAAGTATATTTGCCATTCATAAATTCTTCGACCGCCCCTGCCGCCATCTCTTCATTGGTAAGAATCATATCCATGATTCTGGTTGCCCCCAGCAGGCGTCCGAGCATATCAAGCGTTTCAAGTATCTTATCTGTATTCCGATCGGAGAAACGGGCATCCAGCAGGTCACTTTTCCGGGTAACGGTAAAATTGAGGCGGCTCAAGATTTCACTGATCATGGCCAGTCTCAGAAGTTTTCCTTCTATGTCACCCCCGCCGCCGGCAAAGCGGAGAGTTATGTAGCCTTCACCGTTATCCGGGCTGCAGAGTGCGTCAAGGATGGCAAAATGATAACCAAATCGCATGTTAAGATTCAAGTAATCCTGAGAAATAACTGCATAGCTGGCAAAAGCAATTGATTTAGCGTTAACCACACCACCGGCCATGACAAGGTCATCATAGGCACCCCAGTCAAAATGGGATCTGTCCTGCCATGTGACTCCGGTATGCGCCAAGCCTTTCCAGAGGGCAAGCAGGGGGCGGCAGAGGACATCTTCTATAGCTATAGTTTTCTGAGAGTCTGATTCTGGAGAGAGACCACCCCCGACATTCAGAAGATATAACTGCAGAGGGATGTTGGATTCGAGAAGTTTTGAGCCTCCTTTTCGGAGAGGTTTATGGAGAGCCAGCCCAAACATTGACATCATACCCTTTTCATGGACGAAGCGTATGATGTCATGGAGAGAACGGCAGCTTTCCGGGACAAAGGATGGGTCAGCAGGGTTCACCATTCTGAGCGGCGAGATTAATGAGATGACGATACTCATTGATTTCAGAAACGGTGTTTCCTTTTCTTTTTCATCTTCAGAATATTGTGTAATAAGGGTTTCCACTACACCATCAAAGACAGTGGTCTGATCCGTCCAAAGAGTGACCTGCTGTCCGGAGGTGAAGAGTTCTGTGCCGATATTGGTTTTCACCAGGGTTGGGATGTTGAACTCCCTTGCCACTGAAGCAAAATGATCTGCAGCACTTCCTGCATCGGCGATAACCCCGGCAAGATTGTGGGCAATGGTTGCAAGGGATGGTAGGGTTGATCGTGTTACTAGAATGGCGCCCTTGGGGACTTCTGATAGGCGGTTAAAGTCATTCAGGAGATATATTTTGCCTGCTGCCGATCCTCTGGCTGCTAATTCTCCTCCGCGAAAGAGCTCTCTGTATGATGATGTGTCGATCTCTGTCTGTTCAGGCTTTTTTTGTACCCTTAAAAAGCGCGTCTGGAGGATGAGAGGAGAGCCATTCTGATCTATGCACCATTCAATTTCCTGGGGAACTCCGTAGTGCGATTCAATGCGGATGGCCCATTGGGCGAGTTGCTTTGCCTGGTCTTCTGTCAGGGTGAAAGCATCCCCCGGGCGTGATGGAATCTGCTGTAGTATTTTAAATGGTTTTTCTTTCTGGATAATTGTTGTGTCAGGAGATCTTTTGCCGCTGACCAGATCCTCACCCCGACCTTGCAGGGAGTGAATACAGACAACGTCATCGCCTTTATCGAAAGAGTCCTTGGTAGTTATGACACCGCTTACACTGGCGTCAACCATCTCCAAAACAAGGACGGCCATGGCTGTTGAATAATCATGGAGTCCATTGCTTATTCTGTAGTAGAGAGCCCGGGGAGAAAATTTACTGGCCGTCACCTGTTTGTAGGATTCCAGCAGGTTGCCGCCATCTGCATCAAGAATTGAAAGATATTGGCCGGCAAAGGAGATTTTGGAATCTTCGCCCACAGCACTGCTTCGCACTGCCAAGGTGATATCCGTGCTGCATTGGTTCCGTAATTCCTTGAAGGCCTGATTCAACTCTTTTTTGAGCGAGTCGGGCAGTGCTGTGTTGCCGATAAGATCTATAATCTGCTTTGAGCTGTTATGGAGGGATTCTGTAGAATGGATGTCAATCTCGGCCAGGATTTCATCTATTGTATGTCGGAGCCCACTTTCCTTAATAAAATAGTTATAAGCAGAGGTGGAAATAATAAAACCATGAGGCCCGGGAAGTCCGAGGGTGTTTTTCAGAATGCAGAAATTAAAACCCTTACCGCCGGTCAGGCTGTCATCTGGATAAATTTTAGTGATCGGCAGAATAAAAGGAGGGGATGTGTCAATCTCCGGGGGAGCAAGTGCAAATCTGCAGAAGAAGTCTATTTTTCGATAATAGGCGCGGAGATTGGTGCTCTCGCCTGGAGACATTTTCCCCAGGCATGCCACCATTGTTGAAACAGCCTGAGATAGTTGACTGTATAACCTGGTAGCATAATTGATATCGACTTTTTTGTTCTGGTAATAGACCTCCTCCAGGGTGGCCAGCAGCTCATGTGCTTTCTGGTCGTTTTTTAACAGGTCCTTGAAGGTCTCATATCTAGATCGTGCTGAGGCTATTGGTGAAATAATCTGGTAAGTCACATTTTTTAAAAAATCAAACATGTTTATTTCTGTTTACAGACAATTTCGGAGCCTGGTTCCATAAAGTGCATGCAGGAAAGGGTGTATTTCTCGTCAGCATTATTCATGTCACCATATTCTGCCATAGTATGGATTATTTTTTTCCAGGCCTCTTCATCCTGGGTCGCCAATGACGCGCAGATGCGCTGGGTATTGTGGCAGGTTGTACAGTAGAAGGCGATAAATGAAGAACATGATTCATTATCAACCGGAGGTTGAGCATTCCCTTTTTCCGTAGCAGAGAAGATGAAAAGGAAAAAGCTGACAATCAATATAGGTGATCTTGCCAAAAGTCGTGATTTCAATTATCGCCACCAGTAATATCAAGGGGATCCCAAAGATTCACGCGGCGTATGAACGCTTTTTGCGAATACGGCAATATAGGTATATTCCGCAATAAAAATCAATCCCAGTCATTCGGGTCAATGTCTGGTATCAGGAACCATATAGCAGCTGGTTTGCACGACCAGACCTTGTCGCCTTCCTCATGGACACAATCCTCAAATTTCCAACCAAACTTGCTTAAATGTATGGATAGCTTTTTTTTGGCCTTTTCAAAGAGCTCTCTATCAAAGCCTTCCATATCTGAAACGCATATCATATCTATTTGTTTTTCCATTGTTAAACACTCCGTTATGTGTTGAAGGGTACGAGGATTTTCCTCGCAAGGAAACATCTTGTTTATGTATAAAAAGACTGAACGTTAATTGTGTCAAGGATTTTATGTAAAAGAAGAAGGGTATAATGGAATGTTCACCATTAATTGTGATTGTTATTTTACACTTGGTGCCATCTGGTTAGGTGCGTCTCCCTCCAGGAATCACTTTCTAAGCAAGAACAGAGAGACAGTAAAAATTAAATACCAAAAGCTACATATTCATTTCGAAGTGAAGAGAGAAATCTTAAAACTCGTAATGTATACTGTTCGCTGATAAGGTTATTACATTACAGCTTTAACAAAAAAACAATTCTTTCTTCTTTTATTTGAACACCATATGGTTATATTAATTTGTACTACAGTGATCGGCAGAATAAAGAGTAAAGATATATTGCTATGATTCTCCTAATTAAAATTTTTATTCTCATATTTTTTTCCTTACTCCAGACAGGTGTACTATGGGGTGCACAAACGGTCAAAATTGGTGTTTTGGCCAAACGAGGCCCCGCATATACCCTGCAGAAATGGTCGAAGACCGCTGATTATTTATCTTCCTCAGTTCATGGATACCTTTTTGAAATAGTTCCTCTTGGTTTTCAAGAAATTCACACCGCAGTCAAAGAGGGAAAAATAGATTTTGTGTTGGCAAATTCCGCGTTCTATGTGGAGCTTGAGAAACTCTACGGTGTGAGTCGGATCGCGACTCTGATTAATCAGAATATGCCTGGTCAGCAAACAACAACCTTTGGGGGAGTCATCTTCTCCCGGGCAGATAAAAAAGACATAAAGGAGTTGGAAGATCTTCAGGGAAAGAACTTTATGGCTGTGGATCCACGCTCTTTCGGGGGCTGGATTATGGCCTGGAGAGAATTCAAGAGGAAGGGTATTGATCCCCTGGCGGATTTTTCCTCTATGCAGTATGGCACGACCCATGATGCAGTAGTATATGCCGTCCTCAATGGTGCTGTTGATGGAGGGACTGTGCGCTCTGACACCTTGGAGCGGATGGCTGCTGAGGGGAAGATCAAGCTTGAGATGCTTCGCATCCTTCACCCCCAGAAAGTCGATCAGTTTCCGTTCATGATCAGCACGGATCTCTATCCAGAGTGGCCTATAGCTGCCATCAAAACAACGCCAAACAAGCTCTCTCGTCTCGTTGCCTCCGCATTGATGGCCATGGATGCCGGTGACCCAGCGGCCATCGCAAGTAAATCAGCAGGCTGGACAATACCCCTTAACTACCAACCGGTGCATGACTGTTTGCTGGAACTTCGAATCAGTCCCTATGAGGATTACGGAAAATTCACCCTTAAAGATGTTTTACAACGCTACTGGCGGCAGGTTGCGTTGCTGGCATTGGCTGCCATGGCGGTACTTGTTGTTACATTGTACATTTTTTACCTGAACCAAAGCCTGCACCAGAAAAAAGCTGAGGTCGACGAGCTCAACAGAACTCTGGAAGTCAAGGTGATACAGCGGACAGAAAAGATCAATACCCTCCTGGATCAGGAGATGTATCTCAGGGAAATCCTGCATACGGTTGCTGATGTCAATGAGCTGCTTGTAACATCACTAACCCTGGAGAGCCTGCTGAAAGAGTCCTGTGCCAGGTTTGTCCAACACGGACATTATGGTTTTTGCTGGGTTGGCCTGTTGGAGAATGACAATATCCAGACAGTCTATACGTCTCACGAAGCCGATAACTACCTTATTGACCCGCCGTATGCCCTCCAAGATGCCGACAATATATTTCCCCAGAGCCCCACAGCCAAATGTATTGCGGAAAACAGGACTGTAATCAGTGATATCAGCCGGCAAAAGGTAGATGCAACTCCCTGGAGAACTCAAGTAAAGGGATTCCAGGCAGTTATCGGTCTTCCCTTGCGGGCCGACCAGCATGCTGAACCACTAGGCGCTATGACTGTTTATACCTGGCGGAAAGAGGGATGTGAACCAGAAGAGCTTGCCATGCTTGAAGAATTGGCCGGTGATATCGGTTTTGCTATCAACTCTTTTCAACAGAAGGAAGCTGTCACACGATTGGAACTTGAACGCACTGCAAATTATGAAGAAACGATTTTCTCCATGGTAAATATGATTGAGCATCGTGATACATATACCGCCGGGCATACAGCACGTGTAGCCCGCTATTCTGTGATGATTGCCAAAGAAATGGGGCTCGATGATAAAGAGATACAAAAGCTGCAGAAGGCTGCCGTGCTCCATGATATTGGCAAAATTGCCACACCGGATTCTGTCCTCCTGAAACCGGGGAAACTCTCGGACCTAGACTACGATCTTATTAAAATTCATGCCAGTGCTGGCTATGAAATGCTCTCAAAAATTAATATGTATAAAGAACTTGCCGAGATTATCCGGCATCATCATGAGAGGTATGATGGAAACGGATATCCGGATCATCTCAAAGATGAAGATATTCCTCTTCTGTCGAGCATTATGACGGTTGCCGATGCTTTTGACGCCATGACGACAAATCGTATCTATAAATCGAGAAAAGAAATACCTGAGGCTGTCATAGAACTTCAATCCCTGGCAGGCAGCCAGTTTAATCCTCAAGTTGTAAAGGCTGCTGTTAATGTTCTTCAGGATGTGAAAATTCCCTCTACCGTTTCTCAACTTCCGAGAACAGACCTGGAGAAAAGACGTTTTTCCTATTTTTTTAATGACAAGCTTACCGGTCTATACAATGAAGACTATCTTCAGATAATACTGCGCAACAACCGAAGCACAAATGACTACAAATGTTTTTATAGTGTGCACCTGAAAAATCTACCGGAATATAACAAGCGGTGGGGTTGGGAAGAGGGCAATCAGCTTGTGAAGGAAATTGCGGATGAACTGCAGGTCAATTTCCCTGAAACACTTCTGTTCAGGGCGTACGGCAATGATTTTGCCATAGTAACAAAAGAACATTTCGAGCTTGCCAGCCAACAGATAGAGATTTTCACTTGTATCCGTGATGCGGAAATCAAGGTGGAAATCACCCATGTCGATTTAATCAGGGAGGAAATATACACCATTAACAAACTGGAAAAGCTAGAACTTTTATTAAATAAAGAATAAGAGGATTTCCGTCATTTCTTGACATCGAACTGCTCCACCAACGTCATTAATGTGTGTGGAGAGGACAAACATGCCTGCCCATGGCTACACTGGCTCATCAGAAAACAGAAATCCAGCAACTCCTGCATCAATTTTGTCATAGTCTTATTTTTGTGCTGGATCACCGAGAGCTGCCTTTCCATGTCAACTCCCTTTATGTAAAGTCGCTTCAACCTGCCGTTTTCAACATCACTACAGACGGTCAGGTTAGACAGACAGCCCACACCTGCTCCTGATTTGACAGCATTTTTTATTGCTTCAGTGTGGCCCAATTCCATGATGATGTTTAGGTCTGTTACATGTTTTCCTAATTTCTTTTTAAAGATCTGCGCTGTTCCGGAACCTTGCTCCCGCATAATCCATTTATATTTCTTAAGATCGGTGGCGACATTACATACATCGCTGTCTTCGGTAAGATTATCAATATTTGATATAAGAACAAGTTCATCTTTAAACCAGGGAGTTACTTGCACCTGCTCATTGTTCACCTCCCCTTCAACAAAACCGATATCCACTTTGCGGTCAACAATCAGCTTTTCTGCCGCTCTTGTATTGAGAACGAGCATGGTTATATATACATCAGGGTGCATTTGCTTGAAGGCACTGATCAGATAAGGCAGGACATAATTGCCAATGGTGGAACTGGCGACCAAATTAAGAGATCCCACAATATTTCCATCCTTTTCATTCATCAACGAACAGACATTGTTCATCTGATCGCTAATTTCTCTGCTTAAAGGTAGGAGATAGCGGCCTCGATCGTTGAGAATAAGCGAACGGCCCTGACGATCGAAAAGAGGTCCCCCAAGCTGATTTTCCAGCTCAATTATTGCAAGACTGACCGCCGATTGGGTTATAAACAGTTTTTTGCTGGCCCGGGTAACCTGTTGAGTTTCTACTACAGCATTAAAAATTTCAAGCTGCCTGAACGTAATTGCCATGATCGCCTCTTTTTTTCTTTTTTATTCCTCTACAGACTTTATTTGAATAAGTGAATTTTTAAATGAAGAGCAGTGGGAATTACTTTTTATTTCAAGAAAATTTTTGGTCTGCGTATGAAAAATCGTTACTATAGTAACAACGTGGCCTTTGTATTAATTCTACTAATGATAAGCATTTTTATAATAAATTATACTTTATCTTGATTAATTACTATAAGTAAAGGACCCTCTGAAAAACTATTCAGAATAAAGGTTACAATATATCCGCATAGTTTATAATTATTTCAACATGTTAAACATGATGCGGAGGGTAAAATGAGTCAGCTAAGCCTACTTTCGATAGCACTATATCGCAAAACACTTCGTTGTGAGAAATACTTAAACCAGATGGACCAAGTTGTTCCTTGGAAGAAACTTTGCGCTATTATAAAACCATATCATAAACAACCAAAGACCGGCAGAAAACGCATTGATATAGAAAGGAAGTTGCGTATACTTTGCCTTCAGGAGTGGTACAATTTGTCCGATCCCGCTGTTGAAGATGCAATCTACGACAGAAACTCCTTTCAAAAGTTTTTATCTATCGACATTCTTACAGAGTCAGTGCCCGACGAAACAACAGTTTGCAAGTTCCGTAATCTCTTGCATAAACACAATCTTTTCGAAAAAATTCTTTCTACAATAAATGAACACCTCGAACAAAAAGGCCTGCTCATGAAAGAAGGTACTGCTGTTGATGCGACATTAATAGCTGCTCCTTCCAGCACCAAGAATCAAAGTGGCAAGCGTGACCCTGAAATGAGTTCAACCCAGAAAAACGGCAAGTGGCACTTCGGGATGAAAGCCCATGTCGGTGTTGATCCTAAGTCAGGCCTGGTGCACAACCTGAGCACAACAACTGCCAAGATTCATGATACACGCCAGTTTGAAGAACTCCTGCATGGAGAGGAGAAAGCAATTCTTGGCGACAAAGGCTACTTCAATTCTTCTCGTAAACGAGATCTTCGAAAGCAGGGCATCTTTTGTGGAATCTTGGACAAAGCGAGTCGCAATAATCCCTTATCCAGTTCCCAAGAAAAGAGAAACCGTAAACTCTCAAGAGCAAGAGCTATTGTCGAACACCCTTTTCAAGTAATTAAATGCCAATGGAACTATCGTAAAACCCGTTACCGAGGCCTTGCGAAAAATGCAGGCCAATTACATTTGTTATTCGGGCTTTATAATCTGTTTCGAGTTCGAAAAAAAATACTACTGGCCCCGATTTAATAGGAGCAGTCCGTCAAAAGGTGCAAATAAATTATAAAACGCTGCACAAAGGCAGCAAAACAGAAAAAATTGAGTTTAAAATGTCGATTGTGATCGTGGGTTCTGATTAAAAAAACTCAAATTTTCACTTGATCTGTAAACTGTGACCTCAAATCTGTATTATTCAGAAAGTCCTAAAATTAAGGGACAATCTTTTTTACATTGTTGAATGGACTTTCGGTGAAAAGAGCCTCCACGCTTCTCCATGGCAGCTGGCAGATTTTTCGTAATCCAGAGTTTTTCAGGAGAAGCAAAAAGGAAAATCAAAACAAAGGAGGGAAATAAAATGCGTGAATGGGCAAACAATATTGATCGGCAAATTGCTAGGTGGATGGATAAGTACTGTCAATTTTTGATGAGAATTTCCCTTGCTCTGATTTTCATCTGGTTCGGGGCCTTGAAACCGCTTGGCCTCAGCCCGGAGGAGGAACTTATAAAGCGGACGGTCTACTGGCTTCCGCCGCAGGCTTTTTTGCCAGTGCTGGGATGTTGGGAATTCGCAATCGGAGTGTGTTTACTCTACCGCCCCTGGCTCCGCATTGCTCTCCTACTGCTTCTCATTGAATTGCCAGGGACCTTTCTGCCGTTAATCCTGCTGCCGGATATCTGCTTTGCCAAAATCCCTTTTGGATTAAGTATTGAAGGGCAATATGATTATCAAAAACTTATTCCTGATTAGTGCGGCCTTTGTTATAGGCAGTAAAGTCAGGAGCGAAACAAATCATGAGAAAAGGCTTTGACCATTTCCTGAATGTGCCGGGAACGAGAGGCCTAGAAGTGTTACAGGAGATACGTACAGTTTCCTTATTACCATTAGACAATTTTATTGACTCTGGAAGGGCTGGAATCTGTTATTTTGAGACAAAAGATTCCGTGAAATTTAGGACTGCAGCATGTCAAACTAGCAGGTTATTGCCTAACTAAATCTACCCATAACGATGTGTATGGAAAAACTAAGCGCTTAAAAGCTACCGGGATGAGACATCTACCATGAAAACTGTAACAGTCCCCAGCACGGAACAGGAATACCTCAAGATATTTCAAAAAGTCACCAAACTTATCAGTATGGTACTTGACCCCCAGCAGGTTATGGACATGGTCGTTCATCGTCTTCCTGGGCTTCTTGATGTTGATGCGGCAACTATAAGGCTGCTTGACAGTAGTACGAACACTTTTGTCCTGGGAGCTGCCCATGGCTTGTCTGATGAGTATCTTTCCCGTGGCTCCATTGATACTGAAGAATCCATGGAGATGATCATGAGTGGAAATCCGGTAGCGAAAACTGCTCTGGATACTGACCCGCATTATCAGCACAGTGCTGAGGCGGCCAGGGAGAGTATTAAAAGTGTTTTGGCCCTGCCCATTACCTTTCAGGGACATATCATCGGTATCATGCGACTTTTGACACGAAGCACGCGGGTTTTCACGGCCATGGAAATTTCCTTTTCCATGGCTTTGGCAGAGCAGATTGGGGTTGCCGTCTCCAATGCCAGACTTTTTACAGAGATGGAGAATCAGGTGGATTTTCTCCAGGAAGTGAAAGAAATATCCCGTCTGGTCAATTCCACCCTTAATCTGAATGAAATTTTACAAACCATTGTTGACAAACTTCCTAAAGTCATGGGAATGAAAGCCTGCACTATTCGTCTGCTCCAGCCTGAAACTAATCAGCTGGAACTGGTGGCTGCCACAGGTCTTTCAGACGAATACTTGAAACGTGGCCAAGTTAAAAGGGAAAACTCCATTTTTGACGTGCTGAAAGGTGAACCAGTGGCAATCTATGATGCCTCCAATGATGCCCGGGTGAGATATCACGATTCCATGGAGAAAGAGGGCATTAAAAGCATTCTGGCTGTTCCCATTAAAAACGGTCCTGAGATTATCGGGGTCCTGAGGTTGCTCACCGCCGAACACCATTGTTTTTCCTCAAGTGAAGTGAATTTTGCGGCAACACTGGCTGAGGAAGGTGGCAATGCTATTCAAAATGCCCGTACCTATCAGAAAATAACTCTTCTTTTCAACCAGATTGAGGCAAATGAACGTTTTCTCCAAAATATCATAGATTCCCTGTGGGCTCAGCTTATTGTCTTGGATACCCGGAAACATGTAGTCATGGCCAATCGAAGATTTCTTGAAGAAAATGCCTTCTCAGAAGAGGAGGTCCTGGGGCGGCCTTACAACCTCATTTCACCTTGGGATAATCCTGAAGAATCTATGTGTCCGGTTGACCTGATCCTGTCTGGCGGGGAGAAGACGACCTCCACTATTCATAAGGTTAAGGAAGGAAATGATCAGTGGCTTGAGCAGTCTATTTATCCAATTTTAGACGACAAGGGCAAGGTGGAGTTTGTTATTTTCACTGTCCGAGATATAACCACCCAGCAATTATTGGAGCAGGAAAAAATGGAACGAATGAAGCTTAAAGGCATATTGGAAATAGCCGGAACTGTTGCCCACGAGCTGAATTCACCTCTCTTTGCCGCCCTGGGAACAGCCCAGCTTATGCGTGATGATATCCAGTCGGAAGCTTTGCTGGAGGATTTAGATATGATAATCCGCAATATGAAGCAGATGGCTGAACTTACTAAAAAAATGATCACCATGACTGGCTTTGAAACAAAGGATTATGTTGATAATGCCAAGATTGTCGAGTTCAAATAACTAAAATTGTACTTGAAATCTTAAGATATTTTACCTCAAAGAGATATGAGAAAACGTGTAAGAATAGACACAGATTACTGAAAAGATTGTTGATGGGGTTTAAAGACGTGCTGGCACGTCTCAACAGCATGGCTGCCGGTCAGGAGTTCCATTTTCTCTGTGTCGAAAAAATGGCGGGAAAAATGGACCAGGTCGTTATCCTTGGTGGCGGCGAAATTTTGAAAGAGATGACAGATCTACGGTGTTGTCATTTCTGTTAAGAAGAAAGAGCCATATAAAAGTTTGATAAGTTTCCGGTGGCCAGTTGGAAAGGCGAAATCGTCAAGTTCCTCTCTACTTACTCAACGACATTCCTGGGCAGCATGAAGAACGGGTTATTGCTTCATTTTTTTCTGGTCATAGAAAAAGCCATGCAGTGTCACTCTGTAATTCATATATGAATGCTGTACTGTTTTACCAGGCCTGACATTGTATACGACAAGCTCTGCCTCCTTTTTAATTTCTCTGACTACAGTATCTTCCAGTTTTTCTCCGTCTTTCAGGCGTCCGCCTGGAAACTCTTAGAGACCTGCCCCGGCATCTTTTTTTGCTTTTTCTGGGTAAAAATAAGCCGTTTTTTTTTGAGAACACCACAGGCCATGTTGATTTGAATTGTTTTTTTACGAGGAGCAGGAATCGGGCGTTGGTTGATGATCATTAGTTTATAGGCTTTACATCCATCCAGCACAGGGCATGAGTCACAGGAAGGATTTTTTTTCAGGCAGACAAGGGCACCAAGTTCCATAAGGGCTTGGTTAAAAGCCCCAGCCAAGCCGGATGGGATAAGATCGTGCGCTTTTTTCAGGGCCAGAGATTCACCGACAAAGGTAGAAAGAAGTTGCCAATCGCGAAGTCGACACAGTAGCGCAACTTAAAGGTTGCATGCGGTTTTATTGTTTCACCGTTTTCCCTCGTTTGGCTACCACTCTGTCGATGTTGCATGGTAGGGTGAGCTATTAATATTAGAAAAATATATTATTCAACACCTTGATATTACTAGATTGTTGTATGCATGGATAACCGGTGTTCTCTAGTTTGGCATGGTTCCTGCCTTTAAGTAGTGAAGAAATGATTAGTTCTGAAGTTTTTTTTGAGAAATTCAACTTTTGAAAATCGCTGATAGCAATTGATGACGGAATTTATAGTTTTCTATAGGCACCTCGACGTGGTGCATCATTTTTGCTGCACCAGGGGTAGGTGTTTGAAATTTATACTCCACCGTCTACCCTTAACGTTCTTATGTATACTGACTACAGCTTTTATTATTTTACACCCATCCCTTTCCTGGGCTCTGCAAACTCATGACGCCCCCGAGGGACTTATCGTACACCAGTTGGCTCATATTCTTTTTATGGCTTCCTTGGTATATCTTGCCTGGGACATAAAACGTAATTCATTTAGCGGGCGTGGCTGGGGGTATCTCCTCCTTTTCTGCCTCTTTATGTTTTCCTGGAATGTTCTTGCATTTGTCGGCCATACTATAGAGGTTCATATTAATAGAAGTGATTTTTATACCGAGAGTAGTTATCTATACACGAGAATATATGGTCCATTTTCCTCTGCCAAACTTGCCTATTATATAGCTAAATTCGATCACCTGATCAGTGTTCCCGCTCTTTTTTTCCTGTTTCTGGCTTTACGTACTTTTTATCATTCCGTTGAAACCGATGATAGTAATGGGGAGGGTGAATGAACAGCCTACCTCTTTATCCGACAACTTTAGCGGATATCATCGGTTCACTAATGATCATTATCCTCTCCTTTCTTTCTTTACGTTATGCCTATTTGTTGACCCGCAAGCAGCCGGAAAATTTCATCTGGGGATTTCTTTATTATCTGAGCATTGCGTTGGCGTTTTTTGCTATTTCCAGGGCGGTTGGTCATATTGTCAAACAGTTTCTGTTGATATTTGACAATAAAGCTATATGGGCACATATCTCGCCGTTCTCCGGTGGGTTTAACTCCTTGATGATGATTTTCGTCTCGGCTGTCACTATTTATTACCATAAAGGTGTTGAGGTCTTTCGTATTGTCGAAAGTAACGCCAGGAAGCTGGAAATCGCCAACAGACAACGAATCAATGCGGCCAACGAAATGATGCGTTTAAACTTGCATTTAGAGGAAATGGTGGAAGAGCGAACCGCTGAACTTTCTCAATCTGAGAAAAAATTCAGGCAATTTTTTGAGAATTCCAAGGATATGGTCTATTTCTGTTCAAATGGAGGACTTATTTCAGACATTAATGACAGTGGCCTGCATATGATGGGCTACGACACACTTCCCGAACATTTAAATATCCATTCTTTTTTTAAGAATGATGATGCTCTTGAAGCGTATCTGCTTTCCCTTCACAAGAATGGTTTTGTACGGGATTTTGAGGTTGAAATGGAGAAGAAGGACGGTTCTGTCTGTCATGTTTTACTTACAGCGAATGCCATCCGCAATGAACATGGCCAAATGATCGGGTGTGAAGGTATTGCAAAAGATATGACGAAGCTCAAGACCATGACAGATCAACTCGTAAGCCAGGAAAAAATGGCTTCAGTTGGGCAGCTTGCAGCTGGAGTTGCCCATGAGATCAACACACCGCTGGGTATCATTCTCGGCTACGCCCAACTTATGCAGGATGATTTTCCAAAAGAGAGTGAAGAAAAACAGAACCTTATAGTTATTGAAAGGCAAGCCAAGGCCTGTCGCAAAATTGTTGCCGATCTATTGAAGTTTTCCAGACAATCCGGAGGTTTTAAACAAGATCTGGACCTCAATGAAGTCGTTAATGAAGTGCTGGCAGTGACCGAACATATTCTTGATATTGACCATATTCAGGTGAATAAAATCTTGGCAGAAACTTTACCTCTTGTTCCTGGGGATGCGGGGAAAATACGACAGGTATTTTTCAATATAATAAACAACGCCCATCAAGCTATGGAAAATGGAGGGAGCCTTACCATAACCACCTCCTACCTTGCCGAAGAAAAAATGATCGATTGCATGGTGCGTGATACTGGACCGGGGATACCCCCTGAAGTGAAAGGTAGAATTTTTGATCCTTTCTTTACTACTAAAAGAGTGGGCAAGGGCACCGGCCTGGGACTTTCCGTCTCCTATGGAATCATTCAGGAACATGACGGCAGGATCACAGTCGATAGTCCTGCCAATAAAGAAGACGGCACAGGCACGGCGTTTCATGTGCTGCTGCCGGTCTGTCGGAAAGAGACACAAAACATCGATAAGGAGGAAAAATGATCAAAAACGTCTTTGCAAAGGAGGTTATGCGTGCTGTGACAAAATCATAAAAGGGAAGAAACAACTGACGTGTACTAAACAATACAGTCGAACGGGATTGAAACTTTTCCCGGATTGACCAAAGGAGGAGACAATACAATGAAACGAATTTCACTTCTTGCCTTACTGGCGGCAATAGCCTCACTGGCAATCGCTTCACAGTGCTGGGCAGTACAGGCAACAATCGGATCAACTACAGTCAAGGCCGGAACCCCGGTAAGTATAGAGGGAACCATCACTCCGGGTGAGGACCTGTATGTTGTTGTCAGCAGCGACAAAATGTTCAGACCTGCTGATGCTCCAGGGCCCAAGGAAAAGAAACGCCTGACAAATGGCAAAGACGGCAAAGACGCCTTTGGCGATACAGCTATTCCCCCAGCCTACTATGTTATCACCAATGTCCCGGACAATCTGGCCAAAATGAAGGAATCAGATAAGGGCCAGACATCAGGCGTATTTGCCTTCCCGCCCTTTAAATTTAAGGTCAAGGTCAACAAAATCAAGCAATGGGGTGACATCGATCCTGCGGTCAAATCAATGCTTGGTCCTATTAACTCCGAGGCCCAATGGAAATTTCTGACCTTTACCCATGAGAAAAAGTTTGGCATCAACACCGTAGCCAAGGAACTCCCCATCGGCGGCGGCAATGCCAGGATGATCATGACCGATTCCGGCGTCCAGAATGAAGCATGGAACAAAGGTGTTTCCTTGAAACTGGATAAAACTACCGGCAAGTTCTCTGTGGCTATGACGCCCTATAAACACCTGGCACCAAACACAAAATTGGCAATCTATGTTAACGGTGAGAAAATAGACACTCCTATTACCATTGAAAAATCGACGTTCTTCTTTAAAACCGGTAGTGTCTATATGAATCCGCTAATCGTTATTGGCGGCTCCTTCATTATTGGCGTGCTCTTTGTTATCATGGGCGCGGCAGGCGGTCTGTTCACCGCAGCCTTCCAGATTACCGTCATCGGCACCAAGGGTCCCATCGGTATTAATGCCGGTAACACCATCAAACCCACGAACCTGTTCCTGACCCTGTGTTCGCCCATTACCGGTCTCATGACCTATTTCAAGGAAAAAAGATTTGCCTGGCCTGTTGCCATCTTTTTTGCCATCGGTATTGTCTTAGGCGCCTTTTTTATTGGCCCCCCCCTTTCGGCCAAGTATTTGAATCTTGCGGCGTTTAAATTTTACTTGGGTATCATCTGCCTGGTTATCGGCATTAAACTCTTTATAGAATCGCTGCCGGGATCCATTGAAAAGAAAAAGGCCATGAAGGCCATAATCCAGAAATTTAATGCGGCAGTAAAAGAAGCCAAAGCAACAGGTAAGGCCATGGAACTTGGCAAGGTGGAATTCGACAAATTTAATTTCATGAAGTTTGACATGCGGTTCTGGGGTGAGACCTTTGTCGCCCGTCCTTTGATGATGCTGATCGCCGGCCTCCTTATGGGTATTATCGCATCCTCCTTTGGCGTTGGCGGCGGCTTCATGTTCATGCCGTTCATGACCACCATGGCAGGCTATCCAATGTATCTGGCCGTACCCATCGCCCTGGCCGGGACCTTCGCCACCTCAACAGGTGCTATCGCCAAATATGCCATGATGGGTTATCAACCTGACTGGATTATGGCTGCCTGTATTGCTGCTGGCGCCATGGGTGGCGGTATGGTGGGACCAAAAATCCAGAAAAAGCTTCCGGAAATCTTCTTGAAACGAATGCTGGCACTGGCCCTGATTATCGTGTTCTTGAAGTATACTAATGCTATTCCTTTCTTGCGCTAAGAAATTTTAGCCGGAAACAAATGAAGACAATTCCCCGGAATTCGCTACAGGATTATTGGCGAATTTCGGGGAAATAACCTGACATACAATTATGGATACATTGATTCAGCAATTTATATTCATTCTGGACTGGTTTTTTGAGTCTCTGATCAGCCCTTTTTTTACCCTTATCGGTATGGGACTTGAGTGGATCATTATCAAGCCCCTTATGGTGCTGCATGTCCCGGTGCTCTGGCAGGTCATCCTGGTGGCCGTGGCTACCGCTCTGCTGTCACGACTTCTTCGTCGGTGGATGAAGGTTGTCCAGAGAGATCAACTGTTCAAAGAAAAATTCACAGCACAACGTTTACAGCAGAAGAATATTGACCTACTTAACGACTGGAAAGCACGAGATTCTTTGTACCGGTATACAGACAATGAAATAGATGAGGATTTCAACACGTACCTGGCCCAGCGTTTCGCCAGACACATGCAAGTGTATATGATTCCTCTCTTTCTCTCTCAGTATTGGCTGAGCACTGTTTTCCCATCAGAGAAGCTCATCAGCCAATTTGGCTCCCCCTACCTCATTGATTTGTCAGACAAGGGGTGGGCTATGCAGGGGGTGAGTATTACTGTCGTCTTTCTTCTTGCATATGTTTTTACGTTGATCGGCTGTTTTCTTGCCGACAGGGCGGGATTGTCTGCTCGAAGACCCTCGACCGGTTCTATGTTACCGGTACATCAGACGGAGTAAATCAAATGGCACGCATTATGGTATTAGATGACGTTTATGATGCCGGAATTCTGATAAAAAGAATCCTCGAAAGAAAGGACCATGAAGTCCATACCTTTACTGAAGAGGAAGATGCTATTGATTTTATTAAGTCCAACACGGTGGATCTCGTCATACTTGACATCAAACTGAAAAAGATGAGCGGCGTGGAGGTGTTGGCTGAAATTAAAGCAGTTTATCCCGAAATAAGGGTGATTATGCTCACCGGATATCCAACCATTGAAACAGCACGCCAGTCTCTGGCTCTTGGCGCCCAGGAATACTGCGTCAAGCCCATTGACAAGGAGGAACTGGAAGAAAAGGTAGCCAAAGTTCTTTCTTAATCTTCCATATTGAAATCATGTTTCGCATTCCAGTTCTGTTGATTGGCATACCTGTGTAGATTCTGAGGTGTCGGGAAAGATTTCCCAACTTTCCTTATACGGTATCAGACGAAACTATTTGTTTAAAGAGTAAATTATGAAAAAAACAGTTTACAGTATATGCGGCATCTTGAATGCCAAGGGGTGGGCCAGCATCGCCCTCATCGAAAAGGAGAAAAGCTAATGAAAAAATCTGTGTACACCATGTGCGGAATGTGTACTGTTCGTTGTCCTATCCGCGTTGAGTCTGAAAATAATAAGGTAACCTGGATAGAGGGCAATCCGCATTTGTTGAACGGTGCCCTTTGTGCACGGGGAACAGCCGGGATTGCCCTTACTAAAGACCAGCAGAGACCGCAGCAACCGCTTATCCGGCAAGGTGAAAGGGGTGAGGGTAAATGGCGCACTGCAAGCTGGGATGAAGCCCTTGATTATGTTGCCGATAAACTGAAAGGAATCAGGGAAAAATATGGAGCTGAATCTATAGTTGTTTCTTCGAGGGGTGGCCCATGGCAGGATATGTATAAAACTTTTTGCCATGCCATTGGATCACCAAATTATACCAACCATGATGATACCTGTGGCAGAAACACCCATCATGCCAGTCTGTCAATTAATGGCGTTGGCCGAAAGGGTTTCCAGTATGATATCAAGAATTCTCGGCACTTGGTCCTCTTTGGCCGCAACACCTTTGATTCATTACGCATACCCGAAAACCGTCAGGTTCTTGACATGCTTGATAACGGCGGTCGCCTGACCTATGTGGATGTCCGGCAGACCAAGACAAGTAACAAAGCAACCCGATTTTTCCTGGTACGCCCCGGAACGGACTATGCCCTGTGCCTTGGGATTCTGCATCAGATCATCAAGGAGGGAGCCTATGATAATGACTTTGTCAGTCAATGGGTTTCCGGTTTCAGCGAATTAAGCGATTTTGTTGAACAATATACGCCGGCTTGGGCTGCAAAAGAGTGCGGGGTTGAGGAAGGCGCCATTAAGGATTTTGTCCGGGAAATTAATGACGATAGGCCGAGTATTATTTTCCATCCCGGTTGGATGCTTACCCGTTACAGAGATTCGTTTTACGCCAGCCGCGCCATTCATACCATCAATGCGCTCATGGGCTCTATTGAACAGAAAGGGGGGCTGCTCATTCCAAGGGGACCCGGAGATTGTGGAAAAAAAGGTCCGAGAGCACTTGACTGCCCAAAACCTGACATCGAAAGGGCTGATGGTGTCGGTAAAAAATATACTCATTTTGATAAGGGACCCGGTCTTGCACACCTGAATTTTGAGGCCATGAAGACCGGTTCACCTTATCCGGTTAAGGCCTGGGTCGCCATGCGTCATGATCTTTTCACTCAGATGCCAGATCCGGAGGCGCAAAAAGCATTACTTAATAATTGTGAATTACTTGTTTCCATTGATGTTCATTACAGCGAATATGGCTGGTTTTCAGATGTAATTCTTCCCCATGCCACTTTCCTGGAGCGGGATAATCACATTGTCGTGCAGAAAGGAGCGAAACCACGACTCGCTCGACGCAAGAAGGCAATCGACCCTATTTTTGACACGAAACCGAGTTGGGAAATTTTTAAGCAACTGGCAACACGAATGGGTGTAGATGAATACTTTCCGTACAATTCCATTGAGGAGCTTTGGGACTGGCAGCTTGAACCGACTGGATATACTATTGAGGATTTTGATGAAAAGGGATTTATTTCATTAACGGATACACCCATTCCGCCAGAGCCTGACAACTTAGAAGGAAAATTTAAAACCCCGTCGGGGAAAATTGAGATAGTAAGCGAGAAGCTGACCAAGGCCGGGTTGGAATCATTAAAACCGTACGAGAGTCCAGAGGCGCCGCCGGAGGGGAAATATCGTCTTGTTTTTGGCCGCTGCGGCCTGCATACCCACAGCCATACCCAGAATAACCCGCTGTTAAATGAGATGATGCCCTATAATTATGTGTCAATCAACACGGCTGAGGCAGCAAAGTTGGGGATCAAAAATGGCGACTGGGTGAATATGACCGGTGCAGACGGCTATACGGGAACTGTTCCGGCACACGTAACCGATTTTATCCATCCTGAAGCTGTCTTTACAGTTCATGGTTTCGGACGACAAGTTCCAAAACAGACAAGAACGTATAACAAGGGAGTGAGCGATCAGCGTTTGATGAGCGGACTCCTTGATAAAATGGATGAGGCAGGAGGGGGGCTTAATCTCTGTGAATCCTTTGTTTCCATAAGCCGTGGCGAAAAACCGCCCGAAGCGTAATATCTTTATGGAACTTACTGAAATCCTATCCAATATACGATCAAGAAATGGAGGTTTGAAACCATGAGTAAATATCAAGTAACGCAGCGGGTGGAACGGTGTATAGGCTGCCGGGCCTGCGAGGCACATTGCAAAGATAAAAACGACTCAGCCAAAAATGCCTATTACTGCAAAATCATGGAGGTTGGTCCCAGGATAAAGAACGGTATGCCGATTTCAGATTTTGTCTATATGGCCTGTTTTCACTGTGAAAGTCCGTGGTGTGTGGAAGCCTGCCCCACAGGTGCCATGCAGCGCCGTGACAAAGACGGGATTGTCTTTGTTGACGATGCTCTCTGCGTAGGATGCAAGGCCTGCATGACGGCTTGTCCCTGGGGAGTGCCGCAGTGGAACGGCAGGACCGGTAAAGTCGGCAAATGTGATCTGTGTAAAGACAGGATCGATGAGGGCCTTAAACCGGCATGTGTCACAAAGTGCTTGTCAGGGTGTTTGGAGTTTACTACCCCGGATAAAGCATCCGAAGCAAAACGACAGCAATTTGCCGAACAACTCCTGCAAAACAAATCGTAAGAGGTAATTTAAAGGTTGCAAGGCTGAAAGAAAAATTGTTCATTATGGGCATATGTTTATTATTATATATAATTGAAACTAAAAATAACCTTCAGCCTAAACAGCCAACTACCTAAAACAGGGAGAAAATTATGCCCGGTGCATTTTTACCATCAGAATACTTGGCCATACTGATGCTGTTGCTGGTTGGTATTGCTTTTGGGGTGATCACACTCTGGATAGGACGATATTTCAGGGTGCAGCGGCCTTATTTTGAGAAACTGGTGGCCTATGAATCGGGCAATCCCCCTACTGAAGCGCCACGTATGCGGTTTTCTGTCAAATTTTATACGATTGCGATCCTTTTTATCGTTTTCGATGTGGAAGCCATCTTTCTTTACCCATGGGCGCTGGTATATGACAAGTTGGGAATGTTTGCCCTGGTGGAAATGTTTATTTTCATTATTTTGCTGCTTGTCGGCTTTATCTATGCCTGGAAAAAAGGGAATCTGCAATGGGACAAATGAATAACAGTGGCCTGGTCAAGATACAGGATGGTGTCAGGTTTATTCCCGGCGCCAGTGCCCTGGTTGGCCCGCTCAATAAAATAATCAACTGGGGGCGTACCGGTTCTATCTGGCCGGTTACCTTCGGCCTGGCCTGCTGTGCCATTGAAATGATGGTTGCCGGTGCCTCAACTAATGATCTTGATCGATTTGGTGTTATCTTTCGCGCCAGTCCTCGTCAGGCCGATTGTCTGATCCTGGCCGGAACCATATCGAAGAAAATGGCTCCTGTGGTTCGCCGCGTATATGACCAGATGCCGGAACCCCGTTATGTCCTGGCCATGGGATCATGTGCGTGCAGTGGCGGAGTGTTTGATACCTATGCTGTTGTTCAGGGGGGAGATGAATTTCTGCCGGTGGATGTCTACATTCCTGGCTGTCCGCCTCGACCGGAGGCGCTTCTGGAGGGGCTCATTAAACTGCAGGAAAAAATTAATCGGGAGCAGGGGAGATGGAGTCAACTGGTATAGTTGAAAAATTACGGGAGGAATTCCCAGATGATCTGCTGGAGAGTTACGAACACTTGGGCCAGAAAGCCGTGATGGTAAAGCGTGACCATATTGTTGAGATATGCAGATTTCTGCGGGATGAATGCAACATGAATCATCTCATGTGTCTCTGCGGGGTGGATAATTCCAAAAGAAAAGGACCATTTTTTGAACGGTTTGAAGTGGTGTATCAATTGTATTCCATTTCTCAAAAACAAATGTTTCGGCTGCGGGTCCAGGTGCCGGAACATGACTGCTCCATCGAGTCAATAACTTCACTGTGGATCGGCGCCAACTGGCTTGAACGAGAGTGCTATGATCTTATGGGGATCAATTTTAATTCCCATCCGGATCAGAGAAGAATCCTTACCCCTGATGACTGGGAAGGACATCCTTTACGCAAAGAATATCCTTTACGCGGAGACACAGAATGGATCGGCTATGAGGAATTAAAAGCGAAGAGCCGGGAATTGGGTAAATTTGATTTTTATGACAATTTAAGTAAAGAGAAAGGCGGGCATGATTAAAGCAACAACTGTTGATATACCGGTATCCGCCGGCAATGAGGACCATTATCGACTCAGGATGGGTCCGCAGCATCCGGCCACCCATGGCGTACTTCGTGTGGATCTGGATCTGGATGGTGAAACGATCATGGAATGTGAGCCCCATGTAGGATATCTCCACAGGGGCTTTGAGAAGTTGGCCGAACATCGAACGTATGTCCAGAACTTGGTTCTTACGGATCGCTTGGATTATATCGCCGCCATGGCCAATAATGTCGGGTACTGTGAGGCTGTCGAAAAGTTGCTGAAAATTGAGGTGCCTCTGCGTGCTAAATATTTACGCACCATGGTCTGTGAAATGGCAAGAATCTCCAGTCATCTGCTATGGCTGGCGACCCATGCTCTTGATATCGGGGCCATGACTGTATTTCTCTATTGCTTCCGGGAACGAGAGGAGCTCCTTGAGCTGTTTGCAGAGCTATGCGGTGCCAGGTTGACCACAACCTATACCCGACTGGGGGGGGTAAGACAGGATGTAACCCATTCCATCATGATGAAGCTGGTACGTTTTGTCGATGCATTTCCTGCCAATATTGAAGAATATGAAACCCTTATCGATACCAACCGCATCTGGTTGAAACGCACGGTTAACGTCGGAACAGTGTCAGCCAGGGATGCCGTCAGTCTCTGCCTCACCGGAGCGAGCCTGCGCGGCTCGGGTGTCGACTATGATGTGCGTAAACATTTTCCCTATGCCGCCTATGATCTGGTGGATTTTGAAATTCCCCGGGGTGAGACCGGTGATACATACGCTCGGTACCGCTGCCGGATGGAGGAGATGCGTCAATCCAATCATATTCTGCGTCAGTGTATTGAACAGATGCCGCCGGGTCCTATTATCGGTGATGATGCCCCGGACCTGGTCATGCCGAATAAACCGGGGAGAAAGGTGGAGGTGGACACTCCGGCCCGTCAGGGGTTGATTAAGCTGGTAGAGGATCGGGATATCTTTATGGAAGGCGATGTCTATGTACCGACAGAGGTTCCCAAAGGAGAACTCGGATTTTATTTTATCAGTGACGGAAATGGCAGCCCGTACCGTATGCATATTCGTTCACCTTCCTTTATCCATATCGGTGCCCTTAAGACACTGGCAAAGGGAGCCATGGTGGCGGATCTGATTGCCATAATCGGTACACTTGATGTTGTATTGGGTGAGTGTGACAGATAGATGCTTAGTAAAAGTTCACCCGCACCCAGCTGGGGCACTGGCAAACTTTTACAGTCAGGGAGTTTGCCAAGCTATTTATACCCCGGTGAATGGTTGCTGATTTACTAGACAGGAGTCAGGAAACAGAATGCAGATTCTTATATTATTGGTTCAGATTGCAATTCTCGTGGGCGTCGTTTTGCTGCATGTCGCCTATGCCACGTATTTTGAAAGAAAGATCATCGGTCATATGCAGGTTCGCATGGGGCCAATGCTTGTCGGATGGCATGGACTTCTGCAGCCTATCGCCGATGGCATTAAGAGTTTTTTCAAGGAGGATATCATTCCTGAACAGGCGGATAAACCCCTCTTCCTGGCAGCTCCTATTATTTGCCTTGTTTCAATGATGGTCTCGCTGGCTGTCCTTCCGTTTGCCAAAGGCTGGGCCCTTGCTGATATCAATATCGGTCTCCTTTTCATCTTTGCCATGAGTTCACTGGCCAGTTACGGAATAATCCTTGCCGGTTGGGCATCCAATTCAAAATATACCCTGCTCGGCGGCATGCGCTCAATGGCCCAGGTGATCAGTTATGAAATTTCCCTGGGATTGAGCCTGGTCGGAGTCATGATGCTGTCCGGCTCTCTGAACTTGACACAGATCGTGGAAGCCCAGGGCAGCTCTTTTACCGGTATGTATATTTTTACCCAGCCTGTGGCATTTTTCGTTTTTTTTGTTGCCATGCTGGCTGAAACAAATCGGGTGCCGTTTGATCTTCCCGAGGCTGAAACGGAGCTTGTTTCCGGTTATTGCACTGAATACAGCGGTATGCGTTATGCCATGTTCTTCATGGCTGAGTATATCGGTATGTTCGTAATGGCCTCAATTGGTGTTGTCTGCTTTCTGGGGGGCTGGAACGGACCCTTCAATGTCCCATTTTTCCCGCCGATATGGTTCATTTTGAAAGTGTACCTGATAATGTTTGTCTTTATTTGGATCCGGGCTACACTTCCACGGTACAGATATGATCAGTTGATGACGATTGGCTGGAAACTTCTTATACCACTGGCCCTTGGTAATATCTTTTTCACCGGGTTGGTCAAGATCGTCATAAATTAAGTCGAGACAGATTGATATGATCGTAAAATACAAACCGAAAAGAAATTGGCTGCAAACCATCTTCCACACGGAAATTTTGCAGGGATTGGCTCTCACCCTCAGCAAATTGTTTTCCCCGCCGATTACCAGGCAATATCCGAAAGAAAAGCCGCCGATCTATCCAGGTTTCCGTGGCCAGCATGCCCTGGTTCGCGATCCGCAGAGCGGTACTGCCAAATGTGTCGCCTGTATGCGTTGTGCGCAAATCTGCCCATCCCGATGTATCAGTATTCGATATCATCAGGAAGAAGAGACCTCCCGCAGGGTAATGGATAGTTTTAATATTGAAGCCCTCCGATGCGTGTATTGCGGCTATTGCGTCGAAGTATGCCCTGTCAACGCCATTACCATGACAGATATATTTGAGTATGCCTCGTATGATCGGGAATCAATCTATTTTGATAAAGAAAAACTGCTGAGCAATTGGGATGATTTTATGAGCAGCAGCACATATGATCAATCAAGTTATGTTAATCCGTTCTGGCGACCAAGAGGCCTTCCTGAATCGGAACTGACGGCGGCAAAAAGAGTTCCTGTTCCTGACGACTGGCGTATTGAAAATCAGTTTATAGGAAGAAAAGCACGCAGTAAAAAGATTACTGGAGGAGAATAATGTTGAGCAAGTTTATCTTTCTATACTGCGCACTGGTGATTGTCATTACCGGCATACTTGCTGTGCGGTTTCGAAATCCTGTCCACAGTGTTCTGGCCGTTCTTGTCCTCTTTTTTCATATGGCCGGATTATACCTGTTGCTCAATGCGGAATTTCTGGCAGCGATCCAGATTATCGTATATGCCGGCGCCATTCTCGTTTTGTATCTTTTTGTGCTGTTCCTCGTCAATATCAGGCAAGAGATCAAAACCGAGCGTTTTGTTGCAAATCATAATATCTCCAAATTCATCTCCTTCCTGGTTTTTTTGATACTTATAGCGGTTACACAGTCTTTTCGCTTAGGAACACCTGGGAAATGGACCACGGATGCAATCCGCCAGGCAACTCATACCAAAGCTCTGGGTATTGAAATATTCACATCGTATATTCTGCCATTTGAGATAATCGCTCTGATTCTGCTAGTGGCAGTCGTTGGCGGAATTCTTCTGGCCAAGCAGGATAAACAAGAGGTTGTCATGGCCCAAAAGGAAGGTTCAGGGTCATTGACAAGGGGAGGAAAGAAATGATTCCGGTAACCTGGTATTTGGCATTGAGCATCATACTTTTTTCCATCGGTATGTATGGGTTTTTGACCCGGCGTAATGTGATCATCATGTTTCTTTGCATAGAACTTATGTTGAATGCCGCAAATCTGAACTTTGTTGCCTTTAGCCATTACCTGACTGATCTGCACGGGCAGGTCATGACTTTTTTTATCATTGCTGTTGCTGCTGCAGAGGCAGCCATCGGTCTGGGCATTGTCTTGGCCCTGTTCCGTAACCGGCGGACCGTATATTCAGACGAAATAAATCAGTTGAGAGGATAGGATAAACAATGGATTTTTTGATATTGCATGACGGGTGGCTGCCCATCCTGAGTATCCTGATGATTCTGCCACTGGCAGGGGCCTTTCTTTTGTTTGTTATTCCAGGAGAAAATTTTCAGAAATATTGGGCGCTGGGTGTGACCATATTGACAGCAGCTGTTTCACTCCCCCTTTATTACAGTTTTGACCCAACCACCCATAACTATCAGTTTGGTGAGCATCATAGCTGGATTCCGGCCCTTAATGTCAATTATACCCTGGGGATAGACGGTATCAGCCTGCTGCTTGTCCTGATGACTACCTTGCTGATGCCACTCTGTGTCCTCTGTTCCTGGCGATACATTACAACCAAGGTGAGGGCGTTCATGTTCTGCCTTCTGCTCATTGAATCGACCATGTTAGGCGTATTCATGGCCCTGGATTTTGTATTTTTCTATATCGTCTGGGAAGCAACACTCATCCCCATGTTTTTTCTTATCGGCGTCTGGGGGGGGGAACGCAAGATCTATGCTTCGATTAAATTTTTTCTCTATACATTGGCAGGTTCGGTACTGATGCTGGTGGCAATCATTGCTCTCTATTTTAATACAGACCCTCATACCTTCAGTATTCCACTCCTGATGGGACAAGGGTATTCTTCAATCTTCCAAAAATGGGTGTTTGTCGCGTTTTTCCTGGCTTTTGCCATCAAGGTTCCGATGTTTCCATTCCATACCTGGTTACCTGCCGCCCATGTTCAGGCTCCTACAGCCGGTAGTGTGATTCTCGCAAGCGTACTTTTGAAAATGGGCACATATGGTTTCCTGCGGTTTTGTCTGCCCATTACCCCGGCCGCCTCCGTTACTTTCACCCCGTATATTTTATGGTTGTCTGTGGCCGGGATCCTGTACGGCGGTTTTACAGCTCTTGCCCAGAGTGATATGAAAAAATTGATTGCCTATTCCAGTGTGGGCCACATGGGCTTTATCACCCTGGGGATTTTTGTTCTCAATCCCAACGGCATGGAAGGGGCTCTGCTGCAAATGATCAACCATGGCATTACTACCGGAGCGCTGTTTCTCTGTGTGGGGATTATTTACGAACGGACCCACACCAGAGAACTTGCTTTGAATGCGGGGGTTGGCATGTATATGCCTGTCTATGTGACTTTTCTGGCATTTTTTTCACTTTCGTCGCTGGCCTTTCCCGGAACAAATAGCTTTATCGGCGAGTTTATGATTCTTGCCGGTGGATTTGCTAAGTCAAAACTGATAGCCACCTGTGCCATTCCCGGGGCAATCCTGGCAGCAGCCTATATGTTGCGTATGCTGCAGAAAGTGATATGGGGAGGCACGGAAAATCCAATCCATACCGGCCTGTCTGATTTGAATACTCGGGAAATCGTTACGCTGGCACCGTTACTGCTTTTAGTGTTCTGGATAGGTTTGGCACCTAAGCCGTTTATCAATGTCATGCATGCAAGCGTGGCCCATTTGCTTGAACAGGTCATTGGCATGCAGACCGGTATAGCTCCCATGGCGAATGTACTGTTGCCGTAAAAAGGAAAGGATAAGGAACTAAAGATATGGAAGTCATTGTATCGAGCAAACCTTTAGTTGCAATGTTGTGCGCCTTGTTTGGCGCCATTTTAGTGAGTCTTTCAGGCAAAAATCCGAATATCCGAGAGTCTTGGTCGGTGGCAGCTGCAGTCTGTATGTTTGGCGTTATTGCTTCCATGGTTCCCGAAGTGATGGCTGGTAATGTATATAAATATCAACTGTTCGACATGCTGCCCGGATTATCCCTTACCTTTCGGGCTGATGCATTTTCTATGATATTTGCCATTGTCGCCTCTTTTCTCTGGATCCTGGCGGCATTTTATTCAATGGGGTATATGCGGGGATTGCTGGAACATGCCCAGACGCGCTTTAATACATGTTTTGCCCTTTCTCTTTTTGGTGCGATAGGAGTTGCTTTCGCGGATAATATTTTTACCCTGTATCTTTTCTATGAGATTGTTTCCATCTGTACCTACCCTTTGGTCGCCCACCATCAGGACGAAGAAGGCTATTCCGGTGCCCGCAAGTACATTGTCTACCTGACCACAACGGCTAAAGGGCTGCTGTTGCCGGCAATGATTCTTATCTATGTGCTGACCGGCAGTCTGGATTTTGCCGACAATATTCACACCGGCATTATTCCTGTCGGTGTGAATGGTGTAGTGGTAACTATCCTCTATATCTGCTTCCTCATCGGTTTTGCAAAAAATGGCGTCATGCCGGTGCACAACTGGCTGCCCGGTGCCATGGTAGCCCCAACCCCGGTCAGTGCGCTACTTCATGCCGTAGCCGTGGTAAAAGTGGGAGTTTTTTCCACTACCAGGGTTATGCTTTACGTATTCGGCACGGACCAGATGAGTGCCTTGGGTCTTGGGGTTCCCACGGCGTACTTTGTCTCATTTACCATCATCACGGCTTCGATAATTGCGCTTACCAAGGATAATCTCAAAGCGCGGCTTGCCTATTCCACAGTGAGCCAGCTCTCCTATATTATCCTGGGGGTCGCACTGCTGACCCCCAATGGGATTGAGGGTGGTCTGGTGCACATTGCCAATCACGCTTTCTCGAAAATAACCCTCTTTTTCTGTGCCGGTGCCATTTATGTTGCCACCCGCAAAAAAACAATTTCGGAAATGTCCGGTCTTGGACGGACTATGCCGTTTACCTTTGCTGCTTTTGGCATTGCCTCCCTCTCCATGATCGGAGCCCCCCCCGTAGCCGGTTTTGTCACCAAATGGAAGCTGTTGGTGGGAGCCATGGAAATGGAGACTCATTCTATCGGTATTTTGCTTGTTCTGCTGGCCAGTACGTTGCTTAATGCCGCCTACTTTGCTCCTGTCACCTACCGGGCCTTTTTTGGCAAGCGACCGGAGGGTGAAACCTACGAGGGGATTAAGGAAGCTCCGTTGTCCATGGTTATCCCTCTCATGATTGCCGCAATTATTTCTGTAATTATAGGTATCTATCCTGATTTTATGATGACCTTTGTTAATATGGTGACCCAATGATGATGGCGTCGCAAAAAGTCCGATCTACTGTGTTGCAGGTTTTTGACAGACATTTGATATACGACATGTATGATCAAATCCCTGTTAAAAACACTGCGCCTTGTTTATCAAACTTTTTGCTTAGCCATCTGGGCGCTGCAGCATGACTTTTTATGGGAGTGCCAAATGATAGTGCAATTTATTGATTTTTTCCGAGACCGAATGAAGATGACCGTGAGACTCTGTTACGGGGTTCTTGCTCTCCTTGTTATCATCGATATAATTCCCGGCTTAACCGGTAAGGAGCACCATGCCCATAGCTGGGTTGAGCATTATATCCCGGGGTGGTGGTCTATCTTCGGCTTTGTCGCCTGTACATTGATTATCTTTGTTTCCAAGTGGTTCGGGCATCTTGGCATCATGACTCGCGAGGACTATTATGATGACTGATTTATGGATTCATCCAGCCGCTGTTCTGATCATAGGGGCTTTGCTCCTGCCCTTTGTGCGTGGACCCAGGGTTATTCGTAATCTCTACCTGCTCCTGGTGCCTCTGCTTGCTTTCATCAATGTGTTAACAATGGCCAAGGGTACCTTCGGCGTTATTCAGTTTATGGACTGGACGCTTACCTTTGGCAGGGTAGATGGATTAAGCCATGTTTTTGGCTTTATCATGACATTGATGTGTCTTATCGGTACTGTTTACGGCATGAACGCGAAGGGGATCAGGGAGATTTTCGCGGCGTGGCTCTATGTTGCCGGCTCCCTCGGGGTCATTTACTGTGCCGATTATATCGTCCTCTTTCTTTTCTGGGAATTGATGGCTTTTTCTTCGGTTTTCCTTGTCTGGTTTCGCGGCAGAAAACAATCCATATCCGCAGGTTATCGCTACCTGCTGGTTCATACCTTTGGGGGACTAGTGTTGTTGGCCGGCCTGATTTTACGCTATAAGGCCACAGGGGGCGATCTTTCCTTCGGTCCAATCGGAGTTGATTCACCCACCTTGTATACTTACCTCATTATGATCGGTTTTATTTTGAATGCCGCAGTGCCGCCGTTACACGCCTGGCTGCCTGATGCATACGGGGAGGCTACAGTAGCCGGAGCCGTGTTCATGTGTGCCTTTACCACCAAAACCGCCATTTATGCCTTGGCCCGTGGTTTTGCCGGCATGGATATCCTCGTCCCCCTCGGCGTCATTATGGCCCTCTATGGTGTCGTTTACGCGGTGCTTGAAAATGATGCCAGGCGACTTCTTGCCTACCACATTATCAGTCAGGTCGGGTATATGGTAGCCGGGGTCGGTATTGGTACCGAAATGGCTATTAACGGCGCCTGTGCCCATGCTTTTGCCCATATTCTTTATAAAGGGCTGTTGTTCATGGGCTGCGGTTCGGTGCTGTTTATGACAGACAAGAGTAAATTCAGTGATCTCGGCGGCCTGTATAAAAAGATGCCGAGAACATTTGTGTATACGCTCATCGGAGGTCTTTCCATTTCAGCCTTTCCTTTGTTTTCAGGTTTTGTCAGTAAATCGATGATCGTGGCGGCGGGGTTTCATGAGCATCTCATGTGGCCTGCTTTCCTGCTGACCTTGGCCTCTGCCGGAACCTTTCTCCACACAGGCCTCAAGGTCCCTTATTTTATTTGGTTCGGCAAGAATAACTGTAGCGAGGAAACCTGGGAGAAAGCGGATGACCCGCCGGTTAATATGGAGATTGCCATGGCTGTGGCCGCCTTTTTCTGTATTTTCATCGGCTGCTATACTCCGTTTCTCTATAACCTGTTGCCATACCCGGTTCACTACCACCCGTATACGGCATATCATCTTTCCGAGTCCATGCAGATACTGTTGTTCACAGCTCTGGGGTTTTTCCTGTTTGTCAAGAAACTGGCGCCGGAAGTGGTGATCAGTCTCGATTTTGACTGGTTTTATCGCAAGGGGAGCAAGGTGTTCATGTGGTTTGCTAGAAAACCGATTCAGTCATTCGATAATGCCTGGAGTGAAGTCTATCGGGTGGCTGGGATGGTGCCGCTTATGATTACAGCCCGCTTCTGGTCCTGGTTTGACTGGCATGGTATTGATGGCGTAGTGGATGGTTTGGCCCGGGTTGTCGGCTACTTTGCAGAAAAATTACGGTGGATGCAGAATGGTCAGATAGCGCGCTATTTATCTTTTATGGCCGGTGGCGTTTTTGTTGTCCTGGTCTGGATGTTTTCGAGTATGTGATTGGTTACATGTTAACGAGGTATTGAAATTATGAATACATTTTCACCTTTCACTCTGTCCTCCCTCTCTTTTTTGGGACCAGAGCTGGTGCTTCTGTCTGTGGGGATACTGTTAATAGTGGTGGATCTCTTTTTTGAGAACCGTCTCCTTCTTCCCTGGTTGACTGCAGCAGGTACTCTGGTTTCACTGGTGCTGTTGTTCAACAGCCCCAGTGGAATAGTATTTGGCTACATGTATGTCGTAGACGCCTACAGTGTTTTCTTTAAAATGGTATGCCTTGTCGGTGTCCTGTTTACAGTCTTATTATCAGAACGTTACCTGACAACCGAAAAACTTCGTCATGGTGAATACTACAGCCTGCTCGTTTTTTCCACAGTGGGAATGATGGCTATGGTCTCGGGTGGTGATTTGATCGTTGTCTATCTGGGGCTGGAACTTATGGCTCTCAGTGTCTATTGTCTGGTTGGCTTATTGAAACAAGATAGCCGCTCCAATGAGGCCTCTTTGAAATATTTTTTGATGGGTGCTTTTTCTACCGGTCTCCTCCTCTATGGAATTTCCTTGATATACGGACTTACCGGCACCACCGATTTAAGTATGTTATCCCAACGCGTGGTTTCTCTCGATCTTATAAATAATCATGCCTTTCTGGTGGGGCTTGGTCTCGTGTTGGTGGCATTTTGTTTCAAGGTGGCAGCAGCGCCTTTTCATATGTGGGCTCCGGATGTCTATGAGGGCGCGCCATCTTCCATTACCGCCTTCATGGCGGTTGCTCCGAAAGCTGCTGCTTTTGCCGTGCTTGGGCGTGTTCTTATTATGGGATTTGCTGACGTCCATATTCATTGGGGGCCTATCATCGCCTTTCTAGCAGTATTGACCATGGCTATTGGCAATATTGCTGCTATTGCCCAAAAGAGTTTAAAGCGGATGCTGGCTTATTCCTCCATTGCCCATGCCGGCTATGCCCTGTTAGGGATTCTGGCCGGGAATAATGAGGGGCTGTCTGCCACCATGAATTATCTGTTTATCTATGCCTTCATGAATATGGGGGCATTTGCCATTCTTATTCTGCTTTGCGATAACAAGCGACGCGGTGAACAGCTTGATGATTATCGGGGTTTGGCTAAAACAAATCCGCTGGTTGCGGCTTTAATGCTCGTTTTTCTTTTTTCCCTTGTTGGCCTCCCGCCGACAGCAGGGTTTATAGGTAAGTTTTATCTGCTTGTAGCCGCAATACATGCAGGATATATTGTTACGGTTGTTGCTGCTATGATTTTTAGCGTTATTTCGGCGTATTATTATCTCCGGGTAGTACGGTACATGTATTTTGAAAATGCAGTACAAGAGACTGCTGCTGTTTCAATATCGCCTGGAATGACAGCAGCTTTAGTGCTGGCTATGATTGGAATGATCGGTATGGCAACTTTTCCGGGACCTATCCTTAGTTTTGCAGGAAAATCATTGATTGGGTTTTAATACCTTTCCATCGGAAACGGTTTTTCTCTTGCTGACAAAATTTTCACTCAAAAGCAGAAGTTACCGATGAAATTCTAAAAAGGTACATCTCTCAAATTCATGAGTATCTCAGCGCTTCTCGTCATTACTATTTTTTTCATATCACTGGTATTGACGATGGTTGGTCTCGGAGGAGGGCTTATATTTTCTCCTCTTTTTGTTATTCTTGGGTTTGCTAAGTCTGAGGCGGCATCAGCCTCGTTGTTTCTCAATCTGATCGCTGCCGCATCTGCTGCTTTTACCTATTCGCGAAAAAGGATGGTGGATTTTTCACTCTCCATTCCCTTGATCATTTCATCGAGCCTGGCGGCTCCAATTGGATCGTATCTTAATGTATATATTGATCCACAACCCTTTCTGGTTATCTTGGCCATTGTCCTGGCCATGGCAGGGGTACGTATGTTGATGCCGCCTGCAGGCCAGATAGAACGAAATAAAATCGGTTCTTACACTAAAATTTTTGGTGGCATTGGAATAGGTGCCTGCATTGGGCTGATGGGAGGCTTATTGGGGATCGGCGGTGGTGTATTTATTGTACCTCTACTCATTTATGTGCTTAAAACACCAACTAAAATTGCCGCTGCTTCGTCAACGTTTATCGTATGTTTTTCTTCATTGACCGGTTTTCTGGGGTACGTATCAATTCAACAGATTAATTGGATTTTTTTGATTCCCGCTGCAATTGCGGCTTTTGCCGGAGGTCAGGCTGGTTCCCGCATCATGAGCACTCGCTTGAAAGGTCGAAGTATCCGTTTGATATTCAGCATCATTTTGTTTATTTTATGTGCAAAACTACTTCACAAAGCATTCTTTGGCTGATTAGAAACAATAATGGCTGATCGCTCCAATAAATTTTCAGTCTTTTGATGCCTGCAAGTTCATTGCCGCCATTATCCAGCATATCTCCAAGATAGGTAAGCAAGCTTGCGAGCCTCTGAAACTATGGCCGAATCAGTCCAGCCTGGGTTTACTTACCTCCTTAAAGTTATCCGGTTTTTTCCCCGTTATTGTACCTGTTCAGTAGCGTCCTATCCAAAGTTCTCGGTTGCCTGGTATACTGCTGAACATTTACAGTATCGGGATAAGGCTGCATGCTGCAGCCGCACCTGAATAGTAACCCTTTATTTATGTAATTATCTGTTGCCCACTATTACTTGCACTGTCACATGGTTGTATGGTAAAAAGCAAACTTATACGGGCCAATCCCGTAGGGTGAATATATTGAAGAACACTAATCTGTTAACTCGCTCCAATCGTTCTAGAAAACGTAAAATTCCTCCCAAAACAGCCCGTGAAAGGCTGCAGGAATTTTGGGATATTTTTGATAAAGAGGATGACGTGCTGGTGGTTATAAGCGCTGATCCTGACGCTCTGGCAAGTGCAATGGCTGTAAAACGGCTCCTGCGCTATAAGGTGAAAAACGTCCTCATTGGCTATCCCAATGAAGTTCGGCGTCTCAGTAATATAACCATGATGGAGCGCCTCAGGATTCAGGCCGAGCGTCTTAAAGATCTCAAGTCCCAGGAGTATTCCAAATATGTCCTGATAGATTCCCAGCCGCTGCATAATCCCTGTTTTGAAGAATTGAATTATGATGTGGTGATAGATCATCATCCCCTGACCAAGGGGTGGGATGCAACCTATGTCGATATTCGCCCGGAATATGGAGCGACAGCTTCGATGATGGTGGAATACTTGCGGGCTGCGGGAATGAAGCCTTCGGTTGCCCTGGCAACCGCCCTTTTTTATGCCATTAAAGTTGATACCCGCAATTTTGAGAAGAAGTCTCTCCTTGCTGATGGTGTATCATTTCGATATCTTTTTAATATCGCTAATAAAAATCTTGTCCGCAAGATCGAGCTTAGTGAGCTCAGGATGTCGGAGCTCAATTATTTTAAGACCGCGTTTGAGGCAATGAAGATAAACAATCAGCGGCTTTATGCCCATGTCGGGCGGGTCAGAAATCCGGATATCCTGGTCATCATCGCTGATTTTTTTAACCGGGTTCATGAAGTTTCCTGGGTTTTTGTCTCCGGAATTTATGGTGAGCGCCTGGTCGTCATTTTCCGCTGTGATGGCTATAAGAAAAATGCCGGAACCCTGGCCGCAAAAACTTTTGGCGAACTTGGTGCTGCCGGTGGCCACAGGGAGGCCGCCAGGGCAGAAGTGTTACTCAAGAATCTGCCTAAGCAGGATCAGGATTTTGATACCATCACTTTGCGTCGGATGACAAGAAGACATCTTTAAACATGTATCATGTTTGATTAATCCCAACTTTGTCTAACCCCATTATAAAGGAAGGACTTCAGTGAACCTCAAACCAAAGACTCTGGCTATGATTTTGGCAGGTGGGCGGGTTAATGAGCTTAATGTCCTCACCCATTATCGTCCTAAATCAGCTGTTCCGTTTGGCGGTTTGTACCGGGTAATTGATTTTGCCCTGAGTAACCTGATGCGTTCCGGTCTGGAACAGGTGGCAATTCTCAGCCAGTTTCGCAGTTTTTCTCTCATTAACCATATTGGAATCGGAGCAGCCTGGGACATGCTTGGCAAGAGCCGCGGTGTTTCCATTCTTCCGCCCTCTGCAGGCTACGGTAATACTTCCTGGTATAAAGGCACGGCAGATGCTGTTTACCAGAATATCGATTTCATAGAATATCATAACCCCGAAGAGGTCTTTATTCTCTCCGGTGACCATGTTTATAATATGGATTATCGTGAAATGATTGCATATCACCGAGAGAAGGATGCTGATCTGACCATTGCCTGTGTTCAGGTGCCCATGGATAAGGCCCATCGTTTCGGAGTTGCTGATATTGACGATGAAGATGGTGGCCAGGGCGGCCGTGTTTTGCAGTATAAGGAAAAGCCTGATCGCCCCAGGTGTAACTGGGCTTCATTGACGGTCTACTGTTTCAGGCCGAAAACCCTGATCGATATTCTAAAGACAAATGCGAAGGAAAACAGCTCATTTGAGTTCGGCCGGGATATTATTCCCCGGTTAATGTATGAGCAGAAGCGGGTCTATGGCTATAAGTTCAGGGGATACTGGGGGTATACCCGGACCATGGAGGAGTATTGGCAGACCAATATGGATCTTCTCGGGCCTGCGCCTAAGATTGATCTCGAGAAATGGGGTGTGCGGACCAATATGGAGCACCGTGATGTCGGGGACTGCCAGCCGCTCAAGGTTGGCCCCTCAGCCTCTATTCAGGACAGCCTGGTATACAATGGTTGCGTCGTTGAAGGAACCGTCGAGCGGTCAATCCTTTTTCCGGGCGTCCATGTGGGAAAAGGATCAGTAGTGAGGGATTCAGTTCTTTTTTTCAATAATAAAATAGGTCAGGATTCACGGCTGGAAAAGGTTGTCAGTGATGTCAATGTCACCATCGGCAATGGTGCTGTCATTGGCGATCCCGGACCGGCGGAGAGTAAAGAGGTTACTGTTCTCGGCTGGAATAATTTTATTCCGGACAAGACGGTTATCGGATCAGACTGTACTGTTTTTCCTGCATTGCCCGCTGGAAAATTTTCCCGGGAAATTAAAACAGGGGAGACGGTGCGATGATAAGTAATGAGAGCACTCTTGTCTTGATCCTGGCCGGCGGGGTTGGCAGCCGTTTGAACAATCTTGTTCAGACCAGGGCGAAACCAGCTGTTCCCTTTGGCGGTATTTACCGGATTATTGATTTCAGTCTGAGCAATGTAATGAATGCCGGTTTGACGCAGGTTGGAGTCTTGACACAATATAAACCTCTCTCGCTGATGCGCCATCTTGGAACAGGGGAGGCCTGGGGTTTTACCGGCCGGACCCGCGGAGTGAAAATCCTGCCGCCGCGCACCGGCTCAAAGGATTCAGATTGGTATCAGGGCACGGCAGATGCGGTTCGCCAGAACATTGATTTTATCAAGGCCCATCCGGCTAAAGAGCTTATTCTGCTTTCCGGCGACCATATTTATAAGATGGATTTTGATGATATGGTTGCATCACACCGCCAGAAAAACGCAGATGTTACCGTTGGCATGATGGTGGTTCCCGAAAGCGAAATACATCAATTCGGTGCCGGGATCACCAATGATGAAGGTCGGATTGTCGAATGGGAGGAAAAACCGAAGGTCGCCCGGACTAATCTTGCCTCCATGGGTATTTATGTGTTCAACACGGAATATCTTCTTGAAATGCTGTCCCAAGATAAGGATGAGACGGATTTTGGCATGCACCTGCTGCCAAGAGCTATTGAAAATCATAATGTCTTTGCCTATCCCTTCCATGGGTACTGGCGTGATGTTGGCACAATACAGGCCTATTGGCAGGCTAATATGGATCTTCTAAAAGAGGATGCAGTTATTTCTCCAGAGAAGTGGGGGATACGGCCGAATGTTGAGGAAAACGTACGGGGGAGAATTGCTTACAGCCCGGACAGGCCTCCTGCCAGGTTTGCAGCCGGCTGCAACGTCAAGGGCTCCATGATATCGGCTGGATGTGTGATTGAAGGCGAGGTGACAAACTCAGTACTCAGCCCTGGTGTCCATGTCAAGCCCGGAGCTGTAGTGCGCGATTCCATTCTGTTTCATGACTGTATTGTAGGAGAAGGCGCCTGTCTTGACCTGACGATTCTCGATAAGCGGGCTATGATAGGGAAAAATGCCATTATTGGATACGGAGATGACAAGGAGACGGTAAATGTCAAGTATCCCTCCCATCTCTATACAGGCATTACCCTGGTAGGCAAAGAGGTTGAGGTCCCGGAAGGTGCCCGTGTAGGAAGGAACTGCATCCTGCAGCCATGGAGCAAAGAGGCTGACTTCCCGTCACTCGAAGTGAAAAGCGGGGAAAGTGTTTAACGGCAATTAAGAATTGAAAATTGATAATTGATAATGGGTGGTACTTATCTGATCAGTAAAGTACTGTAAAATTTTTAATTTTTAATTATCCACTATCAATTGCATTTCTAGCGTAAGCTAGAAATGAACGAACCTACCGCATCAATTCCTTCCTCTTCAACGACCTTGATGGTTTTGGTGCCGATTACTGCGATATCCGCTATGCCGACAAGTGTTTCCACATCTTCCCTGCTGCTGATGCCGAACCCAACTGCTAGCGGCATTGTTGTAGAATTCCGACACCGTTTCATGTAGCTGCCGAAGTCTTTGTCAAAATCGGTCTGTTTGCCTGTTACTCCCTTTCTGGCCACACAATAAATAAACCCGCTGCCGTAACCGGCGAGATACTTCATCCGTTCCTCGGTGGATGTCGGGGCATAAATCATTATGGGATCAATTCCGTATTCCCTGCTGAGCCGGAAAAACTCTTCACCTTCCTCCGGTGGAAGATCCGGGATGATGAATCCCTTGATGCCTATTTTTTTGGAGTCTTTGAAAAACTGCTCCACGCCATATTGGTAGAGGATGTTGTAGTAGGTCATGAACAGAAAAGGGATGTCATGGGCTGCGGTCATTTCAGCGGCAAAATCAAAACACTGGCGAACTTTTGTTCCTGTTTCAATGGCTTCCTGGTTGGCTTTGACAATAACCGGGCCATCCGCCATTGGCTCGGAAAAAGGGATCTGCATCTCGATAAGATCGACGCCGTTTTCAACCATCTGCCTGATGACTTCCCGGTTGACCTCAAGTGACGTGTAGCCAAGAACGATATGGGTCATCAGCAGGATGTTTTTGTCTGCCCGGGTTTTTTTGATATATTCTTCAAGCTGCATATTCAGCTCCTTTTCCTATGATAAACTCTTTCCATGATGGATCGTCAAAGGCATTGGCAATGGTGAAGATGTCCTTGTCTCCCCGGCCTGACATGTTGATAAGAATCGCTTGTTTTTCGTTGAGCTGGCCTGCTTCCTTAAAGGCCTGAACAAAGGCATGGGTTGATTCCAGGGCCGGGATAATGCCCTCCTTTTTCATGGTGAGTTCGAGGGCGTCCATCACTTCGCTGTCAGTTGCTGCTGCGAAGCGGACACGCCTTTTTTCCCAGAGATCTGTCAGTATCGGTGAAACACCGACATAGTCAAGGCCGGCGGCCACCGAGTGTGTATCGCACATCTGGCCGTCACCGTCCTGAAGAAACATGGTCTTGTACCCCTGGGCAACCCCGGCTGAGCCATCTTTTCCTGCAAGGCGGGAAGCATGCTGGCCGCTTTCTAGGCCTTTGCCGCCTGCTTCCACACCGACAAGTTCTACATCGGCATCATCCAGAAAGCCCTGAAAGACACCCATTGCATTCGATCCGCCGCCAACACAGGCAAAAACGCGGCTTGGCAGGGAGCCGAACTGGCTGAGTATCTGTTTGCGTGCCTCCATGCCAATGATGGATTGAAACCAGGCGACCATTTCAGGAAAGGGGTGGGGGCCGCAGACGGTACCCATGACATAATGGGTGTCATCCATATCGGTAACCCAGTCCCGGAAGGCCTCATTTATGGCATCTTTCAGGGTTTTTGAGCCGGAGGTGACCGGCACCACGGTTGCACCGAGTTTTTCCATCCAGAAAACATTCGGGCGTTGCCGCATGACATCTTCTTCACCCATATAGATAGTGCAGTCAAACCCGAATTTGGCGGCCATGGTTGCCGTGGCTACTCCATGCTGGCCAGCCCCGGTTTCAGCAATAACACGTTTCTTGCCCATTCGTTTGACAAGAAGTCCCTGGCCCATGACGTTGTTGGCTTTATGTGCTCCCGTATGATTGAGGTCTTCTCTCTTGATATATATCTGGGCGCCGCCGAAGTGACGGCTGAGATTCTCTGCATGGGTGAGGGGAGTGGGCCGGCATGAATACGTGGACATAAGGTCCGTATACTCCTGCCAGAATGCAGGTTCCTTTTTTGCCTGTTCAAAGGCGGTATTGAGTTCCCGGAAAGTTTCATAAAGCACTTCTGGAATAAAGGCTCCGCCCCAGTTGCCGTAATATCCTGTTTTCGTCATTGTGTTGCCTTGTCAAAATTTCACAGAGAACCGAAAGGGCCTCATGGGATTTTTTAATGTATATAAATTTGGAGAGATAGTTTGCCACAGAACCCACGGAAATACACGAAAATATTTTGCCAAAATATAAAGGGCGGGTGGCATTGGCCGGACTCCATAGGTCTTCTGTATTGTGTGGAACCACGAAGGACACGAAGGACACGAAGAACTGCATGTAGAAAAACAAAAGAAAAAGCGTTTTATATGTTTTTTCTTCATGCTCTTCGTGTTCTTCGTGGTGGTAATCTTTAATTAACCCAACTGGGCCCGGCAGGCGGCGGCGAAATCTTCAGGGTAATGGCCCATGATCCAGCGGAGCTGGGCTTCGCTGAAGGCTCCCGGTGACTGGGGAAGGCGGGGGAGAAAGGCATAGATCAGGTGCTGGTCCGTGTCGAGATTGTCAAGCCGTTTTGAGTATTCAATGGAGGTTACCATTTTTGCCCCAAGACGGGCGAGAATCCGCTGGGCAATGAGTATTGCAGCATCAAGGGAATCCCTTGTTTCCTGATCAGCCTCGAGAATATTGCCAATCGGCCCCAGTGTCATCAGCTGGATTTCCCATTGTGATGTCTGGGCTTTGGGGACAAAGAGAATACAGTTTTTGTCTTCATGGATGATGAGACTTTCTTCGGCATTGTTGAGACTGTCCATTCGTTTATTGTTTCGAATACAGCGAATGTAGTCGTCAAATAATGACTGGCCTGTTTCCCGGCGGTAGCGTATGGCAAAATCCCGCACCAGATCTCCGGCCCCATAGCCTTCGTGGGTCTGGTCGGTTTTGCTGCCGTTGAGGTAGACAGGCAGCGTTCGCGGCAGCATTGCAAACTGCTGATGGATCTGCTGATGAGATGCGTGGAGGCGGTATCTGGAAGGCGCAAAGTCGAAGCCGAAATTCCACCCCCAGAGTGTCGAGTTGAATTTGATTTTGGTACCTGTGTGCAGGACGGAGAGAATGGTTTCCCGAAGGTATTCCAGGTCATCCGCGTTGAGGGGCTTATGCTCTGCCGGCAGTGGAATGCCAAGTTCTTCGGCAAGTCGGACAAAGGTGCGCTGGTAATAGAGATGGCGCATTCCGGTCATATCCTCTTTGCTGAGATCATCTATGTTGTATCGGATGGAATCATTTGCCATGTTGGCGGCATAGTGGCCCCAGCCGATATAAGAATTGCGGCGGAGATATTCAAAGATATGGCTCTTCTCATCCCCGGCGTTCCAGTCGCCTACTATTTCACTTCCTCCCTGGGCTCCGGGGCGCAGAACCATAACATTCTTGTATGCATCGGGCAGGTGGGGATTGTTTGCCACGGTTTCAAACAGGTCATGTCGGCTGATCCGGGGGCGGGGTCCATGTTCGCCTTCGCTGTATACGAGTCCTGATGGGATGCCATCATCTCCGACAATAAATTCCGCCGAGAGCCTGGCAAGACGCACGAGGTCTTCGGGATCTGCTGATGTTGTGGCTACGGCAAGCAGCACTCCTTCCGGCAGGACCTTGAAGAGACTGTCAAGATCCGTTTGCGTGTTGCCGGTGTCGGTCAGCCATGTTGCTACCGTTTTTGAAAAGGATGAAGATGCAGGCGGCTTCAGGCCAATGGTCTGGGGAGCCCTTGCGTTTCGGTCGGCCCATCGGGAATTGATAAAGGTAGTGCCCTTGAAGGGAAAGGCATTGGGCACTTCATAGATGTGATCGGCACCGGTAACCGTGATGGATTCTGCCGGGAAATTACGTTGATTATCGACAACCTCATTATTGCATTTGCCAAGCGCTGAGACCGCATCATGCTCCCGCAGATTGGCGGCGGGGTATTCGGGTTGATGGAGGCTGTACTGGAAAAGTCCCTCTGGTGTTATACAGGTAGGTTTTCTCATGGCGATGAAGGGGGGGTGGATGTTGTTATGACGGGTTCGGCTCTTCGTTGTGATGCAGACAGATGAGTCTGTTTCGGCCTTCTGTCTTTGCCTGCTGGAGAGCTGTGTTTGAATCGGTAATAATCTCGTTGGGAGTGGAAAGTGTCGCGTTGTCGCATATACCTATGCTGACAGTAACATATTTGCCGGCTTCAGAATGGATGTGTTCAATTTTGAGATTTTCAATCATCCACGTTGGCGGCAACATACTCGATCATCTGGTCGGGTGTGACAATCGGTCCGATAGTAGATTTTAAGGCTATCAGATCGCGTCTCCAGGTGTCGAGTACATGAAAAAACTCAGGGGGCATACCTTTTTCTCTGGCGAATTCCTTGGCTGACATATCCACCCGCTTGATCAGGTTGTCGATATAGAGCGAGAACTGTTTTGTGTATGTCTTTTTTGAATACTCCTTGCCAGTAATTTCCGTAAACAGCTTTTTGAGGTCACTGTATTTGGGAATGGAGCCGATGGGTGTCCATATTGCTTCGACGTCTTCCATGTGCATGAGGGCCATGATCCGCATCCAGACCTTGGTGTCGCGTTTTTCGCCAATGAGGCCGTCCTGTTCCCCTGGAGCCAAAGTGCCGCGGGCGCTTTTGTGCAGCCAGTAGTTTACCTGGAAGCCGCTGGGCAGATTATCTGGGGCAATATCCTGGTTTTCTCCAAAGGCTTTATAATGGTTGATATATTGTCCAAGGGGTCCCGGGAAAAAAGCCTCATTGGCAAAAGGGGACCGTTTTTCACTGCCGTCAGCACCAATCTCGGTAGCGGTGGTGGCCGACCGAATGATAGCCCCATGGACAACCGTATTCATCCAGTCGTGTGCCATGACAACTGTCGGCATGGTTGCATAATCGCGGCCGCCGTATACCAGGGCGCTTACTTTCACTCCTCGTGGGTTTTCTGTTTCCGGGTCATAATTTTCAATGGCATCCAGGGCAAGGGTAAAGCGGGCATTTTTGTGCGATGCCGGCTCTCTGGATTTGAAAGTCCATTCGCCTTTGAAATTGGTTCCTTTTACCGGCAGTTGTTCTCCCATGCCAATCCAGTATGGTTTCTGGTCGCTGACAAGAAGATTGGAAAAAATAACTTCATTCTCTTTTCCCTCAAGGAGTGTCATGATTTCCGGGTCATCATCCCGGTTGACTCCTTCAATGATACCGAACATGCCTTTTTCCGGATTGACGGCACGTACCTCTCCAGATGCCGAATCAATAAAAATCTTGGCCAGATCATCACCGATCAGATGGGTTCCGGTCATGGCTGTTCCTGTCTTGCCGCATCCGCTGGGGTAGGCGCCGGCAAAGTAGATCGTTTCTCCGGCGACATCGAAACCGGTGATAAACATATGTTCATCCAGCCGCTGTCCAAAGTGGTTTCGCAGGTTATTCATGTTGCCGAAACGATGATTTATCTTTTTTGGGGCAATGGAGTTTCCGGCATATTGGTTGTTGGTGCTGTAGGAACGGAAACGTTCCACATCCATGTATATTCTTCTGTTCTGCAGGTTGGCAGAGACGTTGGTGCTGGTCAGTTTCCCGGCACTGTGATAGTTGATGAACATATATCCTTTCTGGCTGACGTCATGTGAGAATTCCTCAGGAGTCATCATTCTATAGAGAAGGAATTCGCTGTGGATAACGTAAAAGGAATCTGTCACCTGCAGGGTAGGATCTGCCACGGGGCTGCCGACAGGCCCTCTGGAGATAAAGGTAACGATCATCTCCTTTCCGGTCATGATGTTGTTGAGAATATTGCGGACTTCCAGGATCCCGGCCCGATGTTCCTCTTTCTGCTGGAGGGAGCTTATCTCTGTATTGGAATGAGCCAGGTATTTGGTGTTGGCGGTGTCGCGTCCCTGATCGTTGGGGCCATCAAAATGATAGGTGTGTTTTTTGATGGCGAGAGGTAATTCTTCCCTTTTTGCGAGAGCCATCTTTCGGACGTAGTCAATGTCTCTGTCGGATCCGGTATTGATAAATATAGAGGCGGGATCCATACGGATGGCGCCGTTGAAGATGGGTTCGATGACCTGGGGGCTGCATTGGCTTAACTTCTGGTAATTGTCGTCATCCATCAGGCCGGCCAGATAGGTTCGCATCATCTCC
The DNA here is from genome assembly GCA_014382295.1 of Candidatus Desulfobia pelagia. GTDB lineage: Bacteria > Desulfobacterota > Desulfobulbia > Desulfobulbales > SURF-16 > Desulfobia > Desulfobia pelagia. The sequence goes on along the minus strand of JACNJZ010000045.1, from coordinate 21,752 downwards.
AGCCGGAGAGCCGCGGCTTTTTTTTTCTTTGTTTCACTGGCTGTGGATTTTTTCTTCCCATTCATAGTAAGAGGTCCGGTAAAGGTTTTAGGAGCAGTTTGAAGTTGCTCTTGGATTACAGCGTCCCTTTTTCAAGAAGTTTGACAAAATCTTCCTGGGAGACAGGCGGCTTGAAATAATAGCCCTGAGCTTCGTCCACGCCATATGCCGTCATGAGCTTGAGCTGTTCTTCCGTTTCAATACCTTCTGCGACAATTTTCATGCCGAGGCTGTGCCCCATGGCGATTATTGCCCTGATGATGATCAGGTTGTTTTTCTGCTCTGTGCAGCACATGACAAAAGAGCGGTCGATCTTTAGAACATCAACAGGGAAAGAGGTCAGGTAGCTCAGGGAGGAATACCCTGTTCCAAAATCATCGAGGGCTATGCGGAGTTTAAGATCTTTTATCTGGTTCAGAATGTTAATGGAGTTTGCTTCTTCCTGCATCAGAATGTTTTCAGTAATTTCTACTTCAAGGTTTTTGGGATCAAGATTTGCTGCATCAAGAGCCTCTTTGATTGTTTGAATAAGGTTTTGATGAGCAAGCTGATATCCCGAAAGATTTACGGCAATTCTGACAGGAGGAAATCCAAGCTGCTCCCATTTTTTGTTCTGTTGGCATGCCGTCTGGATGACCCATTTATTGATATCAATGATAATGCCGGATTCTTCTGCAATTGGAATAAACTTGTCAGGGGGAATCATGCCCTTCTGGGGATGGATCCATCTGATTAAGGCTTCTGCCCCGACAATTTTACGGGTAGCAAGATTTATCTGCGGCTGATAGTAGAGAAGGAATTCATTTTGCTCCAGAGCCTTGCGGAGATCTTTTTCAATGGAGAATCTTTCGGTAACAACAGCATTGAGGGATTCTTCATAAAACTGATAGTTATTCCGACCGGTATCTTTGGCATGGTACATTGCTGAGTCGGCATGGCGAAGCAGGATGTCTGGTTTGTCCCCATCTGCGGGATACACACTGATGCCGATGCTGGTTGTAATCGACACATCATGACCATCCAGATCATAAGTGCTGGGTATTTCATGAAGAATCCTGTTTGCTATTTTGGCGGCGTTTTCGGGTTCATTAATATCCGGGAGTAAGATAATGAATTCATCTCCGCCAAATCTGGCAATGACCGTTTCTGATTCATCCCGGCTCATTCTTGATGCGGTATCACTGGTGCGGACGCACTTCTGGAGGGTTTCCGAGACGTTTTTCAGCAGAAGGTCTCCTATATGGTGGCCATAGAGGTCATTAATTCTTTTAAACTGGTCAAGATCAAGGAAGAGCAGGGCAAAATACTGTTTATATCTTTTGGCCTTACTGATTTCCTGCTCGAGGCGGTCGTGAAACAGCATCCGGTTAGCCAGTCCGGTGAGGCCGTCATAAAAAGCCAGCAGACGGATTTCTTCTTCTGCCAGTTTTAATTCACTGACATCCTGGATGGCTCCAAGCATTATTTCAGCTGCACCGGTGTCGTCAGGGAGTATTTCTCCCTGGTTCAAGATGTGTCGCTGGCTGCCGTCGGGAAGAATGATCAGGTAGTTTACGGAAAATGGTTTTCTGGTATTAACGGCATTATTTATTGCTGTCTTTACGTTGTGATGTTCCTGGACAACAATCGGTGTCAGGAAATCCTCGAAGGTGAGTGAGTGAGAAGCATTTTCAAATCCTAAAAGACGCCTTGCTTCAAAAGAGCAGTGGAATTTGCCGGTGGACAGATTGATATCCCAGTTGCCTAGTTTGGCAAGTTTCTGGGTTTTGGCCAGACGTTGCTGACTCTTGATCAGTTCTTTATACGAACGCCCCGCCCGTTCCATATATCGGGCCCGATGGCCCAGCATAAGCCAGTTGAGCGGTTTCGAGATGAAATCGTTTGCGCCGACTTCAAAGGCACGTTCTGTTGACTTGGTATCATCGAGTCCGGTAACCATCAGGATCTGGACGTGTTTGCCGCCCGGGAGATCCCGGATGGTGCTGCAGGTTTGAAATCCATCCATTCCAGGCATGATGACATCAAGCAGGATAAGGTCCGGTTTCTTTGCCTGGAACAGGGCTATTGCCTCCCGGCCGCTTTCCGCCTCGATCACCTCAAATCCGGCTTTCTGCAGTGCCGCTTCCATGGCCACCCTGAGGGACGCATCATCGTCTACCACCAGTGCCAATGCTTTTGATCTTTCCTGAAAAGTATAACTCATGCCTTAGGAACCTCCTGGGTCAAGGCGTCATTGTTCGTCGTTATGTCATTTGAGAATTTACATTAAAATCGGTAAGATAACTGGAACCTGAAGGTTCTGCCATCCTGGGGAATATTAAAATAGGGATAGCTTCCAGAAACGTCCTCGTAAAAATAATGTTCGCCTCCCGCCGGTACGCTCCATTCTTTGTCAAACAGGTTGTATACGTTGAACGACATGTTGAGATTGTCAAAAAGAGTTCCTGTTGCAACGCTCAGATTTGTCAGAAAACAGGATCCAACATCGCCGTCGGTGAGGGATGCTTTTCGTTCTGAAACGTATGTGAATTCAGGAGATACAAACATTTTTTTTGACCAGAGAGGAATTGACAGTCCGCCAGAGGCACTGAACGTCGGTGAATTATCCAGGCGTGAATCGTTTTCATCAAAAGTTGTATTAACCGTACTGACGCCTAAATAGCCTGTAATGCCGTTTTTAAAGTGGGATTCCAGTTGCAACTCCGCACCGTCACTGGTGACCCCTTTTGTATTTTGGAATTGGAGAGAAAAATCGACGGGATCTTCGTTTTGGAGGATGAGATCTTTCATTTCAAACCGGTAGATATTGGCGACGAGGCGTGTATGGTTGCTTATTTTCTGCTCCCAGACAAATTCCCATGTCTTGATTTCTTCAGGGGTAAGGTTCTCATTGCCTAATTGCCAGGAGTCATCGTCATAAAACCGCTCGTAGTTGTTCGGCGCACGGAAGGCTTCGCCGTAAAGCAGCTTCAATGTTGTCGTTTCGGTTGGATGATAGATGAGAGCCGCACGCGGGCTGTATTGAGCATCAAATGTTGAATAATCATCCATTCGAATTCCGGCAACCAGGTTCAGGTTGTCGAGTAGTGCATAATCGCCTTGCGCATAATAGGACTTGGTGTGGTATCGATTGTCTTTTGTGCCTGTATCCAGATATAACCACTCCCAGCCGGGAGGGCTGTCATCCCAGTTCTTCTGGTGGATTGCTGTGACTTTCAGGGCTTCAACCCCGACAGTAACCCCGAGGTCTTCAGTCACATCCATACTGAGTCGCATCTCAACCCCCAGCTGTTTTGAATCACCTTCATCCTTGTTATCTACCGTTGTTCCCAACCATCCTTCACCATAGTTATATGGATATTCACCGTAGTAATCAGACCTGTCATAAAAGAATCGTATGGCCAGTTGGCCATTCTTTTCATCAAAAACAGAGGTATTATAACTCAGCTCCAAAGCGGTGTTCTCATCGGTTGAGTACTCGTTTTTATTGAAAGCTCCGTCCCATTGTGCGGCAGGGAAATTTTTGTCGCGCTTGCTTTTATAGAATAAAAATTTCCAATCATTATACGTGAGAGTGAGATAGCCCTTATAGGCATCCTCATCGTCAATTCCTGAGGCGACACCGTTGTTGAACTGAAATCCGGGCTGGTCACGTTCAGGAAAATAGATATGATTTTCTCCGTCAGACCCGAGGCCGCTGATGCTTCCTGCAATCTCAAGCCCGTTGTCGAGGACTTTCCCGTATTCTACATGTCCTTTCTGTCGGTTATGGCTTCCAATTTCGGCAGTCACTCTTCCCCCGTCAATATCTCTTGCCGTGCGGGTTATGACGTTGACGACGGCAAACAGGGCATTGGTTCCCCACATGGCTGAGCCCGGGCCTTTGACCACTTCAATGCGCTCTATGCTCTCTATGTCGACAGGAAAACCCTCTTCAATATAGGATTGATCGTAGAGTGCGCTGTTGAGGCGATGACCATCGATAAGAATAAGTATCTTGGTGTTATAATCACCAGGAAGGCTGAAACCTCGCACTCCGAGATACTCATAGTCGCGGCCGGAGCTGATATAGAGGCCGCTGATTCTGCGCAGCGATTCTCCAAGTGTCCGGTATCCATAGCGCTGTATGTCTTCACGGTTGATTACGAATGCTGAAGCGGCAACCTCTGAAGCTTTCTGCGATTTCTTGGAAGCGGAAACAATCATTATATCCATTAATTCTTCAAGGCTGAACTCAGTATAATCAACTGCACCAGCAGACACAGATCCCTGCGGGTAAAAGATTGCTGCTATTGCGGCAATGATCAGGCTTTTGTTGATTCTATCGGATGATTTTTTATTCTTTTTCATGGTTGCGCCCTCAGACCGTGTTTCTGTTCTGTCTGTTATCGTTTAGCGGATATGTCTCTACATATTCACAATATAAATGCTATCAAAAAGAAACGAGGAAAGTCAAATTGAATAAATGTACGAATTGAAGGGGTTATGAGGGGAAACTGGGACAGTTGTGCTCGTGTGAAAAGGGAAAACCATTTGCAGGACATGCTTGTCTGCCCGGAAAGGGGTTTTCATGTGGATGAAGCATTGTTTGTGAATTTTGTGGGCAAAATAATGTTTGCGGAGACCAATGGATACAGTACATTGCGCCGATGGCATTTTACCTCATTTCTAGCAACAGTATGGAGAATCTGGTTGGGCAGCTGGCAGATATAGTGCAGCAGGAGCCACTCCATCCATTGCAGGCAGAGACGATAGTTGTTCAAAGCCAGGGGATGGCGCGATGGCTCTCCATGGCTCTGGCCTCCCGGTTGTCCGTCTGGGCTAATGGCTCTTTTCCTTTTCCCAATAAAATTCTGGAAGATATTACCCGGCTGATTCTGCCGGAGAGTTCCGGCCTGCATTTTTATAACAGGGAAGAGGCTGTCTGGCAGATTATGAATCTGTTTCAGGATTTGCCTGACAGTCCTGTTTTTTTTTCTGTCCGTAATTATACTGACGCTCCTTTGAAGAAATATCAGCTGGCCCGGACTCTTGCCGGCCTTTTTGATCAATATGCAGTTTATCGTCCGGATGTTGTCAGCAGCTGGGAAAGAGGTGAAGACACTGACTGGCAGGCTGTTCTCTGGAGAATGCTTGTCAACAGATATAATCTGACCAGCAGGGCGAGTATCCTTCAAATGCTTGCGGAAAGGCTTGAGTGTGGGCATGATCTACCGCTTCCCGGCCGGATTTCCGTATTCGGTATCTCCCTTCTTCCCCCCCTGTTCCTCAAGGTTTTTAACGCACTTGCACGACAGTGTGATGTTTGTTTTTTTCACCTGAATCCCTGTTGCCAGTGGTGGGCTGATATACAATCAGAAAGAGAAAAATTTTACTTTGCCAGGAAGCACGGTGCCGGCGGAGAGGATCTCTATCTGGAAACAGGGAATTCATTGCTGGCATCCATGGGCGGCTTGGGGAGGGATTTTCTCGCCATGCTGCAGGAATATGATTTCCAGGAAAGAGACTGCTATGCCGCTCCTGATGGCGACACCGTGCTGCAGTCCATTCAGCGGGATATTCTTGATCTCTCTGAAGGTGATTGCGGCCGGAGGTATGATGGCTCAATCGTGGTTAATTCGTGCCACAGTCCCATGCGTGAAGTGGAGGTGCTTCAAAATCATCTGCTTTCTCTCTTTGAAGAGGATGAGAGCCTCCGGCCCCGGGATATTATTGTCATGGCGCCGGATATTGAAGTCTACTCCCCTTTTGTTCAGGCTGTTTTTGAACTGGGAACAGACGATCACCGTTATATGCCCTTTATGATAGCTGACAGCAGTATGGGCAGACAGAATCAGCTGGCCGACAGTTTTCTGGCCCTTCTTGAGTTGGCAGGAAGCCGGTTTGAGAACAGCAGGATACAGGAGGTTCTCCATTATCAGCCGGTTCAGGCCAGGTTCGGGCTGACAAATGATCTGGAAAAGATAGCTGAATGGCTTGAGGGGACAGCTATTCGCTGGGGCAGGGATCAGGGGCACAGACAGGCGTTGGGGCTTCCTGGTTTTTCTGAAAATACCTGGCGAGCCGGTTTTGACCGGCTCCTTCTCGGATATGTCATGTCAGGCGGAGTGCTTTTTAAAGGAGTTCTTCCCTATGACGGGATAGACGAGGGAGATGGGGATGTCCTGGGCCGTCTGATGGCCGCTTTTTCCTGTATAGCCAGGCATATAGAGCTTTTGGAGAAGAGCTGGGATCTGAGCACATGGTCACGGCTTCTTCTCGATCTTCTGGATGAATGTTTGGCCGTGGGGCAGGAGCAGGAACAGGATGCCCTGTTCCTGCGTTCGCTGATCTCCTCTCTGGGCTCATACCAGGATCGGGCAGCGTATGCAGACAGTATCCCTCTGGAAGTGGTCAAGGCGTATATCAGGCAGATGCTGGAACAGGAAAAATCACCTTATGGGTATCTGACGGGCGGCATTACTTTCTGTTCCATGCTTCCCATGCGGGCGGTTCCCTTCAAGGTAATCTGCCTGCTTGGCATGGAAGACGGCAGTTTCCCCAGGCCTCAGCCGGTAATGAGTTTTGACAGAATGGCACAAAAGCCCCGACCCGGTGATCGCAGCCGCAGGAATGACGACCGTTATCTGTTCCTTGAAGCCCTGCTGTCGGCACGAAAACAGTTTTATGTCAGTTTTGTCGGCCAGTCTGTCCGGGATGATTCTGTCCTGCCGCCTTCGGTTCTGGTGTCTGAGCTGCTTGAGTATGTGTCACGGACCTGCCGCTTGGAAGAGGGCGAAAAGGAAGAGCCAGAGCTGATAACCAGGCAGCGTTTACAGGCCTTCAGCCCGGATTATTTCCGATCCGGAAAGCTGTTCAGTTATGATGAGATCTACTGTCGTGCCGCAGAAAAACTCCTGGCAGGGGCCGATGCCGATGTCGGATTCTGGCAGGATCTTCCGCTTGATCCTCCAGATAGTGAGTTCCGGCAGGTTGCCATGCAGGATTTGATTGCTTTTATACTGCATCCTGTTCGTTTTTTCTGTAACCGGCGGCTTGATATTGTCCTTCGAAGGCCTATGGAGTCTGCTGAAGATGATGAACCTGTCCGCATTGACGGGTTAAGCAGGTATCAGCTGTCTGATGATGCCGTATCCCTGATGTTTGCTGAAAAAGAAAAGGGTGAGATAGTGCCCCTTCTGAAGGCAAAAGGCATGCTGCCCCATGGAACGCCCGGAGACATATTCGGTGCAGAGATTGTCGATGATGTCTTGCTTTTTACGGAACGTCTCCGTCAGTATTGTCTCACGGAAGGCCTTCCCCTTGATGTGGATGTGCAATGCGGTGATTTCTATGTGCAGGGCCGGCTGCCTGATCTCCGTGATAATGGACTTCTCCTGGCACGTTGCGCGTCCTTGAAAGGAAAGGACCTGCTGCGGGCCTGGGTCATGCATCTGCTTTTGAATTGCCAGGCTGAAGAGAACACATCGCTGCCCCGGACAACAACGATCCTGACAAGGGACGAAACATTGCAGCTGCGGCCTGTGGCAAATCCCTCTGCTGCATTGAACGTTCTCCTCGATATATACTGGCAGGGTCTGTCGGAGCCCATTCCGTTTTTTACTGAAACATCATATGTTTTTGCTCGGTGGGCTGCAGAAGGAAAGGAAGCAAAGGCCCGGACAGATGCCAGGGAGAAATGGGCAGGGGAGTATAATCCTGCCAGGGAATGTGATGATATCTATTTTTCCTTCCGTTATCATGATACCCACCCCCTGGGTGACCGTTTTGAGGATCTTGCCCGTAAAATGTATATGCCCCTGCTGAGTCATCTGGATGAAATCGGAGGGGACATGCCATGACGCATTCTGCTGCTCCGCCATTTGCCATTTTTTCAGCCCCCCTGTCCGGAGCACATCTCATTGATGCCAGTGCCGGGACAGGGAAAACCTATACGATCTCCGCGCTGTTTGTCAGGCTCCTTATCGAGAAAAACCTGACGGTTGATACTATCCTTGTCGTGACCTATACCAAGGCGGCAACAGAAGATCTGCGCACCCGGATACGTGAAATGATCCTGAAGGTGCTTTCGGCCTTTGAAAAGGGACGTTCTTCTGATGGTTTCATTTCTGGACTTCTGGAAGAAACAGGTGATTTTGCTCCTGCAAAACATCGGCTGCAGGAGGCTCTGCGTAATTTTGATGAGGCTTCCATTTTTACCATACATGGTTTCTGTCAGAGGATGCTGCGGGAAAATGGCCTGGAAAGCTCTATCCTGTTTGATACGGAACTGGTGGCCGATGTCGATGATCTTCTGCATCAGGTTGGCATGGATTTCTGGCGTCTTACCATCAACAGGTGCTCGCCCGGTTTTATAAAACATGCCGTCAGGAAGATGGCTCCGGAGTCCCTGTCCAGTCTGATGAGGCATTATCGCAGGGATCTTGTTTTTCTGCCGTTTGTTGAGGAGAGCTGGGTTGAGGGATTTTTCGAAAGCAGGGAAGGGGTCAGGCGCGAAGAAGAGTACGGCAGGACATTTGAGCAGCTGCGTCAGAGCTGGCAGGTATGCCGCCAGCACATAAAAGATATTTTCTTGAACTTTGATGGGTTTAAACAGAGTTCCTACAAAAAAGAGAAAATCCCGGAGTACCTTGTTGATCTGGAAAGGGTTTTAGAAAGACGGGAACTGTTGCCCGGTAAGCTGCCCGCCTCTTTTTCGAAATTCACCACTGAATCCATTGAGAAGGGAACGCTGCAGGCCGCCGATCCGCCCAGCCATTCTTTTTTTGATCAGTGCGGAGAGTTTCTAGCCCGGGACACGGAACTGTGCCGTCTGTATGATGACCTTGTCTGCGCCCTTCAGCAGCAGTGGATGCGCTATTGCAGTGCTGAGTTGAGAGTCCGCAAGAACAAGCAAAATATACTTTCCTTTGATGATCTGCTTGTGCTGCTGGATGAATCACTGTCAGGGGGAAACGGCCAGGCTCTGGCAGCGGCTATTCGAAGGCAATATCCTGCTGCCCTGATTGATGAATTTCAGGACACAGATCCGGTCCAGTATTCTATTTTTTCTACAATCTACGAGGGCGATCCAGGTTCACTGTTGTATATTATCGGCGATCCAAAACAGGCGATATACAGTTTCCGCGGCGCCGATATCTTCACCTACAAAAAGGCTATCAGTGATATTGGCTCAGGAAGATCGCTGGAGTTCAACTATCGTTCGGCTCCTGGACTTATTGCGGCGGTAAACACTTTTTTTGCAGGACGGGATAACGTCTTCTGTGATGAGGATATTTCTTTTGCTCCGGTGCACGCTCCGGAAATCACAGACAGGGAGTATCTGACCATCCGGGGGAATCAGGAGCCCGGTCTCAAGCTGTGTATCCTCAATCGTTTGGAAAGTGATAAAAAGAGAATAAAAAGCCCAGATGCTAAGCGACGAATTGCCCGGGATATGGCAGGAGAGATAAGCCGTTTGCTGAATCTTGGCAGAGACGAGGAGGCAAAGATCGGTCAACGGCCGATCTGCCCCCATGATATAGCCGTACTGGTCAGGACCAACAGAGAGGCGCAGCTGGTGAAAGAGGCCTTGGCATCCTGTAATGTGGTCAGTGTTCATCAAGGAACTGGCGACCTTTTTCTGAGTCGTGAAGCATGGGAGCTGGAACGTATTCTGGAGGCGGCGGCAGACCCCGGCAGTGACAGAAAGATCCGCTCTGCCCTGGCAACAGATATGCTCGGCGGCACTGTTGGAAACATGGAGGGAGCTGAAACCGGTCAGGAATGGTTGGGGCATGTGACAGCTTTTCACAGGTATAATGAATTGTGGCTGTCAAAAGGTTTTATCCGCATGTTACGGACGCTGCTTGTGGCAGGAAAGGTTCATTGCCAGTGCCTGCGTTTTGCTGATGGAGAGCGGCGCTTGACAAATATTCTTCACCTTGGCGAAGTCCTCCATCAGTACGCAAAGGGAAAGCGGGCCGGGGTAGGCGGACTTCTTCAGTATTTTGCCTTGAAGCGGCAGGGAGCCAGCCGGACGGCGGAAGAGCATCAGCTTCGCCTTGAAAGTGATGCCGACCGCGTCCAGATTGTCACCATCCACAGATCCAAGGGATTGCAGTATCCGATTGTCTTCTGTCCTTTTGCCTGGGGCGGCTCACGATTGAAGTCCGGGAGTGTGTTTGCCTTTCATATGGCGGATAACTCGATGAAGCCGGCCCTGGATTTTGGTTCAGAGGAGAGCGGAGTTCATCTGGATCTTGCCAGGCGCGAAGAGCTGGCGGAGAATATCCGTCTGCTCTATGTGGCAATGACCAGGGCAAAGCATCGCTGCTATCTCTACTGGGGTCTTTTTAACACGGCTGAAAGTTCAGCCCTGGCCTGGGTGCTTCATGGTGATGCCGGGCGCTATAAAAAGTTGTCTGATGAGGAGTTTGTGCAGGATCTCCAGCTTCTACTGGAGAAGGGACAGCCGAATATAGAACTGCGTAATGTAGTGGAAGAGGGCGAAGATGTTTGCTTTGACGGCAGAATGGGTGTTGAGAGCCTTTCCTGCCGATCTTTTGAGGTAAAGATAACAAGCAGCTGGAGGGTGACAAGTTTCAGTGGAATGACCCGCCATGGTGGCGGGGCTGAAATGCCGGACCGGGATTTTGTTCTGGAAGAAAATAAAGATCAGGGCGGGGAGGAAGAATACCGATCAATTTTTTCCTTTCCCAGGGGGGCAGGTGCCGGAACTTTCATGCACGACCTCCTGGAGCATCTTGATTTTGGTGACATTGCCTCCGGTGCAGAACATGTGCGTGACTCTATTGGCCGCAAACTCCAGCAATACGGTTATGCCGTGGAATGGTCGGATGCTATTCTGGGCATGCTGCAGAATGTGGTTCATACGCCTCTTGTCTCAGGTGAGCCAGGACTGCTGCTGGGCAGGGTCAGGGCAGAACAGCGTCTGACGGAGCTGGAATTTTATTTTCCGCTGGCACTCTCGGAAAAGCGGTCACTGCAGAAGATATTTGCAAAGCACGGAATAGATGAAAGGGTTGGGAAATGTCTCGATTTTCATGAGGTTGAGGGGTTTCTGAAAGGGTATATCGATCTCGTTTTTGAATATAACGGCCGTTATTATATAGTGGACTGGAAATCAAATCATCTTGGCCAGCGCCTGGAGTATTACCGGGCAGACACTCTCAGGGAAGTAATGGTGCGGGAAATGTATATGCTCCAATATCTTCTCTATACCGTGGCTCTGCATCAGTATCTGAAAACCCGTATTGCCGATTATCGCTATGACACATATTTTGGCGGCATAGTGTATCTGTTTTTACGGGGAGTGCGTCCTGAAAGTGGTCAATCCTGCGGGATCTATTATGATCTTCCAGATCTGGAACTCATTAACGATTTAAGTGACATGCTGGTGAAGAAATGAAAATCCCTGGGACCTTTTCAGCACTTGATACCCACCTGGCTGAATGTATTGAACGCCTTTCCGGAAAACGCGATGCAGACCTGCGTTTTGCGGTAAAGCTGGTCAGTCGGCATACCGCCCAGGGAAATATCTGTCTGGATCTGTCAACTGTTGCCGGCTGTTTTCCCGAAGGTGGTGAGGGCTGTTTGCCGTCACTGGATGAATGGTCCGCCAGTCTCCAGTCAACCGATGTTGTGACAGGACCCGGCGGCAATGCTCCCCTTATTTTTGATCCCCCACTTCTTTATCTGAACCGCTATTACATGTATGAAGCCTCTGTAGCCTCTTTTGTGCGGGAAAGAACAGGCGCTGGAATCGGCACTATTGATTCGGTTCAGGTGGGAAGGGCCCTGGAGCTTCTATTTCCTGAAGAGGAAGATTGTGGGGGTATAAACTGGCAGAAGGTCGCCTGTCTTGTTGCCTTTTCGCAAAGGGTCAGTGTTATAGGTGGCGGACCGGGGACCGGAAAGACGACAGTTGTGGCAAAAGTGCTGGCCCTTTGCCTGGAAATGGCAGGCGACAGGCCTGTGAAAATAATGCTGGCCGCCCCCACAGGAAAAGCAGCGGCACGACTGCAGGAGGCCCTCGCCGGTGCGAAACAGGGTCTGTTCTGCAGTGATGCGGTTAAGGATAAGATGGTCGCCGAGGCCATGACGGTGCACAGGCTTCTTGGAAGCGGCAGGGCTGGATTTCATTACAATAAAGACAATCCCCTGCCAGCCGACATAGTTGTTGTCGATGAGGCTTCCATGGTTGATCTGCCTCTCATGGCGCGGCTTATGGCGGCAATACCCGGGAAATGTCGGCTCATTCTTCTTGGCGATCGGTATCAGCTTGCCTCGGTGCAGCCGGGAGCCGTCTTTGGCGATTTATGCCGGGCTTCCAGGGAAGGTTTCTCCTGTAAGTTTAATGAATTTGCTTCGGCGGCCGGTGTGGCGGGTCTTCCTGTTGGCCCGTCAGGTGGACTCGTTGATTTTTTTGTCGAACTAAAACAGAGTTTCCGGTTCAGTGAAGAGAGCGGCATCTTCTTGGTGAGCAGGGCTGTAAAAGAGGGAGATGGTGAGGCTGCGCTGGTGTTGTTGAAGGATGAAAAATGTAAGGATGTCTGCTGGCGGGATCATGAAGGCTTTCCCGCCGATATGTTTTCTGCTGAACTGTTGTCACGGATACAGAAACACATGCAGTATGTCCTGGAGGCATCAGGACCTGAAGAGGCATTGTCCCGCATGGCTGGATTTGCCGTTTTATGCGCATTGCGCCATGGGCCAATGGGGTCGAAGTCCATAAACAGGATGGCATCAGACGTTTTGGGAGCTGGCGGGAGCTGGTATCATGGCAGACCTGTCATGGTGAGCCGGAATCATCATGGCCGGCAGCTCTATAATGGCGATTCAGGTCTTTTCTGGGCGGAAAAAAGCGTGGCGGAACAGCCGCAGGTCTATTTTTCCGCTGGAACAGCTGTCCGTGCATTTCTTCCCCAGCAGCTGCCGGAACATGAAACATCCTACGCGATGACGGTTCATAAAAGTCAGGGTTCAGAGTTTGATCATGTGCTTCTCATTCTGCCTGACATCCCTTCTCCTGTAGTGGTTTCCGAGTTGATATATACGGCTTTGACCCGGGCCAGAAAGTCGGTTGAAGTGTGGGGGGATCCTGCCCTGTTCAGGGAGGCGGCAGCGTCCAGGGTGTTGCGCAGATCGGGCCTGGTCAAGGCCTTGACGTGATGGGCCTGGAGTCGATTCTCCTTGCCTCCAAAAATATTTTTTGTTACTTTGCTCTGTTAAATAAGCGCAGGATTTGCGGGACCCCGTGATAATGCGCCGTTCAATACAGGTTGTCAAAGGTGACAATCTCGTAAAAAGTCTCGGGATGGCTAGGTAAAAAGTTTGATATACAAGGCGTAGCAATTTTTCAAGTGCGAGGCCATACATATGGTGTGCCTAGTGCCTGGAAAATTGCTACAACGCAGTAGGTCGGATTTTTTACGACGCCATCAAAGGTACTGCTTATAAGCGGCTATATTGGCCGTTTCTGTTTTTATAAATTATGAAAGTCTGGTTTTAGGCAGAAAATTTCAATCAAAATGTTAGTTCATTATAAAAAGTAAGACTTTCAATTAAACGAAGAGGTGATCATTTGAAGAAAAAAATACTGATCGCGAATCGCGGAGAAATTGCAATCCGGATTATCAGGGCGGTTCAAGAGCTGGGAAATACTGCTGTCGCTATTTATGAAACACCGGACAGTGAGGCTCTTCATATCCGGATTGCCAATGAGGCTGTCTGGATCGGTGATGGCCCCCGGTCTGATTATCTGAGTATTGAAAAGGTTATTAAAGCCGCGAAAGAGCACGATGTTGATGCTATCCATCCCGGTTATGGTTTCCTGGCTGAAAATCCTGATTTTGCCAAAGCGTGTGAAGAGGCGGGAATCATTTTTATTGGCCCTTCCAGTGAAGTCATTCATAACCTGGGCAACAAGGTTATTGCCCGGCAGATTATGGCTGATGCAGGAATTCCCATGGTTCCCGGAACCCAGAATCTTTCTCCCGGCAAGGATGGTGAGAACGAGGCTCTGGAATTCTGCGCTCAATACGGATACCCGGTAATGCTGAAGGCCACGGCCGGCGGCGGTGGCCGCGGAATCAGGGAAGTGCACAGCGATGCACAGCTTAAAGAGGAGTATCCCCAGGCTCGCAGTGAGGCCAAGGCCGCATTTAATGACGACAGTGTGTACCTGGAAAAAATGGTAATCAATCCCAAGCATGTTGAAGTCCAGGTTATGGCTGATGCAGAAGGTACTACCATTCACCTGGGCACCAGGGACTGTTCCATCCAGCGCCGTCATCAGAAACTGGTAGAAATTGCCCCTTCCATGATTCCGGATAAAGCGCTTCTTGATCAAATATGTGAAACGGCTGTAAAGGCTGCCAAGGCATCCAACTATTTCAATGCCGGCACCGTTGAGTTTCTGGTTGATAAGGACAAATTTTATTTCATGGAGATAAACACCAGGGTCCAGGTTGAGCATACTGTAACCGAGATGGTGACTGGCATCGATATTGTACGGACCCAGATCAAACTGGCATTCGGCAAGAAATTGTCTTTCTCCCAGGATGACATCCAGATCCGTGGCCATGCAATCGAAATGAGAATTAACGCCGAGGATCCTCAGAATAACTTCATGCCTGAAGGCGGAAAAACGGTTACTACCTATCGGTCGCCGGGTGGCTATGGTGTTCGTCTTGATGGTTTTGTCTACCAGGGTTTTACTATTCCTGAAGTATATGACTCCCTGCTGGTGAAATTGACAGTTCATGGCTATTCCTGGAATGAAACAGTGGACAGACTGAGAAGATGCCTGCGGAATTATATCATCACCGGCCCGAAAACAACGATTCCTTTTTATCTGAATCTGGTGGAAGACCCTGATTTTCAGAAAGGGGATTTTGATACGTCCTTCCTCGAAACCCATAAGCATCTCTTCGAATACAAGGAAGATATCTCTGAAGGAAGTAAACTCGCCAGTCTCATAGCTGAGATTCACCATAAGGAATTGAATCCCTACGCGAGTTGATGCCGGTTGCTTTTCAGTCTAGATTAAGAAATATAGTCAGAAAACAGTAGTTTTAAGATTTAAGTGTTAAGTTTTAAGTAGAATGCACCTGAAATCTATTGCTTAAAACTTAAATCTTTTGACTTAAAACTTTTAAAAGGAGTCTCCATGGACAGAATAGTTCAAGGAATGGATATTAAGGAAGTACTCAAGACGATTCGGGCAGCAGACGGATATTATATCACCAATACAGCCCGGGATCTGTCCCAGTCTGATTTTAAAAACAGGATATTGCTCCATACTGACCTGATGGCCGCAGAGAGCCGGGAGAAAGCCAACTATTTCTCTCTGGAAATTACCGGTGGCGCCTCAGTACATGTTGATATCCTCCGTAAACAGGTTGATCCTTTCCTGAAGCTGAAGCTTCTTCGGGAAAAGATGCCCCATACAATGTTTCAGACCCTGTGCCGGGGTGTGAACCTTTTCGGCTACAGGCCTTATCCGCAGAATGTTATCAGGCTGACGGTTCGGGAGTTTGCAAAATATGTCGATGTCTGGCGTGTGTTTGACTTTATGAATCACATCCCCAACATGCAGGCGGTCTTTGAAGAGGTCCAGAAGGCCGGCAAGATTCTTGAGCCATGCATCTGTTTCTCCACAGGCCCCGAGCATACCGATGAGTTCTATGTCAGCAAGGTTGGCGAAATTCTTGATGTCACAGGAGAGGATATACTTCTCTGTATAAAGAATCATGGCGGTCTTGGTACTCCGAAACGGATCGGTGAGCTGGTTGCGTCGATTAAGGACAAATATCCTGATATCGTTATTCATTACCATGGCCATAACACTGACGGTAATGATATCGGCCGTATTACAGCCGCTGTTTTGAATGGCGCAGATATTGTTGATGCTGCGGATCACGCCTTTACCGGCTATTTTGGTCCGCCACCCATCCTGTCGGTTATCCAGACGCTGAGTGACTATGGCAAGACTGCAGTAGGAGTGGACGCCGACGCCGTTATTGAAACCTCGGAAGTGCTGCGTAATGAACGTCAGCATTATGAGTATTTCGAATCCCAGTTCAAAGGTTTTCTGCCCACCGTACAGATTCATAAACTTCCCGGCGGTGCCATGGGAAGCAGTTTTGAGCAGGCTGTCAAAGGGGAATTTCTCGATCAGATGCCTGAAATTCTGCATGAAGAGCTGCCGAAAGTGCAGATTGAATTGGGCAATTACTGGAGTGTTACTCCAGGATCACAGATCCTGTGGACCACTGCGGTCAACAATGTCCTTGGCGGAGAACGATACGGCAATTGTTCAGGTGACTTGAAGAACCTGCTGCTTGGTAAATACGGTCCGTTTCCTTTTTACAAACCTGCCGACTGGATCTACGAAAAAGCATTTGGTCCCGACTGGAAAAAGATACTTGAAGAGGAAGGCGGGGTGGAAGATATCGAAGATATGGATATCGAAAAAGAACGCCGGACTTTGACAGACCGTCTTGGAAAAGAGCCCACGGAGCAGCAGCTGGTAACGTATCTGCAGCACCCCAATGATGCTGTTGAGTTCTTCAAGTTTGAGGAGAAATTCGGTAAGGTCTATACTTTGCCTCCATCAATTTTTCTGAAGCGCGGCGGTTTTATTCTTGGTGAGGTTCTTAAATTCACGGATCATAATGGCAAGGAGCATCACCTGGAAATCGGTCCCAAGCAGAAACAGGAAAATGGTGACACCTCTGTCTTCCTGAATGTCAACCATCACCAGAGGACATATACTATGGCTGCTGAGCAGGTTGCCGGTGCAACGCAGGCTGTAACTCTCTCCAAGGAGGAGATTGAAGACCTTGGCAAACTTGGCGATATGAGGGCACCATTCTCGGCCAACGTCTGTGAAGTAAGTGTTGAAGCAGGTCAGGAGGTTGCTGTAGGTGATAAGCTGGTTATTCTGGAAGCGATGAAGATGCAGACGCCTATTATTGCAACCATTGCCGGTACCGTTGACAAAATATCCGTCAAGATTGGCGATGCCATGAAGCCCGGAGATAAATTGCTGAAGATTGCAGGAGCCGATGAAGACGAATAAACGATAATCGTCTGAGCTTCAGTACAAAAAAAGCCGGGAGTACTTGTATCAAAAGTACTTCCGGCTTTTTTTTTAGCAGTTAGCTGTCAGCTAACTGCTAATGGCTCCATCTGGAAAACATGCCTTTCTGGATAGCAACTAGCTAATTACATTTTCTCCGACTTCAATAACAGAGTTTTCGCCTACATCAGTTGGCTGACGATTTTCATTGGCAGGATCTGTCCACCATTCTCCATCCACGATAAATTTATACTCATAGCGTCCGGGGGCGAGTTTTAGTTTTTTGGTACATATCCCTGTTTTGAATTTGCGCATTGGATATTGCTCGGCGTTCCAGTCATTAAAATCCCCTGCCAGAAATACAGCTGTTGCATCTGGTGCATGCAGAGAAAACTCAGTTGACTGAATGGTTTTTTTCTTTTTTGCAGCAGTGGATGTCTTCTTTGCTGTACTGGTGTCCTTTTTTGCAGCACCTGATGATTTACATTGTTTTTTGGTTTTGCAAGCCACGCTGGTTTCCTCCATTCTCTGGTCTATGTTGGTTGCTCATATGTGCAGGCCGTTCATTACACAAATAATGAGGCAATATGTAGCAGTTACTCTGCAAGCATATTGGCCAGAAAGATCAGAAAATGTCAATAGAAAAGAACACTTCTCAGCTGGATTGCCAGGATGAAAACCATGGGGGGAAGTCCTGACTGGTTAGCGGCTTGCTGTAGAGATAGCCCTGGACTATGTCACAGTTCAGCTCCTCTAACCTGTTTTTTACTTCCTGGGTTTCAACGCCTTCTGCAACTACTCGCATACCCAGATTGTGTGCAAGATCTATAGTGGCTTTTACGATGACGGCATCACTCTCGTTTTCGAGCATGTCCATGACAAAGGATTTGTCTATCTTGACTTCACTGGCAGGCATTTTTTTGAGGTAGGAAAGAGAGGAATAGCCTGTGCCGAAATCGTCGATGGAAATCTTTATTCCCATATCTGCAAGTCGAAGAAGTACCTCCATTGCCAAGTCAGGATCTTTTACGATGGAAGTCTCCGTGATTTCAAGAGTAATAGTTCCCCGCGGTAGCTTATAGGAGGCAAGCAGACCTGTTATCGTGTCCGGGAGTTCAGGGTCAAGAAGTGTGGAGGGCGATATGTTGACTGCCACTTCAATGGCGATTCCATTTTCATGCCAGGCTGCAGTCTGCTCAAGGGTGTGCTTCAGAACCCATCTGGAAAGCTGTCGGAGCAGGCCTGTTCGTTCAGCAAGGGGAATGAATTCATCCGGCATCATGAGGCCGTGCTCTTCATGGTTCCAGCGGACGAGGGCTTCGACACCGCATACACTTTTTGTTTTGATGTTGATCTTAGGTTGGAAGTGCAGGACAAGATCATTGTTGATAATGGCCTGGCGAAGTTCTCCCATCAGGGTAAGCCGCTGCGGGCTGTATTTGTCCATCTTGGTCGTGTATATGGCAAAACCAAGCTTGTCCTGTTTGGCGGCATACATTGCCACATCGGCGCGCTGTATGATTGTGTCACTGTCCTTGCCGTGATCTGGAAAGATTGAAGCGCCAATACTTGCCTGGATGTCAAGGGTCAACCCTTCAAGAATAAAGGGGCTTTCCAGGGCTTTCTGGACTTTTTTGATAATGGTCTGAATATCTTTTTTTTTGCTTATGATAGGCAGCAGTATGCCGAATTCATCGCCGCCAAGACGACATAATGTGTCTGATTCCCGCACCACCCCTTCAAGGCGCACTGCCACCTGCTTTAACAGACGGTCGCCATTGTAATGTCCCAGTGTATCATTGATTTCCTTGAATCGGTCGAGGTCAAGAATAATGAGGGAGGCCGTATATTTGTGGCGGATGGCATGGTTCAGGGCCTGTTCCAGCCGGTCCCGGAGAAGAACTCGATTCGGCAGGTTCGTGAGTGAGTCGTGGGTGGCATCATGCATGACCTGGTTTTCAAGGACGGCCGTCTGCTGCCGTAATTCCTGGGTCTGGTCTATGACCATGGCACCTGCTTCATAGGCTATTATCGAGCTGACATACTGGCCCCAGAAAGCAAAAATAAAAGGCATGGCATCAAGCACCCAGAGGGTCATGTTGCTTTTTTGCGCTTCGTAAATTCCATTAAGAGTTATTTTGCCGTAGTCCAAGATAGCAGGTGGTAAGTGTTGCGACGAGGATGGCGAGAAAGGCTATAATAACCCCATAGACGGCATACCTGGTAACACTGGTTTTCATCAGCCGAACATTCTTTTTTAATGTCTGGCCCATTATATTATCCATATTTTGCTATCCCTGAATGTGAAAAAATTAAAGCATCTCTGCAGAACAGGTAATGATAGATAATAGTATAGCAGGAAAGTTGCTAGGTTTGTCAAATGAGAGGATGAAAAAAAAACAGAGGGAACTGGTGCTAGTTGGGCAGCATTTTTGTGAACCACGAAGGGCACGAAGAACACGAAGATTTTTTCTTCTAACTTCGCATACTTCGTGCCCTTCGTGGTGGAATATGTTGTTTATGCAGGATTTAGATTTACCAGCGTAGCTCCCCAGCCGCCGCCGGACCCGTCATCAAGCTGATACGAGGCGACCTTTTTGTTTTTTCCGAGGAGAGAGTGGACAGTGCGGCGCAGAGTCCCTGTGCCTTTGCCGTGGATTATTCTGACCTGGAGGATGTTGCGCTCCTGGCAAAGCTCGAGGTAGTGGGGTACCAGACTTTTTACGTCCTTGGGGTGAAAGGTGTGGAGGTCGAGAGTGCCGTCTATGGGGATTTCAACAGAATCATCCGTCATGTTTTTTTCCAAGCCTGTATTTTGTGAGGATACCGGAGAGGCCGCCATTCATCAGTGGTTTCTTCCAGGTGGTCTTCAGGCCCATGTCTTTTATGAGTTCCGGGTTGCCGAAATAGACATAAGCAGTTGATTCCGGGCAGCGGTTTTTGAGAAAATTTCCGTATTTTTCGATGAATCCGGCCATGTTCTGGTGGTGCTCCATGCGGATTCCATAGGGGGGATTGGTGATGATACAGGTGTTTTCGACCCGTTCAATGTCCTGATATGGTTTTGTTTGCAGGGTAATCTTTTCGCCGTGAGGAAGCATGCTGCAGTTGATTTTTGCTGCAGTTATGGCCTGGAGGTCCTTGTCGCTCCCGGTGATAAGGCCTTTGGAAGGTCTGCGGATTTTGTTGTTGCTGTCTTTTTTGACCTTTTTCCAGAGTTCTTCGTCAAAATCAGGCATCATTTCAAAACCGAAACGGGTGCGAAGATATGCTGCCGGAATATTGCAGTAATGCATCAGCGCTTCACAGAGAATGGTTCCGGAGCCGCACATCGGATCAAGAAGAGGTTGTTGCCCATTCCATTCGGAGAAACGTATCATTGCCGCCGCAACAGTTTCCTGCATCGGAGCTTCGACGGTTTCCTTGCGATATCCCCTTCGGTGCAGAGAGCCTCCGGAAGTGTCCAGGCTGATGGTGGCTTTGTTCCTGTCGATGCGGAGATTGAACCAGATGTCGGGGTTGTTTGTGTCAACCGAAGGACGTAAGTCATACTTTTCACGGAAATGATCGGCAATGGCATCTTTGAGGGTCAGGCCTGCATATTGGGAGTGTTTGATATTGCTGTTGGCTGTTGTTGCCGCAATGGCAAATGTGTTCTGGGTTGTCAGAAACTGGGACCAGTCCATTTTTACTGCGGTTTTGTAGAGATATTTGGTCGAGTGACAGTCAAAAAGAAGCAGCGGCGCCAATATTCGGGTGCATAGCCGGGAATGATAGTTGATGCGGTATAATGTTTCCCTGTCGGCCTGGAAATAGATGCCGCGGTATGCAGGGCTCACATCAGTTGCGCCGAGTTCGGCAAGTTCACCGGAGCCCAGTTCTTCGAGGCCTCGGGCAATCTGGGCAAAGTAGCGGTTGGTTTTTTGATAGGAAAACATGTTTTTTTAATTATGAATTAGAAATTACGAATTACGAATTGATGGTACTCATCTGATATAGAATATTACTCGATTATTCGTAATTTCTAATTCGTAATTCATAATTCCGGTTAACGGAACGTTAACCGATTAAACCCCCCTTCCGGGTACCAAGGGCGGCTGGCGTTAAAGCCGGTCATTTCGAAAAGAATAACTTCCAGGATAAGATAGACCTTGCTACCTTTTCTGAGGCAGCCTGTAACTGTCTGGCCGTGGTGACCCAGGGCTGCGTGGAGATGAATTCTGGGTTCATCCTTTTCGTCCCAGAAAACAGAACCGCTTCCAATCGTCTCCCTGACGTCACGCATTTCCTGCCAGACAGGGTCAGGGGGCATGACAGGTTCCTTCGGTCCGATCACCAGATCAATTTCACGAATCCCTCCAATAACATGAAACCAGCCGTTGCGGATATTTTCTTTTTTGATGAGTTCGAGCATACCCTCAAGGAAATCCTCTCCTTCATCAAAACGAATTGAAAAGACACGGTTGACCATGCCGGCTCTGTATTCCATTGGTAGCTTTAACTCCTTAGGCTACCTTGAAAAATTGTCTTTTCATCCAATCTCTGCGTTGTACTCAAAATTTTATCCTCGGAATATCAAACATATGCCTGTGGTAAAATTTTTCGTACGCCTTGATCTTGAACGAAA